>JAISKM010000100.1 GCA_031261285.1 Candidatus Symbiothrix sp. | reverse complement strand
ATTTTCTTATTTTTAAAAGCCCCCTAAATCCCCCTCAAGGGGGACTTAAGAAAGCCGGATTATTATGTTTTTTTGTCATTCCCGCGCAGGCGGGAATCCCCTGAACTAAAGAGTGCTTTGTTGTGAGGAGATTGCGGGTTCCTGAATCAAGTTCAGGACAGCCACGACTTTGTCGTCCCGCAATGACAACATTTAAATAATGAGGACACAATTAGACGCAAGTATGGCTCGTCCAAAAGAATAAACAGGATTGTTTGGAGGGATAAAACGCTCTGTAAATGAGATTGTTGGCTCAAAAGAAAAGAGCGTAATGGCAGCAAATGAAAGCACCAAATCACGTACAGGTACTTTTATCACGCCATCACTATTGGTCGAAACAGAGAAATCTGATGCTTTCCAAAACTCAATTTTGCAGGCATTAGCACTGTCTTGTTGTTGGCCGGCAGAATTGTGTGAGGGTTCCTCACAGCAAGAGGTGGACTCTTCCGCTGCACAATGGGCACAGCCATTACATTCCATCATCAGGATGCCGCCCGTTGTAGCAGACATCAGAATGAAAGAAAGCACTCCCACCAACACATATTTAGACCATTGCTTTATCATAGAGAATGCAAAGGTAATGAATTATTTTTCAACCCACCAAATTTTATACAAATATTTTGTACCTTTGTCGCACACTGTAAAAACAAAGAAAAAATGGATAAATACCAAGAAATTCTCAGTAAGTTCGATTTGAATTTAGACGAAGCGACAATAAGCAAAAATGTCGGTTCTATTGTCGGAAAATCTGCCGAAAATCACACGGCGGAAGTGTTGAAATTCCTGTACTCCTGCATTGATTTGACATCGTTAGGAACGGAAGATTCGGAAGAAAGCATCTTCAAATTCGTGGAAAGCGTCAATAATTTTGACAGTGCAAAAACCGGCATCAAAAATGTGGCGGGCATTTGTGTGTATCCCAATTTTGTGGCAACGGTCAAAGATACATTGCGCACGCCGGTGCGGATTGTGTCGGTGGCAGGCGGTTTCCCGTCGGCGCAAACCTTTATGGAAATTAAAGTAGCGGAGGTTTCGTTGGCGATTGCCGACGGTGCCGATGAAATTGATATGGTGCTGAATTGTGGACAATTTTTGTCGGAAGATTACGAAGTTGTTTGCGATGAAATTAGGGAAATTCGCGATGTGTGCGGCGATGCCGTGCTGAAAGTGATTCTGGAAACCGGCTTGCTGAAAACGTCCGTCAACATCAAAAAAGCGGCAATTTTAGCCATGTATTCGGGGGCGGATTTCATCAAAACGTCCACCGGAAAAGTCTATCCGGGAGCCACGCCCGAAGCGGTGTATGTGATGTGCGAAACCATCAAAGAATACCACAAATTGCACAACAAGAAAATCGGTATCAAAATTGCCGGCGGCGTGCGTTCGGCGAAAGAAGCGATTGATTTTTACACGATTGTGAAAGAAGTGTTGGGCGAAGAATGGTTGACGCCGGACCTGTTTAGAATCGGTGCCAGCAGCCTTGCCGGAGCCATAAAAGACGACAAATGATGCTAAATTTAACTGTTCTGCGAAAATATACTCCTACAATTGTGCTTTTTGTAGTGATATGGACGCTGTGTTTGATGACAGTTCCCGAACTGAATATGGACTTGCCGATGACCAATTTCGACAAATTAGTTCACGCGCTCATGTTTTTGACGGTCTCCGGCGTAGTCTTTTTTGATACTACCAACCATTTGAAAACACGCATCAGCACACCACGCATTTTCTGGGGCTCCTTCATTTACCCCCTTATATTCGGCGGTTCCATCGAAATCATCCAGTCCTTCACTACAGCTCGAACCGGCGACTGGATGGATTTTTTATTCGATGGAATCGGGGCTTTTTGTGGTCTGGTCGCGTGTTTGGTGATTAATAAAAAAATAAAAAAGTGAAAACGATCTGTCATTGCGAGACGACAAAGTCGTGCCTGTCCTGAACTTGATTCAGGAACCCGCAATCCCCAGAAAAAAAGGAGAACATAAAGTATAAATTAATAAATTAAAAAAACAAAATCATGAAAGAAAGCATTAAAATTTTTGAACAGAAAAACGTACGCACGGTTTGGGACGAAGGTACAGAAGAATATTATTTTTCTGTAGTTGATGTGGTCGCGATATTGACGGATAGTCCACGTCCGCGAAAATATTGGAATGCATTGAAAACCAAATTGAAAGAAGAGGGAAGTGAGTTGTCCCAAAATGTGGGACAACTGAAAATGCAAGCAGAAGATGGTAAAAAGTATTTGACGGACGTGGCCTCTACGGAACAATTATTCCGCCTAATTCAATCCATCCCATCCCCAAAAGCAGAACCTTTTAAACTGTGGATTGCTCATATTGCCAAACAACGATTAGACCAATTGCAAGATCCGGAACTGTCTATTGATCAAGCTATGACGGATTACAAACGGCTGGGCTATTCTGATAGTTGGATTAACCAACGCCTGAAAAGCATCGAAATTAGGAAAGAATTAACTGATGAATGGAGAGCGAAAGGCTTACACGAGGGAGTTCAATTTGCTACGCTGACTGATATTATGACCAAAACATGGTCGGGTCAAACGACCAAAGAATACAAACAATACAAAGGGTTGAAAAAAGAAAATTTACGCGATAACATGACAAATACCGAATTGGTACTAAACATGCTCGCCGAACTTTCCACCAAGCAGATCTCGGAAACAGCCAATCCCGACTCTTTCGACGAACACCTAAACGTAGCCAAACAAGGCGGCGAAATTGCAAAAAATGCCCGTTTAGAATTAGAAAGCAAAACCGGAAAATCCGCCATTTCTTCCCTAAACGCAAAGACAGGAATTTTACCGATTGAAAAACATTAAACTACAGATAACCCCTCGGGATTCGGCTATAATCATTCCCTTGTGTGTCCCTAATTATTGTCATGGGTGTTTCATTTAATCAAAAAAATCACAGTTCAAGACAAAAAATAGCCGAAATTCAAAAAATATGCCTACATTTGCATGAAAATACAGATAAATAACGAATCATGAAAATTATTCAAAAAGACAATGGGAAAGCGGGCGTGTTTGAAGCCCTGATGGATGATGCGCAAGTTGGAGAAATGACTTACATCTGGGAGGGAAAAGACACGATTGTTATCGACCACACAGGTGTTGGTCCCCAATATGAAGGGCAGGGTATCGGAAGACAGCTATTCGATAAGGCTGTTGAGTTCGCGCGGACAAATGAGGTCAAAATTGTGCCGGTCTGCCCGTTTGTAGTGGCTTTATTTGAACGTTTGCCGGAAACAAACGACGTTTTAGCCGATTAATCCGCCTCTATGAACGCCAAATTTATTATTCAGGAGCTCCTTTCTGTTGCCAATCCCGAAAAAGCGCAATTTTTGTCGCGTTTTTTCAAGACCGGCAAAGGGCAATATGCCGAAGGGGACGTGATGTTGGGGATTATCGTGCCCTTGACGCGGGATGTTGTGAAAAAAAGTCCGAAACTACCCTTGAGCGAAATTTCAATTTTGCTGGATTCGGAATACCATGAGGCGCGATTGGCAGGTCTGTTGTTGCTCGTCAAACAATTCAAAAAAGCGGATGCAGACGAACAACAGGCAATCTTTGATTTCTATTTGCAGAATGCCAGAAAAGCCAATAATTGGGATTTGGTGGATGTGACCTGTCGCGATGTGATTGGCTTATATTTGTTGGATAAAACAGACCGGAGTGTGCTCTACCGCTTGGCAGAAAGCGAAAATTTGTGGGAACAACGGATTGCCATCGTTTCTACGTGGACGTTTATCAAGCACCGGCAATTCGACGACACGTTGGCATTGGCAGAAAAATTGCTGTCGCATAAACATAATTTGATGCACAAAGCTGTGGGCTGGATGTTGCGCGAAGTGGGCAAGAAAGACCGCATTGTCTTGGTAGAATTTTTGGAAAAACACCATAAAAATATGCCACGCACTGCTCTGCGTTATGCCATTGAACATTTTTCTCCCGAAAAACGTTCTTATTTTATGAAAAAATAATTTATGTACTATGGCAATAATTTACAACGCAGTGGAAGTTAAAATCCCGAAGTTTAAGCACAAAGAAATGAATCTTTGGATTCAAGAAGTGGCTAAGAGCTATCAGAAAAAAATAGGCGAAATTAGCTATATTTTTTGTTCCGATAAGGAAATTTTGCGTATGAATAAGGTCTATTTGGCTCATGATTATTATACGGATATCATCACGTTTGATTATTCGAAGGAAGATATTATTTCGGCTGATATGTTTATTTCGTTGGAAACGGTGTGTTCCAATGCGAAAAAATATTGTACAGAAGAAGATGAGGAGTTGCGCCGCGTGATGATTCACGGAATTTTGCACTTGTGCGGTTTCAAAGATAAAAAGCCTGAAGATGCAGTTATTATGCGTGCCAATGAAAATGCAGCGCTTAAATTAAGTATAAAATGACGTTTAATTACGATGTAATAGTGGTTGGGGCAGGTCACGCCGGCTGTGAGGCGGCTGCAGCTGCGGCACGGTTGGGTTCTAAAACTTTGCTGATCACTATGGACATGAACAAAATTGCCCAAATGAGTTGCAATCCTGCTGTTGGTGGAATTGCTAAAGGGCAGATAGTCAGAGAGATAGATGCTCTTGGCGGGCAAATGGGCATTGTCACCGATCGCACGGCTATTCAATTTCGCATGCTCAATCGCTCGAAAGGACCTGCCGTATGGAGTCCGCGTGCGCAAAGCGATCGTGCCCGGTTTATCGAAACTTGGCGTGAAACGTTAGATTCTATACCCAATTTATTTATTTGGCAAGATACTGTAACAGAGTTAGTTATAAAAAATAATTCGCTTATAGAGGGGGTTAAAACTTCGCTGGGTGCGATATTTTCGGCGAAATCCGTAGTCCTGACCGTAGGCACGTTTCTCAACGGCTTAATGCACGTCGGAAAAACGCAAATTCAAGGCGGACGAATTGCCGAACCGGCATCGTTTGGGATTACCGAACAATTGAGATCGCTGGGTTTTGAAGTTGATCGTATGAAAACCGGTACACCGGTGCGCATCGACGGCCGGAGCGTCGATTTTTCCTTGACCGGCGAGCAAGTAGGGGAGAATGATTTTCACAAATTCTCTTACCTTGATTTTACACCTCGTCTGCTCAAACAGTTGAGTTGCTGGACGCTTTACACGAATGAAGCGTGCCATGATGTATTGCGTAATGGATTGAATGACAGCCCTTTATATAATGGGCAGATTAAAAGTATCGGTCCGCGTTACTGTCCGAGTATCGAAACAAAAATTGTCACTTTTACTGATAAATTGCAACATCAGCTGTTTTTGGAGCCGGAAGGTGAGAACACGCAAGAATATTATTTGAACGGTTTTTCGTCCTCTTTGCCGTTGTCGATTCAGTTGGAAGCGTTGCAACAAATCCCTGCATTCAAAAACATACACCTCTATCGTCCGGGCTACGCGATTGAATACGATTTCTTTCCGCCCACCCAACTCAATCATACGCTCGAAACCAAACGCATCCGTAATTTGTTCTTTGCAGGACAGATCAATGGCACGACAGGCTATGAGGAAGCTGCCGCTCAAGGATTAATGGCAGGCATCAATGCACACCTGAAAGCTAACACTACTACTTCGGACAAAGTTGATTCAAATTTTGCCAGTTTGGATGGCAAGACAAATACAGATACTAATTCAGGGAGTAATAGCCGGTCAGAATTTGTTTTGAAACGTGATGAGGCTTACATCGGTGTCTTAATCGATGATTTGGTCACGAAGGGCGTCGACGAGCCTTACCGGATGTTTACCTCGCGTGCCGAATACCGTATTTTGTTGCGGCAAGACGATGCCGATCGGCGCTTAACAGAAAAGGCGTATAACTTAGGCTTGGCAGATGCGAAGCGCTATGCACTCTTAAAAGAGAAAGAAGATCAGATTGATAGCATTGTTTCGTTTGCAAAAAATTATGCTGTGAAACCGGAGCAGATGAATACGTTCTTGGAATCGCTCGGTACAACACCTTTGCGGCACGGCATAAAATTGCAAGATTTGATTTTGCGTCCGCAATTAACAATTGAAAAGTTAGCAGAATTTTTGCCGGATTTTCAAGCGCAGTTGGACAAAATCCCTAATCGCAAAGCGGAAATCATTGAAGCAGCAGAAATTCTAATGAAGTACGAAGGCTACATAGCCCGCGAAAAAATAGTAGCAGAAAAAATCAATCGCTTGGAAAATGTAAAAATTCGAGGCAAGTTTGATTACAACACAATACAGTCGTTGTCCACTGAAGCGAAGCAAAAACTAACAAAAATAGATCCGGAAACAATCGCCCAAGCGAGCCGCATTCCCGGAATTTCGCCTAACGACATCAACGTATTGTTGGTATTGCTTGGTCGCTGATAAACTAAACGAGCTCGCGGAAGGGATCGAATTTGAACAACCCCCTGATGAAGCGTAGTGATTAGGGATAGGATAAGTTAAGATTGCTCACGTTTCGATTGCAATGATAATTGTTCCACGTGGAACAATTCATGCTCTCGGAGAGAGCTAAGCTAACTAACCAGTAGCCTCAGGCCAATGTCGTCAATTCAAGGGGAAACGCTTGGATTAGGCTTGTTGGCAGAGGATGTCTCCACTACCGTCATGTCGACCGAACGAAGTGAGCGGAGACATCCCATGCTAACAAGCCTTCATTTGGTGTAGGCGCGTAGCCAATAAAAACATAAAAATAAAATATGATGAACGTAGAAAAATTAGAAAAATTAGTGCGAAACATTCCGGATTTCCCTATTCCGGGAATCCAATTTAAGGATGTGACCACGCTGTTTAAAGACGCGGATGCGTTGCAGGAGATCTCGGATGGATTGTTTGAGATGTACAAAGACAAAGGAATTACGAAAGTGGTAGGAATTGAATCGCGTGGCTTTATTATTGGTCCAATGCTCGCACATCGTTTGCATGCGGGTTTTGTGCCTGTACGCAAGTTCGGCAAACTGCCTGCACCAACGTTCTCAGAATCGTTTAATAAAGAATACGGCGAAGACGCCGTGTATATTCATCAAGACGCATTGAATGAAAACGACGTGGTGCTTTTGCACGACGATTTGCTGGCAACAGGCGGCACAATGATTGCTGCCGCCAATCTCGTCAAGAAATTCAATCCCAAAAAAATCTACGTGAATTTCATCATCGAATTGGAAGACCTGAAGGGTAGGGACTTGTTTGATCCGGAAATTGAAATCACATCGCTGATTAAATACGATGTTTAGAAAGCAATCAGGTAGAAATGAGGGTGCTATCTTTGTAAATTTAGAGTAATATATGATGACAGAAAACAAACATGCAGACAAGGTTGCGGCGGTGCTTTTGGCCAGGATATCGACTATCCCTGAAAGCCCGGGCGTCTACATGTATTTCGATGAAAGCGGGAAAATTATCTATGTCGGCAAGGCGAAAAACTTGAAACGCCGTGTTTCGTCCTATTTCAATAAAACGCAAGATCGACCGAAAACTGCTATCATGGTGCGCAAAATTCGCGACATCAAATACTTGGTGGTGGAGTCGGAAGAGGATGCTTTTTTGCTGGAAAATAATCTGATTAAAGAGCATCAACCGCGTTACAATATCATGCTGAAGGACGACAAAACGTATCCTTGGCTGGTTGTGACTAACGAACCATTCCCGCGAATTTTTCTGACGCGTCAAAAACTCGATAAAAATTCGCATTATTACGGTCCTTATCCGGCTGTGATGAACGTGAAATACTTGTTACGATTGATTACTGCGTTGTATCCGGTGCGAACTTGTCGACATTTTCTGACGCCCGAAACGATAGAAAAAGGCAAATTTCATGTCTGTTTGCAATACCATATTAAGAAATGTTTGGGTCCTTGCGTTGGCTTGCAATCGGCCGCCGATTATCGAAAAAACATCGATTCCATCGAGGAAATCTTGAAAGGCAACTCGAAAGAAATCAGCAAAATGATCTACCAGGAGATGCTGGATTTAGCGGCGAAAATGGAATTTGAAAAAGCCGCCTTGCTGAAAGAACGCTACGATTTGCTGGAAAATTATTCATCTAAATCCATCGTCGCCAGTCCCAATTTATACAATGTAGACGTCTTTTCTTTCGATGAATCCGGCGACGGTCAAGACAGTTCAGGCGGAAATTCTGCCTATATCAACTACCTGCATATCGTGAATGGCGCGATTGTGCAAGGTTACACCATCGAGTATAAAAAACGCTTGGACGAGTCGAAAGAAAATCTGCTGGGCTTGGGAATTATCGAGTTGCGAAGTCGATTTGAAAGTAATGCAAAAGAAATAATTATTCCGTTTCTCCCTGATATAGAGCTACTTAACGTTAATTTTACTGTGCCGCAACGAGGAGAAAAGAAGCAACTCTTGGCTTTGTCGGAAAAAAACGTTCGTCAATATAAACTCGACCAACTGAAACATGCCGAAAAACTGAATCCCGAACAACGCTCAACGCGCATTCTGAAAACGATGCAAAACGACTTGCATTTGAGTAACTTACCACTGCATATCGAGTGTTTTGACAACTCCAATATCCAGGGAACCAACCCTGTTTCTTCGTGCGTCGTGTTCAAAAACGCTAAACCGGCAAAAAAAGATTATCGGCATTTCAACATCAAAACGGTGGTCGGTCCTGACGATTTTGCTTCAATGTATGAAACGGTTTTTCGCCGTTATCGCCGCTTAACAGAGGAAGGAGAATCGCTCCCGCAACTCATCGTTATTGATGGCGGCAAGGGTCAGTTGCACGCGGCAACCGATGCACTCAAAGAGTTGAATTTGTACGGTTCCATCGGGATAATTGGCATTGCGAAGCGTTTGGAAGAAATTTATTTCCCCGAAGATTCCGTTCCCCTCTATCTGGATAAAAACTCGGAAACGCTGAAACTTATCCAACAATTGCGCGACGAAGCGCACCGTTTTGGCATCACGTTTCATCGCCAAAAGCGCAGCAAACAGCAAGTAGTCTCGGAATTGGATGCTATTAAAGGAATCGGACCCGTGATCAAGGAAAAACTGCTCCAAAAATACAAGAGTGTCAAGCGAATTAAAGTGGCTTCCCAATCAGAAATCGCCGCTTTCATCGGGAAAAGTAAGGCGGATTTACTGTTTAAAGGTCTTGACTCCTAACCTGTCATTGCGGGCTTGACCCGTAATCCCCTGATAATTGTCTGAACTGTGATTTTTTTGATTTTGTGATGAACTAAGATTGTTCGACCCCTCTGGGGTCGCATATTTATAGATGGAATATGTGAGCTATAAATATACGACCCCAGAGGGGTCGAACAACGAGAATTTTTTTAGTACCTTTGTATCCAAATTTAAAGTAAAATTATGCGATTTGATGAATTAAACTTGAACGAGGCGGTGCTCATGGGTGTTGATGCTATGAATTTTAAAGAAACAACCCCTATACAAGCTGCGACAATTCCCATTATTTTGGAGGGAAAAGACTTGATAGCGTGCGCACAAACCGGCACAGGCAAGACGGCGGCTTATATTTTGCCGTTGCTACATAAATTGACGACCGAAAAACATTCCAACAAGTCTGTCAACGCCATCATCATGGCACCCACGCGCGAACTTGCTCAGCAGATTGACATGCAGTTTGAGGGATTTTCCTATTTTGTGCCGGTCTCGACCCTTGCCGTTTACGGTGGTGGAGACGGAATGACGTGGGATATTCAGAAAAATGCCTTGCTGAACGGTGTGGATATTATTGTTGCTACCCCCGGACGACTGCTTACCTTGCTGGAAATGCACCCTGTGGACCTCTCTGGTGTGCGCTATTTCATTCTGGATGAGGCAGATAGGATGTTAGACATGGGTTTTTTTGACGACATTATGAAAGTGGTGAAGAAGTTGCCCGAAAACAGACAAAGCATCCTGTTTTCTGCCACGATGCCCCCGAAAATTCAGCAACTCGCCAAGAAAATTTTGTGCCGACCCGAAGAAATAAAGCTCGCCGTTTCCAAACCAAATGATGCCATCATGCAAGCTGCCTATATCTGCCATGAGGGGCAAAAAATGGCGTTGATTCGGGAATTGTTCGGCACGCCGGTGAAATCGAAAAGTATCATCTTTTCTTCGTCGAAAATTAAAGTGAAAGACCTCGCCTATACGTTGAAAATGATGAAATTCAGTGTGGCTGCGATGCATTCCGACCTGGAGCAATCCGAGCGAGAACAGGTGTTGCTGGATTTCAAAAACGGCAAAATAGCCATCCTTGTCGCCACAGATATTGTTGCCAGAGGTATTGACATTGAGGATATTGGGATGGTGCTCAACTACGATGTGCCACGCGATGCCGAAGATTATATCCACCGCATCGGTCGCTCTGCCCGCGCCGGAGCAGACGGTCTGGCAGTCACATTCGTATCCGAACGCGAACAGGGCAAATTTCATCGCATCGAGCAATTCCTCGAACGTGAAATCTATAAAATTCCCCTATCTCCTGAAATTGGGAAAGGTCCGAAATACAGTCCCCAAGCGTTTGAGCATCAAGAAAAAAGAAAAGTATTTAGAAAAAAAGGAAGCAATCGCCAACAAAAACCACACAGAAACAAACCCAAGTTCTCGTAGAGAGCAGATGCATCGCCGGCAATTTTAAATCTGCCAATCAGTTATTTGAAAAATATTTTTACAAAAAATCAATTTTGTAATGTGGACATTACAATTTTTTGTATCTTTGCAGCCGAAAACAAATTAATTTCATTTCATTATGAATCTACTACAGGATATTATCGCGAAAGCGAAAGCGAACAAACAGCGCATCGTGCTGCCGGAAGGCACTGAGCCGCGCACACTTCATGCTGCCGATCAGTTGATTGCCGACGGTGTGGCAACTATTATTTTGTTGGGTAACCCGGTAGAAATCAGGAGCTTAGCTAAGCAATTTGGACTTCAACACATCGAAGGAGCCCAATTGATAGACCCTGCCGATCACCCCAAAAAGGAAAAATATGCCGAACTGCTTACCGAACTGCGGAAAAGCAAGGGCATGACGATTGACGAGGCACGCAAAGTGGTGGAAGATCCACTCTATTGCGGCTGTTTGATGATTAAAAACGGTGATGCCGACGGCGAAATTGCCGGTGCACGCAACACGACAGGCAATGTGCTGCGTTCCGCGTTGCAAGTTGTCAAGACTCAACCGGGTATCAGCGTTGTGAGCGGTACTTTTTTGATGTTTCTCAAAGATAAATCATTTGGCGAAGACGGCCTGCTGTTTTTTGCCGATTGCGCCGTGGTGCCTAATCCTACGGCACAAGAATTGGCTGAAATTGCCGTTGCCACTGCGCGTACGGCACAATGTATCGCCAATATCGAACCGCGTGTAGCGATGTTGAGCTTTTCGACCAAAGGCAGTGCGAAAAACGAACTGGTCGACAAAGTGGTAGAAGCCACCCGCCTTGCCCAAGCCATGGCTCCCGACCTGTTGATTGACGGCGAAATGCAATTAGATGCTGCCGTTGTGCCGGAAGTTGGCATAAGCAAAGCTCCCGGCAGTAAAGTGGCAGGACGCGCTAATGTCTTGATATTCCCGAATTTAGAGTGTGGCAACATCGGCTACAAACTCGTACAACGCCTCGCCGGAGCCGAAGCTGTCGGACCGATTTTGCAAGGCATGGCAGCTCCCGTCAACGACTTGTCGCGCGGCTGTTCGGTTGATGATATCTATAAATTGGTTGCCATTTGCGCCAATCAAGCACAAGTAAAAAATAATTAAAAATTACGAATTAAAAATTACGAGCTTTGACAACAACCACCGTAATTTTAATTCGTAATTTTTAATTTTTAATTTTTAATTTTATGAAAGTATTCGTATTAAATTGCGGCAGTTCGTCCATCAAGTATAAACTTTTGGACATGAACACCAAAGAAACAGTGGCACAAGGTGGCATCGAAAAAATCGGTTTGAAGGGTTCTTTCCTCAAACTCACGTTGCCCAACGGCGAAAAAGTGGTGTTGGAGAAAGACATTCCCGAACACAAAACAGGGATCCATTTTATCATGGAAACGATTACCGGCGCTGACTACGGCTGCATTAAGTCGTTAAATGAAATTGATGCCGTCGGTCACCGGGTGGTTCACGGCGGTGAGGAATTTAATTCCAGTGTGGTCATCACGGACGAGGTGATTGCAAAAATGGTCGAATGTATCGACCTGGCGCCGCTCCATAATCCGCCCAACCTCGAAGGCATTTATGCCATTAAAGAACTGTTGCCCAACACGCCGCAAGTGGGTGTGTTTGATACGGCTTTTCACCAAACGATGCCCGATTATGCGTATATGTATGGCTTGCCTTACAACCTGTACACCAAATACGGCGTGCGTCGCTATGGATTTCACGGCACCAGTCACCGCTACGTGTCCAAACGCGTGTGTGAATTTTTGAATGTGCCTTACGACAAGCAGCGCATCATCACGTGTCATATTGGTAATGGCGGTTCGATTACGGCCATTAAAAACGGCAAATCAATTGATACTTCCATGGGTATGACGCCCGTAGAAGGCTTGCTGATGGGTACGCGATGCGGCGATGTAGATGCCGGTGCCTTGACGTTCCTGATGGAAAAAGAAAATTTGGACGCACAAGGCGTCTCTAATTTGATTAACAAGCAAAGTGGTGTAAACGGCCTTTCAGGCATTTCGTCCGATATGCGCGAACTCGAAGCGGCTGTGAAAGCAGGCAACGAAAAAGCGATTTTAGCGTTGAACGTGTATGAATACCGCATCAAAAAATACATTGGTGCTTACGCGGCTGCCTTAGGCGGAGTAGACATCATCGTTTTCACAGGCGGTGTGGGCGAAAATCAAACAAGCCTGCGCAGCACTGTGTGCGAAGGGTTGGACTTTATAGGTATCCAAATCGACGCCGAACGCAACAAAGTGCGAGGCGAAGAAACCATCATCAGCACAGACGCCTCCAAAGTAAAAGTAGTAGTCATCCCCACCGACGAAGAGTGGATGATTGCGCAAGATACCGCGCAGCTGGTGTAATCGTTGACGGTGTTGACTTCTGTTTAGTAGACATAATTAAAGCTAAAACGACACTAATTTTGGCGCCGTTTTAGCTCTAACCAAATGATGGATCTAAATGGATTAAAGATCCTTGACGCAACGCACGTAGTACGAATTATATCCTCGATATGTGGCAACGGTACCGTTGGAACCGTCCAAACCCCATGGGCTCACGTACAATTCATCTACGCCGTTGATGGAACTACTCCAGTATTTTTCATTAGCAACCATTGGTTTCCAACTGGGGAATATAGTACTGCCATCCGGAGCATTGTATCCGCCAACATACGTGTTAAAGTAAGCCATAATAGCATTTAATTCAATTACGGATGGTAAACGAAACCCGGATGCACAACCGGCATTAGCTCCAATAAATATAGACCCATCAGGATTAGTAAATGAATTAGTCTGATACCAAGCTCCACTTTGTCCGGTCATAGAATCCCAAGTCTTAGTAGTTCCGTTTGTAGTCTGATTTCCGCCATTACCATCCCACTTATAAACACACAAGCTACCTGACGGTGTGGGAGTAGTCGGTTCAGGATTGAGAACACCCGGAATAAATCCGGTACGAGAATTAGGAACAATAAGCCCTTGGCAAACCGGTGCAAACGATATATATTTTTTAGCTTGTTGGAGCCAGGCATCCGAAGAACTTGACTCCTCCGAATTAATGACTTCAGTCCATTTGTAACCACCTGACCCGTCGGGTTTCAAAATATACAACCCAACTGGGATGTCTGGAGCCAGTCCTTTGTTCCACACCAACGTACCTACCAACGTGGAAAGCGCAGGATTCTTACTTACCCATTCTGTCGGCAGAGCAGTTATGTTCGTAATAGTCACTTTTGGCAACAACAACCCCCCGTCTTCGCCGTCCAACTCCAACACAGCACCGGTTGCAGCATTTCCATCAGTACCGGTACCGGTACCAATTGCCACTTGGGCAGTTGCCCTCAAATAATTTCCGGTCACTAACAAGGCAGCAACCAGCAAAAATAAATACTTTCTTTTCATACACATTTTTTGTTTTAATTCATGAATTATTAGTTGTTTTTGTCCCGGGTTAATAAATTTTCAAATACACACATAAAAAAAGCGCGGACAAAACTCAAATTTTATTTGTTACATGAGGTCTTAGACTACCTATACTACCAAATAAACGAGTAAAGTCCACGCCAAACCGGCGTGAACGTCATCATTTTATTCTTGGTAGTATTGAAATTGTCTAAGTTTCATGTAACCAGAATAAAAGCTAACGCTTTTTCCAAAATGTCTACAATGTGTGTATCACATTTGTTTCTATATCATACGCTGATGTTTTTTATTTTATATTTATAAATGACACTACAAAGGTAGTGATTATTTTTTGGATTGTGCAACTTTTAATAATTATTTTTTATTGTTGACTTTTTCTTCGCTTTCTTTTATTTCATTTTCACTCTCATTTTTTAACCTCGTTTCGCGAATGGCAATAAATCCCAACTGACTATTGATAACAGATGAGAGCATGACTACGCCATGTTCGGTAAAAGATTCTTCACGAGTCAATTCAAACATAAAATCAGGAGGAAAACGATCAATATTTCGTTTTACTTGTTCTTTTAAACGTTTTGTTTCTACATCATACAAGGCGGCTAAATCGGAATCAAGCATCACTTGTTGACCACGAATTTCGTGGATTTTACTTTGAATTTGACAGAGTTGTAGTTCCATTTGATTAAAAATTTAGATGTTCTTTTTTCTTCAATAGATGTTTTGAGTTCTTTGACCTCATGCTCAAGCACTGCCAGTCTTTCGGCAGGTGGAATAGATAGAAATCTCCGCACCGCGACGAAAGTGCGCATAATCATAATATTGGCTTCTATGGCAATGTCGCTATTGAGTATGCCTGAAAGCATTGCTAATCCTTGTTCTGTGAAAGCAAAAGGCAATTTGCGTGCGCCACCCCAACTTGAAGTCACAAATTGTGACTTCAAGTTTTTCCATTCTTCGGTTGTTAATTGAAACATAAAATCGGCTGGAAATCGCTTAATGTTACGTTTTACGGATTGATTAAGTTGCTTTGTTTCAACCTGATATGCTTCTGCCAAATCGAAGTCAAACATTACTTGTCTACCGCGAAGCTCATAAATTTTACTTTGGATTTGAACGAGTTGTAGTTCCATTTGATTAACAATTTAGATGTTCTTTGTTAAAAATTTAACGCGACAAAGATATGTATTATTTTTGAACTTTGCAAATTTTAATTGTTAATTTTGCAAATTTTTTGTATTTAATAGTAACTCAAACCAGCAAATCCGGGCGTAATTGCTTGGTGCGGGCGATGGATTGTTGCAATTCCCAATCGCGAATGTTGGCTTCGTGACCGGAAAGGAGGATTTCGGGCACTTGCCAGCCTTTGTAGTCGGACGGACGCGTGTAGACAGGCGGTGCGAGCAGATTGTCTTGAAACGAGTCGGAGAGTGCCGATTGTTCGTCACCGATTGCCCCCGGAATCAGCCGTACAATGGCGTCAGCCATGACGGCTGCTGCCAGTTCACCGCCGGTGAGGACGTAATCGCCAATCGAAATTTCGCGCGTGATGAGATGTTCCCGGATGCGGTAGTCAATGCCTTTGTAGTGTCCACAGAGGATAATCAGAT
Source organism: Candidatus Symbiothrix sp. (assembly GCA_031261285.1). Lineage (GTDB taxonomy): Bacteria > Bacteroidota > Bacteroidia > Bacteroidales > Azobacteroidaceae > Azobacteroides. The sequence goes on along the minus strand of JAISKM010000100.1, from coordinate 14,035 downwards.
TTTGGCACAGCGATAATTGATTCGCTACCGGCTGATTAAACGTTTCGCCGTCGGGAGAGGTGTAAATCACTTCGTCGTAGTCGCGCCGGGCTTTCAACGCCGTAATCACGCGGTCAACCGGCTCGCATTGCAGCACCATGCCTGCCTGTCCGCCAAAGGGATAATCGTCCACCCGGCGGTGCCGTTTGTCTGACGAATAGTCGCGCAAATCGTGCAAATGAATTTCCACCAGCCCTTTATCCTGTGCCCGTTTCAAAATCGAAACGTGCAGCGGACTTTCCAGCAACTCCGGCAGCACCGTAATAATATCTATTCTCATCATAGCGTGTTGTTTAAGCGAATTATATTGTCATTTTGTGAATTGTTAATTTATGATTGATTTAGATATTGTTCCCGACAGAAAATCGCGAATGTAAATATGTTCGATGCCTTCGTAAGTGTTTTCAAACGAGCGTTCGCCGGAAACCACGATTTTGGGATAATTATCTTTAATTTTCAATAAATTACCAAATTCTCGATCTATGGTTTCTTGTGTGGATAACTCTACCGTTGCCTGTACATAGAGTGTTTCGCCGTTTTTGGTGCACACGAAATTAATTTCTTCGGGAGGCAGCGTACCAACTTTCACCGTGTAGCCACAATAGAGCAAATGATTTAGCACCACATTTTCCAAGCGGCGGACGCGATTTTGTGGCTTGTATCCGGCTACCACATTGCAAATGCCGAGATTTTCAAAATAATATTTCTCGCCTCGTTCAAATACCTTTTTCCCTGCAATATCAAAGCGCCCAATGCGGTGTACGATGAATGCTTCCGTGAGTGCATTTGTGTATTCAATGATTTGATTTACAGACGATTCCTCTTTATTACTTTTCAAATAGTCGTTAATACTTTTCGAGGAAAACAGGCTGCCGACGTTTCCGGCAAGAAAAGCAACCAATCGCTCTAAAAAGTCGGCATTACGAATTTTATAGCGTTTAATCACATCTTTCAAGATAATGGTTGAATAAATGCTGTTTAAGTATTCTTTTATCACTTCATCATCGTTCGGCAAATGAATTAAATAAGGCAACCCGCCGTAACGCATGTAACGTTCCAAACTGTTATCGTTATTTTCAAGGTGATGAAATTGAAGAAATTCAAGATACGACAAACTGTAAATTGTAAATTCCACATAGCGCCCTCCAAGTTCGTTAGCCAAGTCGCTTGACAGCATATTTGAATTGCTTCCGGTAATGTAAATGTCGTTGTTTTCATCTAATGCCCAAGATTTTACGGCAATGTGAAAATCACTAATCAACTGGATTTCATCAATAAAAATGTAATTTTTGGTATCATTTTTTAGTTTTGAAACCACAAATTCGTTCAGCTGCTCATAGTTGCGAATCCGGTCGAAAGCGATATCTTCCTTGTTGATATAGATAATGTTGGCGTTTTTGTTTTTCGCCCTGATGATATCCATCAACTGATAGAGAATATAACTCTTTCCAACACGGCGGTGTCCGGTCAATACTTTCACAATCTGTTTATCAATAAAAGGACTTATCTTGTTGATATACAGATTTCTTTTCACTATATTAGTCGGCTTTTTCATTGTTATTTATTTTCATTACAATCAAAATAATATGCAAAATTACAAATTATTTTCAACATAAACAAATTTTCATATAAATATTTTTGAAATTTAATACTATTTTTCAAAAAAGATTCGTATCTTTGCCACCAAAAATAATAGCGCATGAAAAAACTATTCGGCTTTTGGGGCTTGCTTGTTTGCTTGACGTGTTCCGTAGCGGCACAAAATTCGCCGTTGTGGTTGCGTTATCCAAGCATTTCGCCCGACGGACAGCAAATCGCGTTCTCTTATAAAGGCGATATTTTTACTGTGCCAACGGCCGGCGGACAAGCCCGTCAAATCACGATGCACGAGGCGTACGATTATTTGCCCGTGTGGTCGCCCGACAGCAAAAAAATCGCGTTTGCAAGCAATCGTTTCGGCAATTTTGATGTTTATACAGTGTCTGCCACCGGCGGAACGCCTGAACGATTGACGACCCATTCAGCCAACGAATCACCCTATTCATTCACTCCTGACGGCAAATTTGTGGTCTTTGGAGCAAAAATTCAGGTGCCGGCAAGCAGTGCGGCATTTCCGTCGAATGTCAACACGGAATTATATAAGGTGGCAGTCACGGGTGGACGCCCGGAACTCGTGCTGGCAACCTCTATAGAAGATCTTTCGTTTTCTGCCGACGGCAAAACGATGATTTATCAAGATAAAAAAGGCAATGAGGATAAATGGCGCAAACACCACACATCGTCTGTAACGAAAGATTTGTGGCAATACGATTTTGCGACGAAACAGTTCACACAACTGATTGACAAGCCGGGCGAAGACCGCAATCCGGTGTTCAGTCCCGACAATTCACACGTCTATTTTTTGAGCGAACGTTCCGGCACGTTCAATGTGTGGACGTTTCCCCTCACTGATCCGGCGCAAACGAAGCAGGTGACGACTTTCAAAACCAATCCGGTGCGCTTTTTGAGCATCGCTAAAAATGGCACATTGTGTTTCGCTTACGACGGCGAAATTTACACGCTGGCAACTAACGGCAAGCCGTCGAAAGTATCCGTTTCCATCACGGAGGAGGCTAAAAAGAACGATTTGGAAACGATTTCGCGCGGTGCGTCGGCACGGGCGATTTCGGCAGACGGCAAACAAGTGGCGTCCGTTTTGCGCGGCGAAATTTTCGTGTCGTCAACGGATTATAAATACACCAAACGTATCACTAACACGGCGTCGCGTGACGATCACCCCAACTTTTCGCCCGACGGCAAATCGCTGATTTACGCCTCTGAACGTACCGGCACGTGGAATTTATACATCGCCACGCCGGCACGCAAAGAAGAATCGCATTTATTCAATGCCACCGTCATCAAGGAGGAGCCGCTATTGCCCTCTGACAAAATTGAATACATGTATCCGAAATATTCGCCCGACGGCAAAGAAATCGCCTTTATTCAAGACCGTCACAAGCTGATGGTGTATACTATTGCGAGCAAAAAAGTGCGTCAGGTGACCGACGGCTCGGGCAATCCGGGCACCAGCGGCGATGTCGATTACGAATGGTCGCCCGACAGCAAATGGTTCACAATCGCCTACACCGCCAATCGCCACGACCCGTATACGGACATTGGCTTGGTGAGTGCACAAGGCGGCGAAATCACGAATTTGACCAACAGCGGTTACACGAGTGGCAATCCGCGCTGGGCATTGGAAGGCAATGCTATCCTCTTTCAGACAGAGCGTTACGGCATGCGCAACCACGCATCATGGGGTTCATTGAATGATGCCATGCTGGTTTTCATGAATCAAAAAGCCTACGACAAATACCGTTTGAGCGAAGATGATTTCAAGTTGTTGGAAGAAACAGAAAAAGCTGCAAAAAAAGGCACAGAGAAAAAAGGTGAAAACTCTACGGAGGGGGTTGCGGGTCAAGCCCGCAATGACAAAGCTCGCAATGACAAAACTAACAATGACAGCACCACGATTATTGTTGAATTGAAAGGCATCGCAGACCGCATGGTGCGCGTGACGCCCAATTCATCTGATATGGGTGATGCCGTGTTGACGAACGACGGCGGTCGCCTCTACTATTTGGCAGCGTTTGAAAAAGACCGCGATTTGTGGTCAATCAACACTCGTACTCGCGAAACGAAATTGGAAATCAAAGGCATCGGCAGAGGTTCGCTGTTTTTGGATAAAGACGGCAAAGTATTGTATGCTTTTGGCGGTAGCGGCGCACAAAAAATCACGCTCTCAAGCAGCAAAAAAGAGCCGGTTACCATCAAGGCAGAGTTTGAATTAGACAAAGCGGCTGAACGCGAATACATGTTCAATCACGCGTGGACGCAAGAGTTCAAACGCTTCTACGTCAAAGATTTACACGGGACGGATTGGGCTGGCTACAAGAAAATATATGCCAAGTTTTTGCCGTATATCAACAATAATTTCGACTTTTCGGATATGCTGGGCGAAATGTTGGGCGAACTTAACTCGTCGCACAACGGCTCGCGCTACAGACCTGTGCCGGCTAATCCTGACGAGACTGCCAATTTGGGATTGCTCTTTTCGTGGACATACAACAAAGACGGGCTGCTCGTTGACGAAGTGCTGGAAAAAGGACCGTTTGACCGCGCCGAAAGCAAGGTGAAAGCGGGCGACATTTTGGAATCCATCAACGGCGAAAAAATCGTTGCCGGCAAAGATTACTACCCGGTGCTCAACAAAATAAAGGGCGAAAATACCTTGCTGACGTTCTACAACCCAACCACTAAGGCGCGTTGGGACGAAGTCATCAAGCCGGTCGCCGGTAGTGCCGTCACGGATTTACTCTACGACCGCTGGGTGAAACAGCGCGAAGCAGACGTAGAACGCCTCTCAAACGGACGTTTGGGCTATGTGCACATCCAAAGCATGGGCGATCCGAGTTTTCGCTCCATCTATTCCGATATTTTGGGCAAATTCAACAACAAAGAGGCGATCGTGATTGACACGCGTTTCAATGGCGGCGGTCGTTTGCACGAAGATTTGGAAATTTTGTTCAGTGGTCAAAAATATTTTGAACAGGTGATTCGCGACGTCGAAACATGCGACATGCCTTCCCGCCGCTGGAACAAGCCGAGCATCATGCTCATGGGCGAAGCCAACTATTCCAACGCACACGGTTCGCCGTGGGTATATCAACACGTTGGCATCGGCAAATTGGTTGGCATGCCCGTTCCGGGTACGATGACGACAGTGTCATGGGAAACGCAGCAAGACCCAACACTGATTTTCGGCATCCCCGTAGTAGGCTATCGCCTGCCAAACGGCAACTATTTGGAAAACACCCAATTAGAACCCGACGTAAAAATCGCCAACACGCCCAACAAACTGTCGCAAGGCACCGACGAACAATTAGCAAAAGCAGTGGAAACGCTGTTAAATAGTTTGTAGAGTATAGAGTGTAGTTAAATTCCAACTACACTCTACACTCTAATAACTAAAAAAGGGGTATTAGCTCATCTGGCTAGAGCGCGACACTGGCAGTGTCGAGGTGAGGGGTTCGAGTCCCCTATACTCCACCCACTTTGCATCCATGAAAGCGACTATGCACTAAGAAAATATCAACATGAAGAAAATTATCTTAATGATTGAAATAATGATTTTTTCGTTAACTGCGAAAGCGCAACATAATGTGATTATTGAGCTACCTGAAACTTATGAATTATCTAACATTATTTTGGCTTTGACCGAATATGGAAAAACAGATAAAAGCTTGACTGTTGCCGGTCTGGACGTTTTTTATGCATCCGCTTGGAAATCTCGGAATTTTTATCTAATTTTGTGAGGCAATTAAAAATGAGGTGATGAAACAATATCTGGATTTATTGCAGCGAGTGATTGACGAGGGCGTTTCAAAGAACGACCGCACGGGCACGGGTACGCTGAGCGTGTTTGGTCACCAAATGCGCTTTAATCTGGCAGACGGTTTTCCGGTGATGACTACCAAAAAATTGCACCTGAAATCCATCATTTATGAACTGTTGTGGTTTTTGAAGGGCGACACCAATATTCAATATCTGAATGATCATGGGGTGCGTATCTGGAACGAATGGGCCGATGAAAACGGTGATTTAGGTCCGGTTTACGGCTATCAATGGCGTTCATGGCCGGATTATTCGGGCGGGCACATCGACCAAATCACGGAAATCATTGATACGATCAAACATAATCCCGATTCACGTCGCATCATTGTCAGTGCGTGGAATGTGGGTGCTATTCCGCAAATGAAATTGCCGCCATGCCACTGCTTTTTTCAATTTTATGTGGCAAACGGCAAACTGTCGTTGCAACTCTATCAACGCAGTGCCGACATTTTCCTCGGCGTGCCGTTCAACATTGCATCCTACGCTTTGCTTCTGAAAATGGTGGCACAAGTCACAGGATTAGAGGCAGGAGACTTCGTTCACACGTTTGGCGATGCACATATTTACAAAAATCACCTCGAACAAGTCGATTTGCAACTCTCCCGCGAGCCGCGTCCGCTGCCGGAACTGAAACTAAATCCCGGTGTCAAAAGCATCTTCGATTTCCAATTTGAAGACTTCGAATTGCTAAATTACGACCCGCATCCGCACATCAAAGGCGTAGTAGCGGTCTGAACTGTGATTTTTGTGATTTAATGATCGCCGATGATTTATAATAATCATAGGTTTCAACTAATTAATTTAATCATAGTTCAAAAAAAACTCATAACTCATAACTCATAACTCATAATTATTTCTTACCTTTGCACAAAATTTAGAAATGCCCAGATGGCGAAATCGGTAGACGCGCTAGTTTCAGGGACTAGTGTTAGCAATAACGTGCAAGTTCGAGTCTTGTTCTGGGCACTTTCAATTAGCAATTACCAATTATTGATGACCAAAAGTCGGTAACTGGTAACTGGTAACTGGTAACTGCTATGTTTCGAATCAAAAAGCTATACACATTTATTTTAGGTGCTTTCCTGCCGTTGTTGCTGGTGACGTTTAGCATCTGCTTGTTTGTGCTGTTGATGCAATACCTTTGGACGTCGATTGCCGATATGGTCGGAAAAGGGGTTGGCGTTGGCGTTCTGCTGCAATTTTTTTCTTATGTTTCCATGTGGTTTTTACCCAATGCACTGCCATTGTCCGTTTTGATGGCTTCCCTGATGGCGTTCGGTAATCTGGGTGAACATTTTGAACTCACGGCGATGAAAGCGGCCGGTATTTCCTTGTTGAAAATCATGAAGCCGCTGATTATTTTCGTGCTGCTGATGTGTGGCATCTCCTTTGTGTTTCAAAATAATATTCAACCCCGTGCCCGGCTGAAAATGGCGGCGATTATGGTTTCTTTGCGACAAAAATCCCCCGAATTAGATATTCCCGAAGGTATTTTTTACCGCGAAATCACGGGTTATAATGTGTTTGTGCGCAAAAAAGACAAAAAATCGGGCATATTGCACGACATGATGATTTATGATTATTCGGATGGGTTTGAAAACGCGAAAGTCATTGTGGCGGATTCGGGCAAACTGAAAGTGACGGAAGACAAAAAATATTTGGTTTTGTCGCTCTATCAAGGCGAATCCTTTGAAAATATGAAAGCCTCGAAACGAATGAGTTATGCCAATGACCCTATTCCGTATCGTCGGGAAACGTTCAAATTTCGGGAGGTATTGATTGATTTTGACACGAGTTTTAGCATAGAAGATGAGTCGGTGTTGGGCAGTCGCGCCGATGGCAAAAACATCAACGATTTGGTGGCGTTTATCGACTCGGTGAAAGTGGGACAAGATAGCATCAATCAGCATGGTGTTGCCTATATGAAACGAACTGCTTACCTCAATACATTTAAAGACGTGGCTTCGACGAGGTCCGGTTCGCACAAGAAATCGGCGAACGACTCACTGTTTGCAGACGGCTTTCAATCCTATTTTGACCGGTTATCGCTCGACAAAAAAATTCAATCTATCCAAAGCGCGAAATCCAAAACGGACCAAGTGCCGATGGACTATGCGTTTACGGTGAATCAGCAAAACGACGCGAATACGCAACTGCGCGCCTACAAGATACAGCTTCAAGCCAAATTCACACTGTCGCTGGCCTGCTTGCTGTTCTTTTTCATTGGAGCACCCCTGGGAGCCATCATCCGCAAGGGAGGCTTGGGAATGCCGACCGTGCTGTCTGTGTTCCTCTATTTGACGTATTACACCATCAATGATTTTGGCACAAAAATGGCGCGCACAGGCACGTGGGACATCTGGCTTGGTGTCTGGCTGAGCACGTTTTTGTTGCTCGCTTTAGGCATTTTCTTCACCTATCAAGCCATCAATGACTCCACCATGTTCAATGCCGAAGTCTGGAAAAAAGGATTTAATCGTGTCACGAAGGCATTAAAAAGAAAGAGACCCGCCAAGGCAAAAAATGAAACGAATTAAAATAAAACCCCGCGGGCTCTCTTTCTTGATACACTGTGAAAAAAATTTAATTTAATGAGTACAAATACAAATTCAGTGAGTTCCAAGCCCCATTACAAGAGTTTGGATGGCTTGCGTGGAGTGGCAGCTGTAGTGGTATTGTTGTTTCATATTTTCGAAGCTTATACCTTAGATCCTTATGAAAAATTTGTCAACCACGGGTATTTGGCGGTGGATTTTTTCTTTGTCCTTTCCGGTTTTGTGATTGGTTACGCCTACGATGATCGTTGGAAAACAATGAGTTTCGGTAACTTTTTCAAACGCCGTTTGGTGCGACTTCATCCGATGGTAATAATAGGTATGGTTCTTGGTGCCGTGTTGTTTTACTTTGGAGCATCGCCGGAATTTTCGCTTATAGCGGGCGTGCCGGTGTGGAAATTGTTGCTTTATTTAGTGCTGGGCATCTTTTTAATTCCAACGCCTCCTTCTGTCGATATTCGCGGATGGCAAGAGATGTACACCTTGGACGCTCCTTGTTGGTCGTTGTTCTACGAATACATTGCCAACATTCTCTATGGACTTTTTATCCGTAAGTTTTCGACCAAACTCTTGTCTGTGCTGGTTTTTCTGGCAGCCTGTGCCACTATTCACTTGACCCTGACTGCCGGTATTCGATCATCTACATCTGGGTAGGCTATCTTTCCAAAAACGAACATCCATCATTCGCAGAATCTTATGGGGGAGCCATACTGGTGTTTGTTTCGGTCGTAGCTATTTCATACGCTTGTTTGAAATTATATGATGAGCCGGTTCGCAAATGGTTAAGCAGTAAACTATTGCGCACAAAAAAAGTGTGATGCACAAAAAGAAAGCTATGACTAACGAATCATAGCTTTCATTCAATCAAACAAATCAAAGTTCGGATTATTGTCGTTCCGGACGTGGCAACAACACTTTGCGTGAAAGTTTCAATTTGCCTGTCTTCTGGTCGATGTCAATCAGTTTGACTTGGATGGTGTCACCTTCTTTGATGCCCGTTTCTTCAACGGTTTCGAGGCGTTTCCAATCTACTTCAGAGATGTGAAGGAGACCGTCTTTGCCCGGAAGAATTTCCACGAATGCTCCGTAAGGCATGATAGAGCGTACTTTGCCTTCGTAGATTTCACCTACTTCAGGAACCGTCACGATGGCTTTAATTTTCGCCATTGCTGCGTCAATCGCTTGCTTGTTGTTGCTGGAAATTTCTACACGACCAACATTGTCGATTTCTTCAATCGAAATGGTTGCGCCCGTATCTTCTTGCATGCCCTGAATAATTTTTCCGCCCGGTCCAATGACTGCGCCGATAAATTCTTTCGGGATAATGAGGACTTCGATACGTGGAGCATGGTCTTTCAAGTCGGCACGTGGTTCGGATAGTGTTTCCAAAATCTTGCCCAAGATGTGTTCACGACCTTGTTTCGCTTGTGCCAACGCATTTTCGAGAATCTCGTATGACAGTCCGTCTACTTTGATGTCCATTTGCGTGGCGGTGATACCGTCGCGCGTTCCGGTCACTTTAAAGTCCATATCGCCCAAGTGGTCTTCATCGCCCAAAATGTCGGAAAGAACAGCGTAGTTCGTCCCTTTATTTTCAGAGATAAGCCCCATGGCAATACCTGAAACCGGTTTTTTGATTTTGACGCCGGCATCCATCAATGCCAATGTACCACCACAAACAGTAGCCATTGATGATGAGCCATTGGATTCTAAAATATCGGAAACGATACGAATCACATACGGATAATTGTCGGGCAACATCGGTTTCAACGCACGGTGAGCCAAGTTTCCGTGACCGACTTCGCGGCGGCCGACACCCCGTTGCGGGCGTGCTTCGCCGGTTGCGAATGGTGGAAAATTGTAGTGCAACAAGAAACGTTCTTTGTTGTTGTTCAACACGTCGTCGATAAGTTTTTCATCGGTTTTAGTACCCAACGTCACGGTTGCCAACGCTTGTGTTTCACCGCGCGTAAAGATTGCCGAGCCGTGAGGTCCCGGAATGAAATCCACTTCCGACCAAATCGGACGAATTTCAGTCGTTTTGCGACCATCCAAGCGGACGCCTTCGTCCAAAATGCAACGACGCATCGCTTCTTTTTCTACATCATGATAATATTTGCCGATTAATGCCTCTTTTTCAGCCAATTCTTCTTCGGAAAAAGTTGCTTTGTATTCTTCTTTAATCGTGTGAAAAGCTTCGCTGCGTTCTTGTTTGCCTTGACCGGATTTGGCTACGGCATACACTTTGTCGTACAATTTGGCACGAACATCTGCGCGAAGTTCTTCGTCGTTTGTTTCGTGAGAATATTCACGTTTTACAGTGGTGCCGATCGCTTCTGCAAATTCGATTTGTGCCTGGCACATCACTTTAATCGTTTCGTGAGCGAATTTGATAGCGTCCAATAGTTCTTTTTCAGACACTTCTTTCATTTCGCCTTCCACCATCATAATATTGTCGATGGTTGCACCCACCATGATGTCCATATCGGCTTCATCCAATTCTTTGAACGTCGGGTTGATTTTGAACTCTCCATTGATACGAGCCACACGCACTTCAGCAATCGGACCGTTGAATGGAATTGTGGATGCCGCCAAAGCCGCAGAAGCCGCTAAACCGGTCAATGCATCCGGGATATCTTCACCATCTGTAGAATACAGATTGATTGTTACAAACACTTCCGCATGGTAATCGTCCGGAAATAACGGGCGCAACACGCGGTCTACAATACGGTCTGTCAAGATTTCGTAATCAGAAGCGCGACCTTCCCGCTTCAAAAAACCGCCCGGAAAACGTCCATAAGCGGAATACTTTTCTTTATACTCTACCTGTAAAGGCATAAAATCGGTGCCCGGCACCGCATCTTTGGCAGCAGTCACCACCGCCAGCATCATTGTGTTGCCCATGCGCAACACCACCGCTCCGTCGGCTTGTTTCGCCAACTTTCCGGTTTCGAGGGTGATGGTACGTCCATCGCCCAACTGAATTGTTTTAACAATCGGATTCATCTTTATTTTTTATCTCTTTAAAATTTCGGGGCAAAGGTACAAAATAGTTATGAGTTATGAGTTATGAGTTATAAGTTTTTTTTGAAAAACCAAAAATTATGCGTATTTTTGCATTCAAATTATGGCAACACCCAACTTACAAGTTACTGATCTCACGAAATCGTTCGGCGATTTGGTGCTGTTTGAGAACATCTCGTTTGGGATTGCGGAACGGCAGCGTATCGGGCTGATTGCGAAAAACGGCGCGGGAAAAACCACGCTGCTGAACATCTTGTGCGGCAAAGAAGGCTACGACAGTGGGGAAATCGTGTTTCGTAATGGGCTGCGTGTGGGCTATTTAGACCAACATCCGCGTTATCCTGCCGACACAACCGTTTTGGAGGCGTGTTTGGGACGATGGGATTGGCTACCGCCGAACGTTGTTTCCCGCCTGCGCGGGAATGATAACCACCGGCCCACCCCTACACAGACTGTCATTCCCGCGCAGGCGGGAATCCCCCAAAGCGAAGAGGAATTGTTGGCGAAGCAGATTTTGACTAAATTTAAAATCACCGGCTTCAATCAGCGGACGGGCGAATTGTCGGGCGGACAGTTGAAACGCGTGGCGCTCGCTGCCGTGCTGATGACCGAACCGGATTTGTTGATTCTCGACGAGCCGACCAACCACCTTGACCTCGAAATGACCGAATGGTTGGAAGATTACCTGTCGCGCGGCACGTATTCGCTGCTGATGGTGACTCACGATCGCTACTTTTTGGATCGCGTGTGCAACGAAATCATCGAGATTGAAAATAAAACCATCTATTCCTACAAAGGCAATTACAACTATTATATCGAGAAGCGTCAAGAACGCCTCGAAACGATGGGTATGGAGCGCGAACGGGCGCAAAACCTGTTTCGCAAAGAGCAGGAGTGGATGCGTCGCCAACCCCAAGCACGTGCTACAAAAGCCAAAGCGCGGATTGACGCCTTCCACGATTTGGAGCAAAAACTGCAACAAAATCGCACCGCCGGCGATGTACAATTGGGCATCAAAGCGTCTTATATTGGCAATAAAATCTTTGAAGCGCAGCATATTTCAAAAAAGTTTAGCACTCCGAACGGCGACATTAAAATTGTCGAGGATTTCAATTACATCTTTTCGCGCTACGAAAAAATGGGTATTATCGGCAACAATGGGACGGGCAAATCGACGTTTATCAAGATGCTGATTGGTTTAGAACAACCTGATTCCGGGCAATTTGACGTGGGCGAAACGATCAAATTTGGGTATTACAGTCAGGACGGCATGCAATTTGACGACAAAATGAAAGTTATCGACGTGGTGCAAGACATTGCCGAAGTCATCGACATGGGTGACGGCAAAAAACTCACTGCCTCGCAATTCTTGCAACATTTCCTGTTTACGCCCGAAAAACAGCACGATTTTGTGCACAAACTCAGCGGGGGCGAACGCCGTCGCCTTTATCTGTGCACCGTTCTCATCAAAAATCCGAATTTTCTCGTGTTGGACGAACCGACCAACGACCTCGACATCATCACCCTGAACGTCCTGGAGGACTACCTCACGCATTTCAAAGGCTGCGTCATCGTCGTCTCTCACGACCGCTATTTCATGGACAAAGTTGTAGACCACCTCCTCATCTTCAAAGGGCAAGCCGAAATTCAAGATTTCCCCGGCAATTACACACAATACCGCGCATCAATTAAAAATTACGAATTAAAAATTACGGCAAAATCGTCCGTAGGGGCGACCCTTGCGGTCGCCCAATCCCCAACGGTTGTCCAATCCCCAACGGTCGCCCATTTCCCAACAAGGGCAACCGCAAGGGTTGCCCCTACAGCACAAAAAACCAAATTAACATTCAACGAAAAACGCGAATTAGAATCATTGGACAAAGAAATCCCCGCCTTAGAAGCCGAACAGGCAGCCTTGGAACAGGAATTGTCCACCGGCACGCTCTCAAATGATGACCTGCTACAAAAATCACAACGCATCCAGCAAATCATCGAAGCGTTGGATGAAAAGTCGATGCGATGGTTGGAACTAAGTGAGATTTCCGGTTAATTTTGTATTTTGTAAAAAAATCACTAAAATTGTTTTAGAAATAAATAATTTACATTATCTTTGCAAAATATTTGCAAAGAAAAACCTTTGCTATAAAAAATAAAATAACATAACTACTTGATTATGAACGACAAAAATGAAATTGTATTGTATCAACTGAATAATTCTATTCGATTAGATGTAAGAGTGGAAAATGAAACCGTTTGGCTGACACAAGCACAAATGGTTGAACTATTTGAAACAACCAAACAAAATGTAAGTTTGCACATCGGCAATATCTTCAAAGAAGGCGAATTGATAAAAGAAGCAACTGTCAAGGATTACTTGACAGTTCAAAACGAAGGTAATAGAAGTGTTCAGAGAACTGTTTCTCATTACAATTTGGATGTAATTATTTCTGTTGGTTACCGTGTGCGGTCTCAGCGGGGTACGCAATTCCGGCAATGGGCTACTCAAATTTTAAGAAATTATATTCTAAAAAATTACGCAGTCAATCAACGATTTGAACATTTGGAATATCGCATGACTGAAACCGAAAAGAAAATTGATTTTTTCGTTCACCGGGCGTTGCCGCCGGAGGAAGGAATATTGTTTGACGGGCAGGTGTTTGACGCCTATAAATTTGCAGCTGATTTGATAAAATCTGCCAAAAGTTCAATTGTTTTGATTGATAATTATGTCGATGAAAGCGTCTTGTTCTTGCTTTCCAAGCGTGCTAAAGATGTGCCTGCAACTATTTATACCAAACACATTTCGCCTCAATTTCAATTAGAGTTGAATAAACACAACCAACAATATCCACCGGTTACGGTCAAGACATTCACCCGATCACACGACCGCTTTTTGATACTTGATGATGAACTTTATCACATTGGCGCGTCGCTGAAAGATTTAGGTAAAAAATGGTTTGCCTTTGCAAAAATGAAACTGAATG
>JAISKM010000076.1 GCA_031261285.1 Candidatus Symbiothrix sp. | reverse complement strand
CATAATTTTCCCATCAATTCATTTTTGGATTTGTATATTTTTAAACACCCATTTGTGACCAATGATTTGTATGCACCAATGATATTGCCCAACGTAGGGGCGACCCTTGCGGTCGCCCTGTTATCATCGGTCGCGGTCGCCCTATCATCATCGGTCGCGGTCGCCCTGTTATCGGCATGGGCGACCGCAAGGGTCGCCCCTACGATGATGATTCCGTGGATATGATTTGGCATGATTTGAAAAACATTCAACGATATGTGTGGATACCGGAATGGTAATTTCATCCATTCATCACACGCCATTTTCCCGACCTCATTCAAAACCATTGCGCCATCAATGATTTTACCGAATATACATTCGCGGTTTTGTGTGCATATCGTTACAAAATACAATCCCTCCTGTGCATAATTGTATTTTTTTAACCGTATGGAACGGCGATTAAATTGTTTCATAATCTGTTTTTTTTAATTTGCAAATGTAGCAGCATGGTGAATAACATCCAAATTTTTTATGTTATCTTTGTGTTATCGTTATCTTATTTTTGTGTTATCGTTATGTTATCGTTATGTTATTTTTTGCGTTAACATTTGTTATCTTAGGCTACTAAGGTCGTTTTGTTCGAAAATAAGGTAGAAATGAGGTTTCGAAAACACTGTAAGCATTTTCTTAAAACTTTTTTGAGAGTTATTTGTTTAAAGAAATGACAGACTATACCAAATTGCCGGTGTTGTTTGAAGAGTATTCCATTCGTTGAAGCGATAACAATATCATTTTGGTTAATGGCACAAAGGATCCAGGCCTGAAGTTGTGATTAGCCCGTGAGCAAATAGACGTTTGTTTGTTTCAATTTAAGCAACGCTCCGAAAGCATGACGACTGATTTGGTAAAAAGGGAGGTGAGAGTCCGGACGGGTGGTACCCAACAGTCCATTTTTCCGGAGAGTACCGATCAAATTCCGTAACCCACCGTTCGTAGGGGCGACCCTTGCGATCGCCCTCTAACAAACAAGAGGGCACCACCAACGCCCACACAATAGCCCACGATTGTGAATGAACGGTTAAGAAAGCCTGAATAGAGGTTACTTTTTACTGGCGTAGGCTATTCCTTCCAGCAGCAGGCAACCGGAACAACAGTAATGGTTCGCTGTACAACGTTGGAGCGAACGGCAACTATTGGAGTAGTACAACAGTAGGCACTCGTGCTTACAACCTGAACTTCAACAGCACGAACGTCAATCCAGTGAACACGAACAACCGTGCGAACGGCTTCTCCGTGCGCTGCGTTGCCCAGAACTTGATGCCCACACAAGTTTGTCACCCCCAGTCCTCCTTGCTCACAAAGCTACAGGAGGATTTTTTTATGCACAAAAGTTTGGAAAGTTTAAAATAATGTTTTATCTTTGCACAAACTTTATATAGCATGAGTCCAACATTTTTAACATACAAAGGCTATCGGATTTTTGTTTGGTCTAAAGAAGAAGATCGGCAGCATATTCATGTAAAAAAAGAAGAAAATGAATGTAAATATTGGTTAGAACCGGTTATAGAGCTTGCGGAGAATAAAGGATTTAAGGAGCATGAGTTGAACGAAATAAAAAAAATTATAGAAGAATATGAAACAAAATTCAAAGAACAATGGAGACAACACTTCAGTTAAAGTGCATGCAATCGTTTCCAATGGTATCACTCTCGAGGTGAGTGGAAAAACGTTTTTTCTTCCCTATAATTCTAATCCGTGGTTTGAAAAAGCTAAGGTAGAAGATGTTTTTGATGTCGAAATGTACGGAAGTGATGGTATTCGTTGGGATGCTTTGGATGTGGATTTGGAAATAGAGAGCCTAATCCATCCGGAGAAGTATCCATTGACGTATCGTTAAACTTTTTTGAGAGTTATTTGTTTAAAGAAATGACAGACTATACCAAATTGCCGGTGTTGTTTGGATCTGCGATGCAGCCACCCCTCTCTTGCTGGAGAGGTGCAGGGGAGAGGATTTTTTGTAGAAAAATTTGGAAAACCAAAAAAAAAGGTTTATCTTTGCAGCGTAATAATCAAAAATAATAGAGTCATGGAAAAAATAGTCATGGAAATGTCAAACAGGGAATACCAAAAGTTTCTAGCTTATAAAAAAGCAGATCAAGTGGTTAGAGGTTTCAAAAGGGGCTTAAAAGAGGTAAGAGAGGCTAAAGAAGGCAAAAGAACACTTAAATCAGCTTATCAATTAGCAAATGAACTTTGAAGTCGCTCCTGAATTTGAACGTGCATTAAAAAAATTAGGAAAGAAGTATCATTCCTTAAAAAATGATTACCTCACATTTTTGTCTGAATTAGAAAAAAATCCGATGCTGGGAGATGAACTATTTCCTAATTGCAGAAAAGTTCGTATCGCGATTAAAAGCAAATCTGAGATGGAAAATGTTCAAAATGAGTTTATTGAATAAATATTAAAGTCACTTTATAACAGAAAAACATCTATTTGAATTTTTTAAACTTCCTCGCCGAAAGGTTTCAGGAGGATTTTTTTCTTAATAAAATCTTAACAGGATTTGCTAAACTTTTGTTGGCTGTTAGTTGTTTGTTTAGTGTCAGGATAGATAAAATACAAACAAATATATAAAAAGTATGGCAAACTACACAGAATTACCGGTGTATCTAAAGAGTTTTAATTTGTTGGACCGGCTGTATGCGCAAAGCAATAATTGGCAGAAAGATTATCGCTATACGCTGGGTGAGGATCTCAAAAAGGCACTCGTCGACGTGATAAAAAACATTTATTTGGCTAATAGCACGCGCGACAAAGGTCAGTATATGCAATTGGCTCGTGAGCAAATAGAAATTGTTCGCATTTATGCACGCCTCTTACACAGTCAAAAACAGATTCCATTGAAAGATTATGCGCCCGTGTCGAAAGAAATCGAAGAAATTAGTATTCAACTGTCGAAATGGCATGAATGGTATCTCTCTCAAAAAGAAACTGCATGTTAGATGAAAATCAATTGCTCTGCGATTTGTTTACTGCCTATTACGATGCGCGTAGACATAAACGCAGCACCATGAATCAGTTGAAGTTTGAAATCAATTACGAACATAATTTGGTGACGCTACTGAAAGATTTGTGTGACGGGACGTATCGGATTCGCCCCAGCATTTGTTTCATTGTGACCGACCCGGTGAAACGCGAGATTTTGGCTGCCGATTTTCGTGACCGCGTCATTCATCACTTGCTCTACAATTACATTAATCCCTTGTTTGAACAAGTTTTTGTTGAAGACAGCTACAGTTGTCGTAAAGAGAAAGGAACGCTCTACGGCATCAAACGCGTGGAATCGTTCATCAAAGAGTGTTCACAACACTACACCACAGACTGCTATGTCCTGAAATTAGACATCCGTGGCTATTTTATGAACATCAACAAAGAAATTTTGTCGACGCAAATCAAATCACAAATCAATTCCATCCGTGATCAGGGCATTGCGTGCAACGCCCCGGCGTTAGACTGGGATTTGATTTTCAAACTCATCGACCAAGTGGTGTGGGACGACCCCACGGACTATTGCATCATCAAGGGTAAACGTTCCAACTGGGACGGGCTTCCACCCTCCAAAAGCCTGTTTGGTACGCCCAAAGGGTGTGGCTTGCCCATCGGTAACCTCACGTCGCAACTGTTTAGCAATGTGTATTTGCACCCGTTCGACGATTATATGAAACATACGCTGGGGTTGAAATACTACGGGCGTTATGTCGACGATTTTGTGGTGGTGCACGAAGACAAAGAATTTTTGAAAGAAGTGAAGTGTAAAGCCACCGTATTTTTGAAAGAGCAATTGGGGTTGGACTTGCATCCCGACAAAATTTATTTGCAGCATCACTCCAAAGGCGTAAAATTTCTTGGTGCTTACCTCAAACCCGGACGCAAATACGTCGCTAAGCGCACAAAAACGAAGTTTGTCCAATGTGTCAACCGTTGGGAGCATTGTTTGGCCACGCAAAAAAATCTTACATCAGACGAATTGAAAAACATGCGTGCCGGTATTAATTCCTATCTGGGCTTGCTTCGCCACTACGAAACCTACAATCTGCGCCACAAATACCTCTTAAAAGGGGCGAAAAATGCTGCGCCTTTATTTTTCAACTATGGCGTCATACACGTCAAAAACAAAAAAATGACATTTTTTTTACACAAATTTGAAAAAAACACCTAAGTGTTTGGTTATTCAAAAAATAAGTCGTACCTTTGCAGCGTTTCACGGGTAAAAATTAGGCTTTGTAATGCGCTAACTTTATGGCTGTTAGGGGGTTACGTGCTGTTGCGGGCTTGATCCGCAATCTCCCGAAAGGGTGTGTTTTATCTACTGAAACAATTTAAATATTGTCCCGGCGGTCGGGATCAATTTAATTAAAAATAATTTATGACAGATCCAATTGCAGATTATTTGACGCGCTTGCGGAACGCCATCAAAGCGAAACATCGCGTGGTGGAAATCCCGGCGTCGAATTTGAAAAAAGAAATCACAAAGATTCTTTTTGACAAAGGCTACATCTTGAATTACAAGTTTGTAGAAGAAGGTCCACAAGGCACCATCAAAATCGCCTTGAAGTATGACACCGTTAACAAAGTGAACGCCATCAAGTGCCTGAAACGTGTTTCTACACCGGGTTTGCGCCGGTATGCCGGACATAAAGATATGCCGCGCGTGTTAAACGGTTTGGGTATCGCGATACTTTCGACCTCCAAAGGAGTGATGACAGACAAAGAAGCCAAAGACCTCAACGTCGGTGGCGAAGTTTTATGTTACATCTATTAATTAAGGAGGAAAGAAAATGTCAAGAATAGGAAAATTACCCATCACAATCCCTGCGGGAGTAACTATCACCCAAAAAGACAATGTGGTGACGGTGAAAGGTCCGAAAGGAGAATTGTCACAAGAGATCAATCCGGCTATCACGGTTACGGTTGAAGGCAATACACTGACGGTGACTCGTCCCGACGACGAACGTCAAAACCGCGCTTACCACGGTTTGTATCGCTCATTGCTTAATAATATGGTGATTGGCGTATCGGAAGGTTACAAAAAAGAGCTTGAATTGGTCGGTGTGGGTTACCGCGCGTCTAACACAGGCAATTTGTTGGATTTTGCACTCGGATACACACACAATATCTATTTGCAGTTGCCGCCCGAAATCAAGGTGGAAACAAAATCCGAACGTAACAAAAACCCGTTGGTGATTTTGGAATCGGCTGATAAACAATTAATCGGACAAGTTTGCGCGAAAATTCGCTCATTCCGTAAAGTTGAACCTTACAAAGGTAAGGGTGTTCGCTTTGTGGGTGAAGTGGTTCGTCGTAAATCCGGAAAATCAGCAACTAAATAACATTAAAACCGGAAAATGATGACAACAAAAGAATTAAGAAGAATAAAGATAAAACAACGGGTGCGCAAGCATGTTTCAGGAACTGCTGCTCGTCCGCGTTTGACAGTGTTTAGAAGCAACAAACAAATTTATGCCCAAGTCGTTGACGATTTGACCGGCAAGACGTTGGTTGCTGCAAGTTCCCTCGCTGTGACCGACAAAGCTCCTAAAAAGGAACTCGCCGCGAAAGTAGGCGAAGTCATCGCAGAAAAATCTAAAGCAGCCGGTATCGAAACAGTGGTTTTCGACCGTAACGGTTATTTGTACCACGGTAGAGTGAAAGAATTGGCTGAAGCAGCCCGTAAAGGTGGACTTAAATTTTAATACAAAATGGCAATAAATAATACAGTAAAGTCGACAAACGACTTGGAATTAAAAGACCGTTTGGTAGCCATCAACCGGGTAACCAAAGTGACCAAAGGTGGACGTACGTTCAGTTTCGCTGCGATTGTAGTAGTTGGAAATGAAGACGGAATCATCGGTTGGGGCTTAGGAAAAGCCGGTGAAGTGACGGCAGCTATCGCAAAAGGCGTTGAGGCTGCAAAAAAGAACTTGGTGAAAGTGCCGATCTATAAAGGAACAATTCCTCATGAACAGATAGCAAAATTTGGTGGGGCGCAAGTGTTCTTGAAACCTGCCACACACGGTACCGGAGTAAAGGCCGGTGGTGCTATGCGCGCGGTGTTGGAATCCGTAGGTGTGACGGATGTGTTGGCAAAGTCGAAAGGCTCATCCAACCCTCACAACTTAGTGAAAGCAACCATTGCAGCCTTGAGTGAATTGCGTGATCCTGCTATGGTGGCTCAAAATAGAGGTATTTCAGTTGAACGTGTATTTAAAGGTTAAGGAAAACAGATATGGCAACAATTAAAGTAACACAGGTTAGAAGTCGCATCGGTGCTCCGAAAGACCAAAAACAGACGTTAGACGCTCTCGGACTGAAGAAAAACGGTCGCACAATAGAGCACAACGACAATCCCGCCATTCGTGGGATGATAGAGAAAGTTAAACATTTAGTAAAAACAAATTAAAAATTAAAAATTAAAAATTACGTTTGACCCCTACGGGGTCAGATGTTTATAGAAAACGACAAATTGCTATAAATATGCGACCCCGGAGGGGTCGAACGAAATTCATAATTCATAATTTTTAATTTTTAATTTTTAATTGAAATAAAATGAATTTATCAAATTTGAAACCCGCAAAAGGATCTACTCACAGTCAAAGACGCATCGGTCGTGGTACCGGTTCAGGCATGGGAGGAACTTCTACGCGTGGTCATAAAGGACAAAAATCGCGTTCAGGCTATTCAAAAAAGATTGGTTTTGAAGGTGGTCAGATGCCTATTCAACGTCGTTTGCCGAAATTCGGTTTTCGCAACATCAATCGTGTGGAATATAAAGCCATCAATTTGAGCACGTTGCAAGCTTTGGTTGACACTCTCAAATTGACAAAGATTGGTATCGAAGAGTTAAAAAGTGCAGGATTTGTTTCCTCCAAAGAATTGGTAAAAGTGCTTGCAAAAGGCACCCTTTCTTCCGCAGTAGAAGTGACGGCTCATGCTTTCTCTAAAACCGCCGAAGAAGCGATTACCAAAGCCGGTGGCAAGGCAACAGTCCTTAACGTAAATAAGGCTAAAGAAGCATGAGAGCAATAGACACAATAAAAAATATTTGGAAGATTGAAGATCTGAAAACGCGGATCGGCATCACTTTCGGCATCATTTTGGTGTATCGTTTTCTGTGTACCATCGTCCTTCCGGGCGTTGACACCGCAGGATTAGCGGAACTGCAAAATCAGACCGCCGGTGGATTGATGTCGTTGCTGGATATGTTTTCAGGAGGTGCGTTCTCCAACGCTTCAATCGTCGGATTGGGGATTATGCCCTACATCTCGGCATCCATTATGATGCAGTTGTTTGCCATCGCGATTCCGAGTTTTCAAAAGTTGCAACGCGAAGGCGAAAGCGGACGCCGTAAGATTGCGCAATACACGCGCTACCTCACCATCGTTATTTTGGTTCCTCAGGCGTATGCCTATTTGACAAACTTGGCTGTACAATTGCGTCATGCAGGTGCAGTGGCTCCTACGGGTGCCTGGTTCATCTTTTCATCCGTCATCATCCTCACGGCAGGGTCGATGTTTGTGTTGTGGTTGGGCGAGCGTATCACGGATAAGGGTATTGGCAACGGGGTGTCATTCATCATCATGGTGGGTATTATTGCCCGTTTACCGCAAGCACTGATTCAGGAAGTTGCTTCCCGTTTAGGACAGTCTGCCGGTGGTTTGGTGATGTTCCTTTTGGAACTTGTGATTCTGTTGGCTGCGACGGCCGGTGCTATCTTGCTTGTGCAAGGTACGCGTCGAATTCCGGTGCAATATGCGAAACAAATGATGGGTAATAAGCAATTTGGCGGTGCACGTCAGTACATTCCTTTGAAAGTGAATGCGGCAAACGTGATGCCGATCATCTTTGCGCAAGCCATCATGTTTGTGCCGATTTCAATGATGGGATTTGCTTCGAATCCGGATAGTTGGGGTATGCGCTATTTCGGCTGGCTGACGGATATGAACGGCTTTTGGTACAATTTCGTGGACGTTGTTTTGATTATTTTGTTTACCTATTTATATACGGCAATTACTATCAATCCAAAGCAGATGGCTGAAGATTTGAAACGTAATAACGGCTTTATTCCGGGTATTAAACCGGGCAAACAAACGGCTACCTATATTGATGAAATCATGTCGCGCATCACGTTGCCGGGAGCGATATTCCTTGCAGCAGTGGCAGTTATGCCGGCGTTGGCAAAATATTTTGGAATTCAACAAGGTTTTGCATCATTCTTTGGCGGAACATCGCTGTTGATTTTAGTAGGTGTGGTTTTGGATACCTTGCAACAGGTTGAAAGCCATTTGTTGATGCGCCATTACGACGGCTTGATGAAATCGGGTCGTATCAAAGGACGTCAAGGAAACGTTTATTAAGACAGATGATCTCTCTTAAAACAGACGAAGAAATTGAATTAATGCGGGTGGCTAACCTGATGGTGGGCGCTACCTTAGCGGAGGTAGCTAAAAACATCAAAACAGGTGTAACCACGCGACAATTAGATAAAATAGGGGAAGATTTTATTCGGGACAACAAGGGTATCCCTTTGTTTAAAGGATATAACGGTTTTCCAAACGCTCTTTGTATTTCGGTCAATGAAGTGGTGGTGCACGGCATCCCAAGCGATTATCCTTTGAAAGACGGAGACATCGTTTCGGTGGATTGCGGTGTGAAAATTAACGGTTACTGTGGCGACTCTGCCTACACGTTTGAAGTAGGGGAAGTGGATGCGAAAGTCCGTCAATTGTTGAAAACCACGAAAGAAGCTTTGTACGTGGGTATTGCTGCCGCTGTCGAAGGCAAACGCATCGGCGACATCAGCAATGCGGTTCAGACTTACTGTCAGTCACGTGGTTACACCGTGGTGCGCGAGTTGGTCGGACACGGCATCGGCCAAGTGATGCACGAAGAACCGGAAGTGCCCAATTATGGAGCCAAAGGGTCGGGACCCCTGCTGAGAAGTGGGATGTGCATTGCAATTGAGCCGATGATCAATTTGGGAAAGAAGAATGTACAATTCGACAAAAAGGACGGCTGGACCGTTCGTACAGCCGATCGTCGTCCTTCTGCCCATTACGAGCACACGATTGCGATTCGTCCCGGAGGAGCCGATATTTTATCGTCGTTTGAATTAATTGAGAAAGTTGTAGGGGCATACCCTTGTGGTTGCCCAAATAAATAAACAAAATATGGCTAAACAGTCAGCAATAGAGCAAGATGGCGTTATCGTCGAAGCATTGTCGAATGCAATGTTTCACGTGGAGTTGGAGAATGGGCATGAAATCACAGCTCACATCTCAGGGAAGATGCGTATGCACTACATCAAAATCCTCCCGGGAGATAAAGTGAAAGTGGAAATGTCGCCTTACGACCTCTCCAAAGGGCGCATCACGTTCCGTTACAAGTGATGTCATTGCGGGCTTGACCCGCAAACCCCTGAAACAGAGAGGGTTCTTTTTGATGAGGAGGTTGCAGGTCAAGCCCGCAATGACAAGCAAAAATTAAAAATTAAAAATAGCACAATATGAAAGTTAGAGCTTCAATAAAAAAACGCGGGCCGGAGAGTAAAATCGTCCGCCGAAAAGGACGTTTGTACGTGATCGATAAAAAAAATCCGAAATTTAAACAACGTCAAGGATAATTTTATTACCTTTGCAAAAATTTTTACTAAATGGCAATAAGAATCGTAGGGGTAGACTTACCTCAAAATAAGAGAGGCGAAATAGCATTGACCTATATCTATGGATTGGGTCGCAGTTCTTCGAACAAAATCTTGTCTGAGGCAGGAATTGATCGAGACATCAAAGTGAAAGATTGGACGGACGACCAAGCGGCTGCAGTGCGTGAAATTATCGGTCGGACGTTTAAAGTAGAAGGGGATCTTCGTTCTGAAGTTCAGTTGAATATCAAACGATTGATGGATATCGGTTGCTACCGCGGCGTGCGTCACCGTATCGGACTCCCCGTGAGAGGTCAGAGTACTAAAAACAATGCTCGAACACGCAAGGGCAGAAAAAAGACTGTTGCGAACAAGAAAAAAGCAACGAAGTAAGTTTAGAGTTTAGAGTTTAGAGTTTAGAGTTTAGAGTTTAGAGTTGGGTGACCAACTTATAACTTACAACTTATAACTTACAACTTATAACTTACGACTTACAACTTAAAAACTATTTAAAAAATGGCAAAAAAAGCAGTTGTAGCTAAAAAAAGAGTTGTTAAAGTGGATGCCAACGGTCAGTTGCATGTTCACTCTTCTTTTAACAACATCATTGTGACGCTCACTAACAGCGATGGACAGGTGATTTCCTGGTCGTCAGCCGGTAAGTGTGGCTTCAGAAGTTCTAAAAAGAACACCCCTTATGCAGCGCAGATGGCAGCACAGGATTGTGCTAAAATCGCCTACGATTTGGGGCTGAGAAAAGTAAAAGCCTACGTGAAAGGTCCGGGTAACGGTCGTGAATCAGCTATTCGTACGGTACACGGTGCCGGCATCGAAGTGACTGAAATCATTGATGTTACGCCGTTGCCTCACAACGGTTGTCGCCCTCCAAAAACAAGAAGAGTTTAAAAACAATTAAAATTAACAATTAAAAATTACGACAAGAGTGAGAATTGAAAAATTCGTAATTCGTAATTTGTAATCCAAAAATTATGGCAAGATATACAGGTCCAAAAACAAGAATCGCACGCAAATTCGGTGAGCCGATTTTCGGACCGGATAAAGTTCTCAGCAAAAAGAACTATCCTCCGGGACAACATGGCAACGGACGTAAGAAAAAAACGTCGGAATATGGAATTCAGTTGCGTGAAAAACAAAAAGCAAAATATACTTACGGTGTGTTGGAAAAACAATTCCGCAACCTGTTTGAAAAGGCTTCCCGGAGTAAAGGAATTACCGGTGAAGTGCTTTTGCAGTTGTTGGAAAGCCGTTTGGACAATATTGTGTACCGCATGGGATTGGCAAAGACACGCGCAGGCGCACGTCAGTTGGTTTCTCACCGCCACATCGTGGTGGACGGTAAAGTAGTGAACATCCCTTCTTATTCGGTTAAACCCGGACAAATCGTGGGCGTTCGCGAAAAGGCGAAATCTATGGAAGTGATTCAAGAAAGCGTTTCAGGCGTGAATCACAGTAAATATCCGTGGATTGCTTACGAGCAATCTTCCATGAGTGCAAACTTTTTGCACATTCCGGAACGTGCGGATATTCCGGAGAACATTAAAGAACAATTAATCGTAGAATTATATTCTAAATAAACCAGTTTCATAATGGCGATATTAGCATTTCAAAAGCCCGATCAGGTAATTATGTCGGAAGCGAACGATAAGTTCGGTAAGTTTGAATTCCGTCCGTTGGAACCTGGCTACGGAATCACAATAGGTAATTCTTTGCGTCGTATTCTCCTGTCCTCATTGGAAGGATTTGCGATTACGTCCATTAAAATTGATGGCGTGGATCACGAATTTGCAACCATTCCGGGCGTTATGGAAGATGTGACAAACATCATTCTTAAACTGAAGCAGGTGCGGTTCAAACAAACGGTAAAAGATATGGACGGCGAACAAGTGTCGCTCAAAGTGTCCGGAACAGAGGAGTTTAAAGCCGGTCAGATTGGTAAACAATTGGCAGGATTTGAAGTCTTGAATCCGGATTTTGTGATTGCACACTTGGACAAGAACGCTGTGCTGAAAATAGATTTGACGATTGGAAAAGGTCGTGGCTATGTACCCGCGGATGAGAATATTACGGAAAATGACGATGTCAGTCAAATTGCGATTGACTCAATTTTTACGCCGATTGTCAACGTGAAGTACGCTGTTGAACCTTTCCGCGTGGAACAAAAAACGGACTACGAAAAACTGATCCTCGAAATTGCGACGGATGGTTCTATTCAACCGAAGGATGCCTTGAAAGAGGCAGCTCGCATTTTGATCTATCATTTCATGTTGTTTTCGGAAGATAAAATTCATTTGGAAGCGGCTAGCATTGAAGGTGACGGACAGTTTGACGAAGGTCTGTTGCACATGCGTCAATTGTTGAAAACGCCGATGAGCGAATTAGAGCTTTCGGTGCGTGCACTTAACTGTTTGAAAACGGCGGATGTAGACACTTTGGGTGGCTTGGTAAAATACCAACGCAGCGATCTGTTGAAATTCCGTAACTTTGGAAAGAAATCTCTGACCGAATTGGATGAGTTGCTCAATCGGCTCAACTTGTCTTTCGGCATGGACATTTCTAAGTATAAATTAGATAAAGAATAAAAAGATGAGACATAATAGAACAATCAATCATTTAGGTCGTACTTATTCTCACAGAGCTGCTTTGTTGTCTAACATGGCAACCTCTCTGATTAAGCACAAGCGGATTTTTACGACTTTGGCGAAAGCGAAGGAATTGCGTAAATACGTGGAACCGCTGATCACGAAATCCAAAGAAGACACGACGCACTCACGCCGTTTGGTGTTTGCCGAATTGCATGATAAATACGCTGTGACCGAACTTTTCCAAGAAGTGGCACAAAAAGTGGGCGATCGTCCGGGTGGCTACACGCGCATCATCAAAACGGGTAACCGCTTGGGTGACAACGCAGAAACGTGTTTCATCGAATTAGTCGACTACAACGAATTGATGGCGAAAGAAGGCAAAAAAGCTGCTACAAAAACCCGCCGTTCACGTCGTGGTGGCTCCGGTGCTGCTAAGACCGGCGCTCCTGCTGCTGAGGCAGTTGTGAAAGAAGAAGCTCCGGTTGCAGAAGAAGTTGTCGCTGAGGCTCCTGTAGCTGAAGTTGCAACGGAAGTCGAAGAATTGCCGGTGGTTGAAGAAACTCCTGCCGCGAACGCAGAAGCATAATAATGTCATTGCAGGTCTGACCTGCAATCCTCTAATAAAAGGGCTATCTTTTTAAGGCAGTCCTTTTTTGATTGTCCAAGGCTTCAAAAATGAATTTAATTCATTTTTTTTCCAAATTTTGGAATTACGACATACGATTTGAACAAATTCGCCGTTTAAGTGTTATATAATTATGTAAGGAAATTTAATTAGATATTTATATATAAATAAAATTTTATTCTCATGAAAGCAAAAATTCGTGTTTATGGCAAAGATCAGAATCGGACGGCTCTGGGTATTGTGAATGCGTTTGTAGCATTGAATCCCGAAGCTACGTTGACCGATTTGCAACGTGCATTCCCGTATTCAATCAATCCGGTGGGCAGCGAAAAGGAAACTGTTGTGCCAATTGCTGTGGCAGCAGGTAAGCCTGAAGAATTTTTTGAAAAACCGAGTGATTTGATTACATTGAAAGATGGCGAAAAAGTTTCCATCAAGTATTTGTGGGAAAAACCGTATTTTGAAAAATTGGTGGAGTATGTGAAGCAATTTGGCATTGAAGCGGCTAATTGCACCGAAACACCTCCTTTCCAAGAAGGCAGCTACCGTTTGGCATGGGTGGATAAAGAATCGCCCAAACCTCAACATGCGCGTACCTACGCTGAGTTGTGGATTGTTGTGCCCGTCGTTGAAGAAATAATTGTGACGGAAGAAGCTCCTAAACATGAAGTGCATCATGCACAAACGCATCATGCTGCAGCAGCGGCTCCTAAAGCACCTGTACACCACGAAGAAGAAAAGAAAAAATGCAATTGGTGGCCTTGGTTGCTGTTGTTATTGTTGTTGGCTCTGTTGGCTCTGTTGCTTTGCAAAAAATGCAAAGGCAACGAAGATGCTTGTTGTGGAAACAAGGAAGTGCCTTACGAACTTGTGGCAGAAAATGTGCCCGTGTACGATGCCAATGGCTATTGGGGACAAAAAATTGCTACGGCAACGGTTACTCAAGACGGCTATTTAGAGTATGGTAAAGATGGTAAATTGGTGGACATCACGATTGACGACCAAACGATTCAATTCGACGCTTTGAGTACGGAGGCTGAAATTTTGGCGTTCTTAAATTCCGACTTGAAAGTTTCTCCTTGGATTGTGTTGGACAACATTCATTTCCAATTCAATAAAGTTGATTTCTCTCCGGCTGCTTTGGCGCAAATTCAAAACGTGACCTCTATTTTGAAAAAGTATGCTCCCAATGCAACCATTGCATTGGAAGGCTTTGCCGACCATATCGGAACGACTGCTGAAAATAAAGCAATCTCCGATAAACGGGCGGTAGACACGAAAGGTCATTTTGTGGCTGACACGTATCCTGCCGACCACATCACGTCTGCAGTAGGCTTGAGCGATACCAATCGCTTGTGTCAAGCTGATGACACCCCTTTGTGTCGTTTGCAAAACCGTCGTGTAGAAATCCAAATCACGAAATAAACTCTGTCTGTAAGGGCGTTGTATGCAACGCCTCTATAAAAATGGCTGCTCTATTTGGGGCAGCTATTTTTTTGTCTTGAAAAATGTAGTATCTTTGCACCTTAATATCATAAATTTAGTAGCATGAAACACCTGTTTGTATCCTTTTTTGCTTTTTTAGTGTGCTGTTCATCCGTTTTGGCGCAGCAGCAATTTAATCTGACATCGCCCGATGGCGTGCTGAAAGTGGTTGTTTCCGTAGGGAGCATAATCGACTATTCTGTACAGCATGGCGACGATGTGATGTTGGAATCTTCTCCGATTTCAATGACCTTGACCACCGGCACTGCTTTTGGCAAAAATTCTAAATTGACGGGATCTTCAACGCGCACCGTGAATGAAACGTTTGCCGCACCGGTTTACAAACGTAAAACGGTAGTGGATCACTACAACGAATTGACTTTAAAATTCAAGAATGATTTTTCTGTGGTGTTTCGTGCCTACAACGATGGGGTGGCTTATCGCTTTGTTTCCAACCTGAAAAAACCGTTTGAAGTGGCGTCGGAAGAAGTCGATTTCCGCTTTCCTGCTGATCAGAAAGCCTATATTCCATACGTGTCTACCATTAAAGAACCGTTGGAAGCGCAATTCAACAATTCGTTTGAAAATACCTATATATATAGTGCACTGTCGGAATGGGATGTGAAGCGGCTCGCTTTTTTGCCCGTGCTGATTGAAGGTGCGAACGGCAAAAAAGTAGTGATTACGGAGGCTGATTTGTTGGATTATCCGGGGATGTTTTTGTACAAAGGCGATACGGCGAATAGTCTGAAAGGTCTGTTTGCAGGTTATCCGAAAGAAATTAAACAGGGCGGACACAATCAATTGCAAGGATTGGTGCAGTCGCGCGAACCATATATCGCTCGTAGGGGCGGGGTTAACCCCCGCCCACATCCTGCCCACACCTCCGCCCACATCCCCGCCCCCCGCCCAACAAATTTTCCCTGGCGTGTGATTATCATATCAGAAAATGATGCTGATTTGACCAACAGCGATATGGTGTACAAATTGGCTTCGGCACCGCCTGAAAATCTGGATTTTTCTTGGGTCAAACCGGGGAAAGTGGCTTGGGACTGGTGGAACGATTGGAATATCTATGGCGTTGATTTTAAGGCCGGTATAAACAATGAAACCTACAACTATTACATTGATTTTGCTTCCCAATATGGCATTGAGTATGTGATTTTGGATGAAGGTTGGTCGGTCAATAAAGTGGCCGATTTGTATCAAGTCGTTCCTGCGATTGATTTGAAAGAATTGGTGTCTTATGCCAACTCTAAAAATGTAGGTTTGATTTTGTGGGCAGGCTATTATGCGCTGAATAAGGACATTGAAGGTATTTGCAAGTACTATTCCGAAATGGGCATCAAAGGTTTTAAGATCGATTTCATGGATAGAGATGATCAGATCATAGTGGATTTTTATACCAAAGTGGCTCAAATTGCTGCGAAATATTACTTGTTGGTGGATTTCCACGGGGCTTACAAGCCAACCGGTTTGCAACGCACGTATCCAAATGTCATCAATTTTGAAGCCGTTTGGGGCTTGGAGCAAATGAAATGGGCGGACGCGAAGACCGATCAGGTGACGTATGATGTGACGATTCCGTTTATTCGGATGGTTACCGGACCGCTGGATTACACGCAGGGAGCGATGCGCAATGCCACGAAAAATAATTGGCGCGCGGTATACAATGAGCCGATGAGCCAGGGCACACGTTGCCGTCAACTCGCTGAATATGTGATATTTGAGTCGCCGCTCAATATGCTGTGCGACAATCCGTCCAATTACATGGCGGAACCGGAATGTACGGAGTTTATTGCTTCTGTGCCAACGGTTTGGGACAACACGGTTGCGCTCAATGGCCGGGTAGGGGAGTACGTGAGTATTGCGCGTCAAAAAGACGACGATTGGTATGTGGGGTCGCTGACAAACTGGGACAAACGCACGTTGGAATTGGATTTATCGTTCTTAGGTGCAGGCAACTTCCAAGCGACTGTTTTCAAAGACGGCGTCAACGCCAATAAAGTCGCGCGCGATTACAAAAAAGAAGTCATTGACATCCCGTCCGACCGTAAATTGTCCATCGACATGGCGTCAGGTGGTGGCTATGTGATGCACATTACAAAAAAATTAAAAATTAAAAATTAAAAATTAAAAATGAATGCAACACGTCATTGTCATTGCGGGCTTGACCCGCAATCCCCTGAGATGAAGAGCAGACTTGTTTTGAGGAGATTGCGGGTCAAACCCGCAATGACGATGTTGTGTGCTTTTCTATTGCTGATTTCCTGTCAGGGCAAGCAAGCTGTATCGTCAGTTTCAACTGACGGACAAGACAGTTTGTATTATGCACAAAATTTCACGATTGAATCTTATCCCGGTTATGAAGTGATTTCAATTAGGAATCCGTGGAAAGAGGGCGACATCTTGCAGACTTACGTTCTTGTACCTGAAAATCTGACGTTGCCCGACAGTTTGCCTGAGGGTACGTTGTTGCGCACACCACTCACGCACACGGTGACGTTTTCGTCGGTCGTTTGTGGGATGATGGACGAATTGGGTGTGACCGGCAGATTAGTTGGTGTGGGCGATGCGACGTATATTCTCACGCCGAGCATCCAAGCAGGATTGGCTGACGGCTCTATTCAGGATGTGGGGCAAGAAATGCAACCGAACGTGGAAAAATTGATATTGCTTGAACCGCAACTGATTATGACAACGCCAATTAACGAATCCGCCGTAGGGGCATTGCGCGCAACGCCCCTGCATGCACCAACAATTCCGTGTTTGGACTATCTCGAAAATCATCCCTTGGGACAAGCCGAGTGGATTCGATTGTTTGGACGCTTGTTTGGCGAAAAAGAGTTGGCGGATTCGCTGTTTTTTGCGACCGTAGAGGCGTATGAGAGCCTGCGACAATCTGTGTCGGAAGTAAAAAATCGCCCTACGGTGTTCACAGAAAAGAAATACGGCGATTTTTGGTACGTTCCGGGCGGCAAAAGTTATACGACGCATCTGTTGCAAGATGCGGGGGCGGATTATATCTGGAAAGACAATTCAAGCACGGGCAATATTTCTTTGTCGTTTGAAACAGTGCTCGACAAGGCAGAAAAAGCCGATTTTTGGCTGATTAAATACTATCAGTTACCAGTTACCAGTTACCAGTTACCGGTTACCGGTTACCGGTTATCGGATGATGATGCTATGCTGACCTATCGGCAGCTTGTTGGGGAAGATCCTAAGTATGCGCTGTTTGATGCTTTCAAAAATCACAACATTTATGCTTGCAACACGGCACAATCCACTTATTATCAGGAGGTTATTTTGCATCCCGACCGCTTGTTGCAAGATTTAATCAAGGTGTTTCATCCGGAATTGTTGCCGGATTATGAATTGAAATTTTATTTAAAATGCTTTTAGGCTCATGTCGAGACTTTTGACGGAGTGGGTGAGTGCGCCTACTGAAATGTAGTCGACGCCTGTTTCTGCATAGTCGCGCAATGTGTCGTAGGTGATGCCGCCTGACGATTCGATTGGGTAGCGTCCGGCAACAATTTCTACGGCTTTGCGTGTGTTTTCTACATTGAAATTGTCGAGCATGATGCGGTCGACGCCGCCTGTTTGAAGCACTTGGTTGAGTTCGTCGAAGTCGCGTACTTCCACTTCAATGGGTAGATTTTTGCCTTTTTCCCGGCTGTATGTTTTAGCGCGTGCAATGGCCTTTTCGATGCCGCCGGCAAAGTCGATGTGATTGTCTTTCAGCAAAATCATGTCAAACAAACCGATGCGGTGGTTGGTGCCTCCGCCGATTTTCACGGCTTCTTTTTCAAGCATGCGCAAGCCCGGCGTGGTTTTTCGCGTATCGAGCACCTGCGTTTTTGTGCCTTTCAACTTGTCAACATACTTGCGCGTCGTCGTTGCAATGCCGCTCATGCGTTGCATCACATTCAGCACCAGACGTTCGGTTTGCAACAGCGATTGCACTTTTCCCTCTACCGTGAACGCGACATCGCCCACTTTCACTTCGGTGCCGTCTTTGATAAATATCGTGATTTTCAAATCGGGGTCAAACGTATGAAAAACGTGTTTGGCAACGTCTACGCCCGCCAAAACGCCGTTTTCTTTAATCAACAGTTGCACGCGTCCCATCGCGTCAGCCGGGATGGAAGACAACGTCGTGTGGTCGCCATCGCCCACATCCTCTTTAAAAGCCAGACGAATCAGCTCGTCAATCAGTTCTTGTTTCATGTATTAAAATTTTTCACAAAGATACAACATTTTTCAAAAAAAACGAAGCCTGAAGCTTCTTTTGACAGAATTTCAGGCCCCTTTTCCTTTTATAGTGCAGAACACAATGCTTGTTTGCATCGGCACTTTCTGAGTACAAAGGTAGTTTTTTTTGACATACTAAAGTTTTTTAGTTAAAATTTTGGTAAATCAAAAAAATGTTTTACCTTTGCATCGGTTTCTATGCTGCCGAAGCGTCGGCAATCCGTATAGGGCTGCTTTTAACATATCCCAACTTAAGAATCTGGTAAATTCACTGTGATATGGGATATGGGCAAAAAGCATTAAAGTAATTCTAAACAGACATAGCGTTGTCGGTACGTTTGGAAGGACATTTTGGTAAAACGATAAGCGTTTTAAGATATTACTTTGATTTAGAAAATCTGCAATTTTCAATATAGTACAAAGTAATAGACAACAAAATGCTTGCGTTCTTTGTTATGTAGATAATAATATTAGATACAGCTAAGGGCGCAGGTTCTGTTGTTTATTTGTACTATGGGTGTTTGCAGATACCTCTAAATCGGATAAACTTAACAGTTCCTGCGCTTTTTTTATGTTTAAATTTGCCGAACGGAGGGAACAGGGAGGCGAAAAAAATTATTTACAAATGAACAAAAAATTATTATTGTTGCCGGTTGTTATGATGTTCATAACAGCAGGTTGTTCCCTGGCAAACGCCCAGGTTAAGATTGGTGGTAATCCTGAAACCGGTATCACTTCAGGCGTTCTTTTGGAGTTAGGCGATGCTACGAGTACATCCGGAGGACTGCTCTTGCCTCGCGTCGTGCTCACAGCAGAAAATGCAAACCCTTTTGGCGACGGCGAATCTATGGATTTGCCTGCCGGTTTGTTGGTTTATAACCTCGGTTCTGAAACCGAAGGTGAAGCCCTTGATGAAGGACTTTATGTTTTAAAAGGTGGGCTTTGGGTGCAAGCAGGCTCGGGAGGATCTGATACTCCTTTGATGAATGTGGCAATAACGCCCAACACCCCTGTGACGTTGTATTCGACCGGCAACTCCAAACAATTGAACCCCGCTATTTCTATTGCCGATTCTACTACGATAATCTGGACAAGTAGTAATACGGATGTAGCGGTAGTTAGTGATAAGGGCGTAGTGTCCCCTGTGGCGGATGGGGAAGCAGAAATTACGGT
>JAISKM010000032.1 GCA_031261285.1 Candidatus Symbiothrix sp. | reverse complement strand
ACCTGTCCGGTGTATCGTCGAAGCGGTGGATATGCTTACACCTATTTTATTCCGGGACCCATCGGCATCAACCTCGGTATGCTCCGGTCGCCCAAGCAATATTCCGATAATGTGTCGGCATGTTCGCTGTGTTATTCCTGCAACAATGTATGTCCGGCTAAAATAGACTTGGCCGACCAGATTTACCGGTGGCGGCAACAGTTGGATTCTCTCGGCAAAGCAGACCCCACGAAAAAAGTGTTGTCGTTTGGCTTAAAATATCTTTTTGACCGTCCGGCATTATACAATACCGGATTGAAATTCGCCCCAATCATCAATCACTTTCCCCGCTTTTTGTTGTACAATCATTTAAACGGCTGGGGAAAAGGAAGAGAAATGCCCGCATTCGCCAAAGAATCATTCACCAAACAATGGAAGAACGGCAAAATAATTCATAAATGAGTATCGAATATTTCACCATACAATATCAGACTAAGGCTAAAAGCCTTATGAGCAATAGCACAGGGCAACGCCCTGTGTATTGGATGATGTTGTTTAACCTGCGCCCTGAAAGGGCAGTAGCAATCAAAGATACGCTAACGCCCTTTCAGGGCTATGATTGGATGAGGACATCCCAA
Source organism: Candidatus Symbiothrix sp. (assembly GCA_031261285.1). Taxonomy (GTDB): domain Bacteria; phylum Bacteroidota; class Bacteroidia; order Bacteroidales; family Azobacteroidaceae; genus Azobacteroides. The sequence goes on along the minus strand of JAISKM010000032.1, from coordinate 12,429 downwards.
CACAGGGCGTTGCCCTGTGCTATTGCTAAAAGGGCATTGCCCTTAATCGACAACGATTGGGCGAATCGAAAATTGTCGTAGTTAAATATTCATGATTCTAAATGAAATGAGCAGTAAAGACGAAATATTAGACAATATACGGAAGAATATCAAGGCAACTTACGATTTGCCCGAAATAACGATTGAGGCGATTCGCTATGCCGATAAAGTATCGCAATTCACAGAAACGATACAAAACGTTGGCGGGCAGGTTGTTCTGTTGGAAAAAGGTCAAGACCTCAATTCCTGCATCCAATCGCTCTATCCGGAAGCCAAAGTCATCGCCTCCAACGTGCACGAAATAACGATTGCCAACCGCAATCCGGACACGGTAGAGACGCCTTATCAACTGAATGGTACGGATTTAGCCATCATCCAAGGCGAATTGGGTGTAGCAGAAAACGGATGTATTTGGATTCCGCAAAACGTGAAAGAAAAAGCGGTGTATTTTATATCGGAGCACTTGGTTATTCTGCTGGATAAAGACAACATTGTGAATAATATGCACGAAGCCTACCGGCAAATTCAAATTGGCGCGTATGGTTTCGGTATGTTTATTTCCGGTCCTTCCAAGACGGCAGACATTGAGCAGGCGCTGGTGATTGGGGCGCATGGCGCAAAAGGAGTGACAGTGATTTTAATATCTCATTAACATTTCGTACCTTTGTCGCAATTTTGACAAAAATGATGATGAAACAGTCAACAGCTATCCTTTTGATGCACTGTCCGGATCAACCCGGAATTATTGCTATGGTAACCGAGTTTATTAATGTAAACGGTGGAAATATTATCTATCTCGACCAACACGTTGATGTAGACCAGGGGGTCTTTTTTATGCGTGTGGAATGGGAATTGGAACAGTTTATTATTCCTCAGGACAAGATAGAAGATTATTTTCATACGCTTTATGCGACGAAATATCAGATGTATTTTCGTTTATATTTCAAAGAATACAAGCCCCGAATGGCTATTTTTGTTTCCAAAATGTCGCATTGCATTTACGATTTGCTGGCAAGATACACCGCCGGAGAATGGCATGTAGAGATTCCTCTGATTATCAGCAATCATCCGGATTTGGAGAATGTAGGGATACGGTTTGGAATCCCTTTCCATGTTTTCCCTGTCACGAAAGAAAATAAATCCGAACAGGAAGCGGCAGAGTTGGCCCTTTTGAAAGAAAACAGGATCGATTTTTTGGTTCTTGCCCGCTATATGCAGGTGATCACAGAAGATGTCATCAACAGCTATCCCAACCGGATTATCAATATTCACCATTCGTTTTTGCCGGCGTTTATGGGTGCTAAACCCTATCATGCTGCGTTTGAAAGAGGGGTAAAACTCATCGGAGCTACCAGTCATTATGTGACAACCGATTTGGATGCCGGACCCATTATCGAACAGGATATTGTGCGCATTTCACACAAAGATAATGTGGAAGCGTTGATAGGTAAGGGGCGCGATTTGGAGAAAATCGTATTGTCAAGGGCGGTGGAAAAACATATACAGCGGAAAGTGTTGACTTATAAAAATAAAACAGTTGTATTTAATTGAACTGTACCCTACTTCAGCAACCCCTTAACTCGCTCATCCGCCAATCGATTAACCCTCCTACATCATACTCTCCAATTCCAACCGGATATAATCATACATGATGCCATTATTAATTGGACCGGCAGGAACAATTAGCACAAGCGTATTTGTTCCTTTTTTCATCAAACCGGCATTAAACGCAAATTCGCGTTCATACCAGATGCCTTGCGAGCCGTGGCGGGTAATCACATTATCGCCCGGTAAGTTTTCTAATTTGCCTGCTGATTTTCCATTCACGGCAATGTCTATTGATTGTGTACCTGTTCCGCAGATAGCCAAACGCAGCGTTGCTTGGCCTTTCGGGGCAGATGGGAGGTCGAATGTGATGGCATAGGGCGTTGCGCGTCCCGGGGAATTTACACCGTAGAAGGGTGCGGATTTGGCATTCGGATCTTCGTTGTGCGGTACGTGTTGAAAAAACCAGTCTGTTTTGACATCGCTCTTGCCGATGGTAAAGTTGACGTCGTTGGGAAATAACACGGCATATTGGATGGAAATTTCGGTATCGCGGTGCTCGTCTGCTTTGAAAAACTCGGAGGCATTGCGGTTGGGTATGCCTATTTCCCACAGTTGCTTGCCTTTGCGCACCGGTGTCCACACCAGTTCGCCCAAATCAATTGTTTGGCCCTTTTCGACAACAATCTCGGCTTGAGCATATTCGCCTAAAACGCCGTCTGTGAATGCGTATAAAGTGTATGTTCCGGGACGAACTTTTTCGATTTCAAATGTTCCACCGGCAGTCCCTTTTGTCCAGAATTGGTAAAATTTGCCATCGCGTTGCCAATTCGTCATCACTTCCGGCGTGGCATTGGGGCGTGGCGAAACGTAGGCTGCGTGGGCTAATCCAACAGTCAGGTTCGTGAATTTAGATGATTTTATCCCTTGGTCGTTCAGCACAAGTTGCCCTTTCACGGTGGCGCGTTCGCTTGTTGACGGATAATCAACGCCTTTAACCCATTCGTAAGGCCATTTGGCGGCTTCAAGGACTGCTTGTTTTTTAGCATCATCATAAATTGCGGCAGGTCCTTCGCCTGAATTGGCATAGATAAAGAACGGACCGATGATTTTATTCCACACTTCGCCGGCGGCTATATTGGCTTCCGCACCGCCGTAATGGCTACTGCGCCAATAGTTGAGCACGCAAGGCTCGGCTTCGACACTGGTGTTGCGGTGTCCCATAAATTCCACTTTGGTAGGGCCGCCGCTCATGTATTCCATGGAGGGATTGATGTAGAATAAGCCCACATTTTTGGTGGTGCTCGACCATCCGAATGCCGGATTGGTGGATTGCAATGCCGTATATACATACTTGTCGCCTGCATTGTATCCTTTTGGATAATGAAGGTCAACTTTAGAATCAACGCTTATCCAATCAAAAAAATCAGCTAATTTGGCGCAATAACGGGCTTCCCCAAACTGCGCAAGCGGGTACGATGAATTGTGGTCGAAAATGCAATAAGTGTAAACGCCCGACGAATTGCTTTCAAGGGCATAGCGTATCTCAATATCCACGGTGAGGTCGCCGTCAGCCCCCGTGCCGGGTCCTGTTCCCATTTTGCGGTCTTTGGAAATGGCTTTCACCGAAACCTCTGCGATTGTCCCTCCGTTAGTCTTCGGATCGATGGTCACGGACGGAATTGCCGCAGCAGAGCCTCTCACTCCCATCGCATCGTGCGACCAATAGCCATGTCCATGACCGTCCATCGAGGCAAATAGTTCGGTGCTCTGATACCGAAAAGAGAGCAAATCGCCCGTTATTTTTGACACTCGCACACACACGATTCCATTGTCCATAATATAGGATTCAACATCTTCCGTTAATGTTACTTTTGATTGCGCAAAAACGCTGCTTAGCCCTAAACTGAGAAAGCAGATAAGAAATTTTTTAATTAACTTATTCATAATTTTTTATTTTTAACACTACTTGACTACTCCCCAGACCCGGTGCTGATGCGCGTAACGTTACCTTGCCGGATGGGGCGGTGGCGCGAATGATTGCCAGCACCCGGCCTTTGTAATTGGTCTTTTCGTTGGTCTTGTATTTCTCGTGGCTGAAATTGTCGCTGTTGTCCACCGACACTAGTTCGCCCGGACCGCTGATGTCAAACTTGATTTTTGTTGGCGTGTTCGGGCAACGGATGCCGTGTTTGTCCACGACAGTCGCCGTCACATAGACCACTTCTTCCCAATCATTGATGAGTTCGCTCCTTTCTGCCTCCAAGACTAACTTGGCAGGTTTCGCCGCGGTGGTGTGTTCGTGAATGGCTACGTCTTTGCTGCCGTTGCGACCGATTACCTTGATGGTGCCCGGCGCGTAGAGGACTTTCCACGAGTTGGGCGCATCGTCTTTGGGTGTTTGTTGTTTGCCGAGCGATTGGCCGTTGAGGTAGAGTTCCACTTCTTCGCAGTTGCTAGACACGTTCACGAACGCGGTGTCGATGGGAGAGGCGGGAGTCCAGTCGTCCAACCAATTGGCGCGTAATGTGGTGTCGCGACGGACGATATGCACCATCGGCTTGTCTGTCCACCAGCTTTGACGTTCCCAAGAGGAGTGTTTCCAGCCGCCGTTGCGGTCGAAAAGGGCTTCACTCCACGCTATTTTGGGCCAGTCGGCTTCGCCCAGATAGTCGAAGCCTGTCCAGATAAACATTCCGGCGTAGGCAGGGGTATCTCTTGCCACGAGCCAACCGGAGCGGCTGGGTGTGTTTTCCGTGCCGATAATCTTCCGTCCGGGCTTTTCCGACCAAGCGTCAACGAGAGCGGTTTCGGCATAGTTTTGTCCGATAACGTCCAACATTTCAGAAAAACCGTTTTCATACAAGCCCATCATTTTGGCACGAAACAATGCCATCGTAATGGGACGAGTAGAATCAATGCGTTTGGTAAGGTTGCGCAGATTGAGGAATCGTTGCCGTCCGTTCACGCTGTTGACATCGTCGCGAATTTCGTTGCCGAGGCTGTACAGAATGATGCTCGGATGATTGCGTACTCGTTTCAAGGCTATCCCGGTGTCAATCGCCCACCAGTCGGGGAAATATAAGTTGTAGGCTTTTTCACCATTGGGTTTGGCGGCCGTCCAGGTGTCGAATACCTCGTCCAAGAGCAACAGCCCCATGCGGTCGCAGAGTTCGTAGAAAGCAGGATCCATCGGGGCATGAGCACCGCGTATGGCATTGCAACCCACGGCTTTAAGTTGTTCAAAACGGCGTTGCCACACCGAAGCCGGAACAGCAGCGCCAACCGCACCGCCATCGTGATGCACACAGGCACCCAGCAATTTGACGTTGCGCCCGTTCAGCCAAAATCCCGTTTCCGATTCAAAAGAAAAGTAGCGGATGCCAAAGGTATTGGTCTGGTCGTCAATCACTTTGCCATTTTCGGAAAGCGTGGTGACGGCAGTGTAGATATTCGGCGCATCCATGTCCCACAATTCGGGCGAATTCACGGCTATCGTCTGCTCGCAAACAGCTGTCTGTCCGGCTTTGACAGTAATTGAGGTTGGTTCCGACTTCAAACTTTTGCCCGCAGGTGAAGTGATTGTGGTCTGCACCTGCAACGTGCGGTCGGTTTTCGATTGATTGGCAACCGATGCCTGTACGGCAACCGTAGCCTTTTCGCGGCTTGCTTCGGGAGTTGTGATGAATACGCCATAGCGTTCAAAGTGTACCGGATCCACCGTGATAAGTTCCACATGACGGTAAATCCCCGCACCGGTGTACCAGCGAGAGGCAGGCTGCGGCGTGTTGTCGGCACGCACGGCAAGAATATTCGGCTTGCCATCAAACGTGATGTAGCCGGTCAAATCATACAGCAGAGGCACATAGCCAAAGGGATGATGCCCCAAATGATGCCCGTTGATCCAGACATCACTATTTGCCATCACTCCGCCAAATTCAACAAAAACACGCTTCCCTGCATCCGATTGAGGCACAATGAGCGTTTTTCGATACCAACCAACACCGGCAGGCAAATAACCGCCGCCACGCTTGGTAATAGCAAGCGAATCATATTCGCCCTCGATGCTCCAATCGTGCGGTACATCCAATTGTCGCCAATCACTGTCGTTGAACGCGACAAGTTGACCATTTTCAACATCGCCCAAGTGGAATCGCCAATCTTTGTCGATGCGAGTCATTTTGCTGACTTGCTGTCCGCCGGCGGAGGTGCTTAGGAACAGCATGCAAATAGATAGAACTAATAAGTTTTTCATGTATAATGAATGTTTTACATATTTTTTTTCATCCATTGAATGGCAGCATCTTGTGTCGCATACGTCAGTCGGGCGTAGTCGTCCGGCTCTTGCAATTCAAGTTTACCTGCCGCTTGCTTGAGGATATAGATACCTTGCGCCCGTTTGACGGCTGCTCGCACATCCTCCAAATTGGCATCGCGGTCTTGCCGGGGTTGCACGATCAGTACGGGGCGCGGGGCGATGAGCGCGATAAGGTCATCGTAGTCGTAAGGCAGTTGCGATTCGTGACCGGCGAACAAGCCTATTCGTGGGATTAGTCCGTAGAGGTGGCTGTAGCGTGTCATGCCGCTCATGCCTTTGTCGGGGGTGTCGCTCCGCATCGGTGTGAAACCGGAGATGGAAACGACACCGGCGATGCGTTCGTCCAATGCCGCTGCATACAGCCCTAAGGTGCCTCCCAGCGTATAGCCGAAGACGGAGATTTGGTTGGCATCCACTACCGTGTCGGTCTGCAACGCATCCACTGCATTGTGCAGGTCTTCAAGCATCTTGCCCAAGCGCGACCAGTGTGGGAAGCGATCGTAAAACTGTTCTGCCTCGCTCCAACGGGTTCCGAAACCGGACTGGTCGTAAGCCAATACGGCATAACCGGCTTTGGCAAGGGCGAGTACCGGGTGCAAATCGCTTCGGTACACCCACATATAGCCCAACGGGTAGTGAAAGCCGTGCAGCCAAATCACCGTTGGCAGTTTGGCGCCTTCGGGTGTGTCAATGGGATAGTAAAGATCGCCCGTCACGCCACCGAAGTGAATGCGGCGTGATGTGACTTGGTCGCGTTCGGGGGCACTCCAGCCATAAGAAGGTCCTCCGGTGGCGATGACCCACGACGGAACGTCCGGCGCGAGTTGTCCGGGGTTGCCGATAGTGCCTTTGCCTATCTCTGTGGGACCGTAAGACGGGGCTGCTCTGCGCATTGGAGCTGCCTCTGATGGATTCAGTCGTATTGGCGTGTCGCCGAGCATCCATTTTATAGGGGCGAGAATTGATTTTGCTTTGTCTGCCCAATCTGTTGTAGACGACGCCAAAGGCGTGGTGGTATTTTGCTTAGGAAAATCAGCCGGATTGATGTTGCTGCCTGAAGCCGCTTTCCATTGGTCGAAATTCCAAGGGAAGACGAAATGATTGACCCATTGCTTGTCGGAGCGACCGAATTGGATGTCTAACCAGTCGAGGCTCGCTTCCGGATCATTGCTTCCGTGAAATCCGGGAATTGCCAGCATGCTCATTCGGTCGGGTTGCCTAAGGCGTTGATATACTTTTTGGGCGGATTGGTAAGCCTGTTCCATGGCCCACCCGTTGGCGACTTGGTCGGTGTAGCCCCATTCGAGCAAGGCTGCTCGTGGTGCAATCAAGGCAAGTAAGAGGTTGGCATCTACCGGCAGACGGTCTTCGTGACCGGCAAAATCGCGCAAGCGTGGGATAAACCAGGTCGGAAACATGCGTGTGGTGCTTTCAATGCCTTCGCCACCGCCTCGTTCACCGGCAAAACGCCATGGAACCACTCCGCCGACACCGGTACTGCCCGCCAACACGGCTGCAATGCGCTCATCAAACGCGGCGGCTATGGTCGCCATTTTGCCATCGCGCGAATAGCCGTTGATAGCGATCCGTTTCATATCCACTTCAGGTAGCGTTTCCAAATAGTCTACCACAATCTGCGCCAGCCAAGCCCGGCGAGGCAATGTGGCAAAATCATAACCGGGGTAAATATCTTTCAATAGCTCGGCATCATCCATAAAGTCATTGCCGGCATAACCGGCTGAGATATAGCCACGCCGAATCACCATGCTGCCCCAGCCGTCAAGATTAGGACTGATCATCACCGGCAGTTTTTCACCGTTGGCAACGTTCGGGATAATCACCCGAATGCGTACGCTTCCCTTGTTTTGCGGACCAAATTCCACGCGAACGTTGCGCACTAAATAGTTCTCGCCGGCTGTTTCGTCCAACAGAACACTGTTGCCGATGGGTGGCTTCGGCGGAAAGGTGCCAAGCATATACTTTTCAAACAGTTGCTTGATTTCATTGCGCCGTGCCCTCCAATCCGCCGGACTATCCCCTACGGGGCGACCGTCAAAAAACTTCAACGGGTCGGGCAAAAGATTCGACTTAGGCAGTTGCTCAAAGCCGGGAGCTTGCTCTGCCAACAGGGAGGCTTGTGCGACGAAAATGCCAAGAAGGCAACAAACAACTATTTTTTTCATACTGCAACGTATTATTTACCTATATAAACGCCCAAATGCGGCGGCTGATTGTATGCCACATTCTGCCAGGCCACACTCAAGCGATACACCGGATCGTGCATCAATGTGGGCAAGCGATAAGCTGTTGGAATGGTGGTTGTGAACAGCATCAATTGACTTGGATTTTCCCGATTATACAAAATAACCTCTTCCCGCCAATCACCGAACAAATCGGCTTGCAGATTGGGGGTTTGCTTGCTACCGTTGATGGATGCGGCACCAAATTGTTTGAAATCAACCAACAAATCCGTTCCGTTGCCGTTCCATTTAGATATTTTTGTGCCGTCTAAGAGTTCGTCTTGCAAATCGCCATCCCAATAGATGCGGAAGTTGACGGATGGACGGTTGGTGGAAATTACTTCGCCTTTGATGGTGTAAACGCTGTCGGAAGCGATACTCCAAAATTCAAATCCACGGTGGTTGGGGTCGATGTCGGCAGCCAACCCACGTCCCACGTCTATCGTGGTGGGTCGCCCGAAAAGTAATTCGCCGGTTCCTGCTGCTCGCAATTCCACGCCTGCCGGATTGGGCTTGGTTTCGTGCACTTGGAAAAACTCCAAACCCGGACGGTCGGGATCTAAATCCGATAAATGATGTGCATCGCCATGCCCTAAGCCGGTAGAATACAATAATGTTCCATCGTGGTCAATCGCGGCTCCGCCATAACTAATTTCATCGAAGCCGTCGCCGTCCACATCGCCTACTGCCAAACTGTGATTGCCCTGTCCAAAAGCCGTATGGTGCGTGTCGCGTTCAATACCGGAATCGTAAACCCAGCGTTCCTGCAATTTCCCGTTTTTGAAATCATAAGCCGCAAGTACGGCACGCGTGTAATAGCCCCGGCACATCACCAACGAAGGATGCACACCATCTAAATAGGCGATGCAAGCCAAATAGCGATCCGAACGGTTGCCGTGATCATCGCCCCAGACACGTTTCAAATCGTTGCCTCGAGGTGGATTGTAAGGAATCGTCGTGATTTCAGCACCGGTCGTTCCATTAAAAACCGTCAGATATTCCGGTCCAAATAAGATGTGACCGTTTTCGTTCCGATAGTCCGCTTGCGGGTCATCATTGCCCAACACAACTGCTTTTCCCTTACCGTCGATAGTTCCGGGAGCCGTTTTGCAGGCGATTTCCGCAATGCCGTCGCCATCAAGATCATACACCATGAATTGAGTATAATGCGCTCCTGCACGAATATTTTTACCCAAATCAATGCGCCAAAGTTGCGTGCCGTCCAATTTATAAGCATCCAAAAAAACATTGTCCGTAGGTCCGTTGTGCGAATTATCGTGCGAACGGGCGTTCCACTTAACCACTATCTCATAGTCGCCATCGCCATCCAAATCACCTGCGCTACAATCATTAGGCACATAATCTTCTATCGTGTCCGGACGATTGAGTTGAATAATTTTGTACGGATTTTCCCAGGGTTTGACCGCTTTGGACGTATTGCCGGCGGTCTTCACAACATATTCGTCGGAAATCGTTCCGTCTTTATCGATCCAATTGGTCGTTTCGGTAATGGGTTTTGCATTTAACAAGTTACCGTTTTTGTAAATATTGAAGGGCAAATTCTGAGGCTCATCGCTCAATAAACGCCAACTAAGAAAAACGCCGTCAGTCGTTTTCACGGCGACCAATCCGCGGTCTAATTGCTCCATTTGTCTGTTTGCTGCTTTTCCCGACAGGAAAGTCAAACAACAGAAAAGCAAGATTGCTGTATTTTTCATTGTTGTATCTTTATAAATAAAATAACGCACAAAGAAAAACAAAAATAGGCAAAGTGTAGATAGGATATTGTTCAGATAGATAGAAATTTGTACAATTGAAAAATTGGTTCACTGTCAGTGACGAAATACGCCCCGTTTCACTCGTTCCGCTTCCCCCTTGGCTATCAAACTCAACACACTTTTGTATGCCGATTTTTTCTGCAACTCCTTTTTTGCCAGATAGCCATGATTTTTTTCAAAATTAGCGGTATTTTTGTGTCATATTTTTATTTGGGGGACAGGCGCTATAAAAATAACACCAAAAAAAATAATTAGTCAAAAATTTGGTAGTTTCAAAAAAAATACGTTCCTTTGCACTGTCATTCCCGCGCAGGCGGGAATCCCATAATAGAATATGAATAAAAACGTAAAAAATATAGGCGTATGATAAAATAATGTGTTAAAACACACATTGTAAGACATTGGGGGAATATTCTGATCTTAGAAACTTAAGCAATTTCAAACACAATCATGAATAAAATGGAGGCTTCGTGCTATAAAGTGCGGACATTCTTGTTTATTTGGTTGTGTAGGTAGCTTAAGACCTCTAAGATCGATAAATTGAGTTTGTCCGCCCTCCTTTTATGTGTGTATGTGAACGAACAGGGCAAACAATTTGAATTAGCACTATTAATTTTAATTGTATAAGAAAATGAAAAAAAGAATTTTGTTTAGAGGATTGCGGATCCAGTCCGCAATGACAGTTGCGTTGGCAGTTGCCTGTGTTCTGGTAACCGGTAACTGTTCACTGGCCACTGCCCAAGTGGCCATTGGTGGCGACGGCACCGTGACACCGGGTGCGTTGTTAGATCTATCACAAGCCACTGATGCCGGCGGCTTGTTATTGCCCCAAATTGTAAGTGCAGACACAGCTACTGCTGTGTTAAGAAAGCCCGGCATGCTGGTTTACAACAAAACAGACGGAAAAATTTACGCCTACAACGGTTCTGCCTGGAGCGCCGGCGGTGGCTCCGGAGGATCAGGCAGCGGAGGTGGTGAACCGGAGCCTACACCCTCACCCACATCATGCAGTGGTTCGGTCATGGGTGTTTCCGGTACTGTCTATCCGATTGGTAGTTATCCTTATGCTCAAAACGACTTGAAAAACTTGTGCTGGACGCTAACCAACCTTCAAGAGGCTGGCGCTTCTTATACATCTTATACTGATGAGGATGAGGTTCGTGGATATTATTACAGTAAAACTGTGGCTATCGACCCGGCCGTAGATATTTGCCGTGATTCATTGGGTGGCGCTTGGCGTGTGCCTACCACTCTCGACTGGGGATTGCTCGTAAATGGTGTTGTTGATCTCACATTTCCCGAGAGAAACTCCTGGTTCGCTGGAACGGGTGCAATGGCGGGTTACCGCATGTTCTATCATAATGGCAAATATACGGTGAGGGGGGAAGCGCGTGATTGGGACGTGGCATCATATTTCAGAGTAAAGGGTGAACAGCGACCATTCCGTCTGGTTTCTGATACTCAATGGACCATGCTCTTCACGCCGCCTATGGATGCTGGGCTACCAGATTGGGATGCATACGTGTCCGTGCGGTGTGTAAGGGATGTGTGAGTTTATCCCAGAAAAATAAATCTTTATGATTACGATTTTTTTCATTTTTTTAGAAAATAGTTGGTAGTTTCTAAAAAAATGATTAATTTCGCATCAATTCTAAACAGACATGGCGTTGTCTGTTGAAAAGGACATTTTGAGTTAAACGATAAGCGTTTAAGATATTACTTTGTCTCGAAAATCTGCAATTTTCAATGTCTTACAAAGTGATAGACAACAAATGCTTGCGTTCTTCGTTTGTATACAATAAAATTAGATACACACAAGGGCGCAGGGCTGTTGTTTATTTGTAAGACAGGTGTTTGCAGATACCTCGAGACAGATAAACTAATAGTTTCTGCGCCCTTTTTATGTTTAAATCTGCTGCCCGAAAGAACACGGGAGGAAAAAAAATGGTTACTACCAGCCCACCACCACCCCTCAAGGGGGAGATGGTGGCATACCTCCGGCATGCGGGAATGGTCGACGAACATGATTTTCTACCGAGCTACCATTCCTACGGAATGCAGGGAACAAACAAAATAAATTTATAAAATTACAAACAAATGAAAAACAATAATTTAAAAAGAATACGGATGGGATTGTGGGTCAAGCCCGCAATGACACTGTTCGCGATAATCTGCTTGTTGGTAACTGGTAACTGTTTACTGGTAACTGCTCAAGTTTCAATTGGTAGTGCAACCGATTCTGTCACGGCCGGGTCAGTGCTGGATTTAAGTCAAGGCTATGGCGGATTGCTGTTGCCACAAGTGACAGACACGACTGCCGCTACTCGCACAGCCGGCATGATGGTGTTCAGTCAAGCTGATAACACAGTCTATACTTACAACGATGTCACTTCTACTTGGACGGCTTTAGGCAGTTCGGGTGGTGGTACTTACACCTGTAGCGGTCAAGGTACAGGTACAATCACAGGTCTTTCCGGCAATACGTATTGTACGGCTACTTATCCGGAAG
>JAISKM010000026.1 GCA_031261285.1 Candidatus Symbiothrix sp. | reverse complement strand
TCTTTGCAAATCAAAAAGCATGTCAACCGACGACGCAGGATACCACCTACTGCGGTTTTGTCTATTGTCCATTGGGAGTCGCGAATAACTACTTTTACAGGATTCCAGTCTCCCCATTGTGCTTTGGCAGCGGATAACATCTGTGATTCAAGCGTTGCATTCGTCATACCGGCTTTGGGCATAGCTTGTTTTGGCTCCGGCGTCTTTGTTTTTTCATACCATTCTTCATACAATTCTTCATACTTTTTATAATCGCGTTTTAGAGAAAAATATGCATCATTTTCCACTTTTTTCGGGTGTCCTTCTATATCATCCATAATAATTTCAAAACGATGATATGCTAATCTACTTCCTCTAAGCCCGTTTTTATCTCCTTTGGCTTCGCCTTCTTTGATTGCTGTTCTCCATCTCTCAGCAGATTTGAGCAATACGGCAAAAGGAGTTTGTCCGTTCAGTACCTTATTTAAACGAGATATTTCACTTCGCATACCTGAATTCCAATCATGCCAATTAATGACTAATTTTTTGCCATCATTAAGTGATACGCCATCCCAACTGTCACGATTTTGTTTTACGAAAACACAATAACCATTAAATGTATTAAACAAAAAACGTCCGTACACAAACATATTGTAAGGAACATACCCTTCGGGGTCGGCAGCAAACATAGCAATTTGAGCATTAAGGAAACTCTGTCCTGATATAACATAACCCTCCTTTCCGTATTCATCACGAGTATCAGGGGTTTTAATTTTTTCATAGTAATAATAACCCCACCGCCCATTTCTTGACATATAAGAATCTATAAAACTTCCCATGTCACGTAATTCAATGATAACGGTTTCAAGAGGGATATTTCGTCCACTTGCATCACCCAATCCCTCATTAAGAAAATAGAAGTTATTTTCTGTAAATCCAGGGTAATAGTAAGGTATAAAATAAGCGTCGGATAGCTGCTCATAAGCGGCACGAATCTCCGCCCGTGAGCGTGTAAAACCTTCATCAATCGTGTTGTCGCTTGCTCCGGGGTCGGCGGCGATGGCTGCGGCGCTCGGTTTGGACACTGTTTGCGGCTTCACTTTGCTGTCTCCGCCTCCGGAAGATTCGGTCGTGGCGGACGATTTGGTCGCTCTTTCGGGAGCGGCTTGTTTCGTGCCGTCCTTTTCTTGTTTATAGGTGTCGGGGTCAGTGGCTTTGTCGATGCCTTTACTGACGGCTTCATCCGTTTTCTGTGTGGCTTTGCGTTCGGTGGTACGCTTTGCCGAGTTTTCAACTGCTTTACCCAATTTCTTGGTAAACTGCGCCTGTGCGTCATTGCTACAGATGCTCAAGCCGACAAGGGCGAGCGCTGCGATAAATAATAACTTTTTCATTGTCTTTTTTTTATTAATTTTTAAATTGGAAATAATATTGTTCTCTTTAGTATAATCTTTGGGTGGCATCCAACTGTCGCACTGCATGATAAGCAGGCTGCAATAAGTCTTTGCGTGCTGTGCGAGCGCCACAATGTCGTCTGTTTTTAATTTGTCTTTTTTGTTCATTTTAAATTCTAATTTAATTTCGCTGCAAAGGTACGGCGGGTTTTTAGACCTGTCAATGAGTATTTCTACTCAATTTATCTAAGTATTTCTACTTAGATGCGCCTAAGTAGAAATACTTGGATGAAATGTTAAAATGGCGTTGTGGGGCGTCATTGCGGGTTTTGCCAGATTAAACATTCCATATCTTGAAGATATGGAATGTTTCTCAGTGGCGCCGATTATAATATATTTGGTGGAAATTTTTGTAAAGCAAGAATAATATGTTACTTTTGCAGCCTATCCACGTAAAAAAAATTATAAATGAGATGAAAGTTATCATAGTTGACGGGCAAAGTTTTGAATATTGCAAAAAACAAAACACAAAACACAGAACACAAAATGACATTAACCGATAAAATAATAAATCTGATTGAGCAGGCAAAATCGGGCGTTGCCCGCGTTGCCAATTCCGCAATGATTTGTACCAACTATTTGATTGGCAAACTGATTGTGGAAGAATATCAGCAGGGCGAAACACGCGCCGAATACGGAACAAATCTGTTGCAAAATGTTTCTGCCGAACTTACGCAAAAATTGGGCAAGGGCTATTCCGTTCAAAATCTGGAACGTATGCGCAACTTTTTCCTTATCTATTCAAAATCCTCAAACGAGTTGAGGAATTGCGAAGTGTTTCAAAAATCCTCAAACAGTTTGAGGATTTTCGGCGATGAAGACATTAAATTGTTGCCTGTCAGTTGGTCGCATTATCTTTTTCTGATGCAGATAGACAACGAGCAGGAACGGCAATTTTATGAAATCGAATCGTTTCAGAATAACTGGAAACTTGAAGAACTCAAACGTCAATACAATAGCGGATTATACGAGCGTTTGGCGTTGAGCAAAGATAAAGATGAAGTTTGGCGATTGGCGCGGGAAGGGCAGATGGTTGAAAATCCGAAAGATTTACTCAAAGAGCCGTTGGTGTTGGAATTTTTAGGATTAGACGAGCAAAGTTCCTATTCCGAAACTACGCTTGAAACTGAAATTATCAACAAAATCGAAAAATTTATGCTTGAATTGGGCAAAGGATTTTTCTTTGGCGGTAGGCAGGTACGGTTTTCGTTTGACGAAGAACATTATTTTGTTGATTTTGTTTTTTACAATCGCCTGTTGCAATGTTTCGTGCTGATTGACTTGAAAATCGGGAAACTCACGCACCAAGATTTGGGACAGATGCAAATGTATGTCAATTATTACGACCGTTTTGTAAAAAATGAGTTGGAAAATCCGACTATCGGCATTATCTTGTGTAAGAATAAAAATGAAAGTTTGGTTGAAATCACATTGCCCGAAGATAAAAATCAGATTTTTGCTGCAAAATACAGTACGGTTTTACCGCAAAAAGCAGAATTAAAAGCATTGTTGGAAAATTCAAAGAAATAAAAACTATATGCCCTCACATCAAAACATAGAATACAAAAGCAGTTGGCACGATGATTACCTTGATTGGATTTGCGGCTTTGCTAATGCGCAGGGCGGCAAAATCTACATTGGCAAAGACGGCAACGGAAATGTGATTGGTATTGCCGATTACAAAGATTTGGTAGAAATTTTTGTAAAGCAAGAATAATATGTTACTTTTGCAGCCTATCCACGTAAAAAAAATTATACATGAGATGAAAGTTATCATAGTTGACGACCACGAATTGTTCCGCATGGGTCTCCGGTTTTCGCTGACGAACAGGGAACAGAATATCGAAATCGCAGGCGATGCGGCTTCGGGCAGCGAATTGTTTGCGCTGCTCGAAAC
>JAISKM010000023.1 GCA_031261285.1 Candidatus Symbiothrix sp. | reverse complement strand
ATCTGTGTTAAATCCAAAATCGAGATGGCATTGTTATGATTCATATCGCCAGCTTCAAACAGGAAGGGTTGCGGATTTTTGCCCAAAATATAATCCACTTCCGCCACAATATCCGAAATCGTTACCGTGCCGTTGATATTTACATCGCCCATGCGGTGGATGTAGAATGTCGTGGATGTGTTGGCGATGGCTTTTTCCGGTTTGTCGGTTTCCGAGAGATAGAAAACGGCAGAAGTGTAGGCTGTCGAAACCGTATAATTGGCATAAGTAGCCGAAATTGCAGTCCAATCTATCTGCAATGGCAAACTGATTAATCTGCTGCTGTCAGCTGCTATGGGTGTATTGTTCGTGGAATAAATATGAACGCGATAAGTATTGGGGCTTGACGATACTTTTTTCGCACGGGCTGTGTATGAATTATTGCAACGGTCGGACAATACCATATTATTTATATTCATTGACACAAACGAGGGCAGCGTTACATCGGTTTGAAAAGCGAGTATCGGCTCGTCATTGTCAAGTGTCAGCAATAAATCGGTGCTCATGTTCGTAACCACATTGGGATGGCTGAAATTTGCACTTACCATTGCCTTTGTATTGGGCTGTAAGAATGAAAATTCTATATTATCTATAGCGATGGGTGGATTTGAACCTGCATTACTATTATTGCGCCAACTGAATACCAACCGTTTATTGCCTGCCTGCGATGCAGGAATCGTAATTGTGGCTTGTTGCCATGAACTATTGCCGTAATAAGTACCTAACGAATAACCGGTTGAGATAGAAGTACCTGCTGTGGGTGTAGTTGTTGTACTGACTAAATAAACTGTCAAATAGTCGTAATTACTTTCACCTACACCTTTCCAATAGAAAGAAATTTTGTCGTTTGCGCCAACCGTAATGTCGCGATAGAAATGCACGATACTTGAAGAGGTGGTAGAATAACTGTTGGCAGAACTGTTATTGGAAATATACATGGAATAACTGCCCGAATGTGCCGTAGCCGTGCCTCGATACCATTTATTGGTTTGCGAGCCGTTCACTATTACCCAATCATTTGTGCCGTTTTCAAAACCTTCATTATTTAAAAACGGTATTTGCACCAGAATCGTGTCGGACAAAGGCGTAAGGTCGGCAACGTCAATGGCTTGATTGGCATCCATATCTCCCGCTTCAAACAGAAAAGGTGCCGGATTTTTGCCCAAGCGATAATCCACATCCGTCACAATGTCCGAAATGCTTATTCTGCCATCGACATCAGCATCGCCCAATTTATGAGTAGCGAATGTTGAAGAGGTGTTGGCAAGCGTTTTTTCCGGTTTTTCGCTTTCCGAAAGAAAGGTAATAGCCGTTGTTGCGCTTGTCGAAACGGGATAGTAACTGTAAGCGGCAGGACAAACCTTCCAATCAATGGTCATGGGAATAGTGAGCAATGTGCCGCTGTTGCCTGCTATCAACGCATTGGAAGGCGAATAAATCAAAAACCGGTATTTGTTCGGATTGCTCGATACTCTTACCGCATCCAGAATATGCGCATTGTTGCAACGATTAGACAAGGAAACATTGTCCAAATCGACCGTCACAAAATCGGGAAAAGTGATGTCGGTTTGGAAGGAAACCAAAGGGTCTTCCTGTTCCACTGTCACTTGCAGGGCAGTATTCATGCCTTGAATAATGTGTGGGTTGGAAAAGTTCAATTTAACAGTCGCCATTTGCGAGTCTTTTTCAACGGTCAAGATGCTATTCACGCGAATGATTTCGTAATTGGGCGCAGCACCGCCGCTAACTGTAATCGGATATTGTCCCGAAGGCGACAAACGTTCCGCCGTGCAGGAAATTTGCGGCGTTTCCGTTAATACGGATTGATTTTCATTATTTTTAAATCCCGAATAAGTAAAGGTTAATACAGGATTTTCTACACCCCAATATCGACTTTTCCCATCGGCGGTAACAGTAAGTGGAGCCGGTGCGATTTCCAGATTTCCTTTTTCGTAAACATACTGATAGTTGGTAAGATTGCTTCCCCCGGAACAGGTAATTTCGTAATTGCCTACCGGACTTGTTTTTGTAGCTACGGTAGTTGCCGTGGGTTTGGTTGATATATTCGATGCCGTATTGCCATTCACAAAACCATTGTATGACAAAGTGAGCGCCGGATTATTATCGCCGTAAACTCGTGAAAGATTATCGGGAATTACCTGCAAATCGCGTTTGCCGATTTGCAACTGTCCGTTTTTGTAGGTAAACGAATAATTTTCGGCTTCTGCGCCTGATGGCGTAATGGTATAGTTGCCGACATTGCTTGCGGAAGTGCCGCTGCATGAAAACGCAGGTAGTTTGGTTAATACCGACTCGGTTTCGTTGTTGACGAAGCCGGAATAGTGGCAAGTGTATTGCGGAGGCGTTTCTCCGTAAATCATAGAAAGGGTATCGGCTTGAATGGTTAATTGGGCTTTGTTGACTATCTGTGGTATTTCAAATTGATAATCTACACTTTCATAATTATAATTTGCTGTTATTACGACATTTCCTATTTTTTTCGCAGTCAAAACACTTCCCGCAATTTCTGCAATGTTATTATCTGACACTTGAAAATTAATGGGTAAATTACCTTCGTTTATATTCAAAATATCGCCATAGGCTATATATTTTGCATTTAAGGTTCCAATCGTATTTAGAATTTCCTCAGTGCCGAATAAATCTTTCCCATCTTCACTATTTGCATTTGTGCTACTTCTTGTCGTTCCATTGACTAACATAGAGGCAGATGCATTGCAATTTTCGATAGCGCTAGCACTGCTGCTGAAAATCCCAACTATTCTTCCGGCATAGGCAACTGTGCCTGTTGTAATGCTTGTGTTGGCAGCAATGCAATTACTGATTTTTCTACCAATGAAATATCCACAAATGCCACCGGCATAAGTGAAGGATGGATTGCCCGATGCCGTAACATTTCCTGTATTGTAACAGTTGGAAATAACACTACCACTCTGAGCAAATCCACAAATGCCGCCGACATAAGCCCCATAACTTGAAGAATTGGTAGTAGTGGCTGAAATGCTTGCCGTATTGTAGCAGTTGGAAATAGTACTACTACCCTGAGCAATTCCGCAAATACCGCCGACATAAGCACTAGATGCTGCTGATGCTCTTGTGATGCTTCCGGTTACTCCCAAATTTTTAATGGTCGCACCAAAAATATTGCCAAACACACCTGCGTAACTTACAGTAGTAGTGCTAATGCTTACGCCGATGGAGTGTCCACCGCCATCAAAAATACCTTTGAAAGTGCGACTATCAGAATTGCCAATAATAGTTGTAACAGCCTCCGTAATATCCTGTGTAAGCAAAAAGTATTTGCCGGTAGAATAAGACGAATTGCCATTTGTAGCCGTAGCCAAAGCCGCCATATCTGCATTTGAAGAAATGAGATAGGGGTCGGCTTCTGTGCCTGAGCCGCCGGAGTATGTTTGGGCGGAGAGTGTAAGCGCTGCGAAAAAGCAGAGTGCTGAAAAAATGAGTTTTTTTGTCATAATGATTTATGTTTTTATTTATTATTTTTTGTTTTGAATAATCTTAACTATCCCATTTTCTTTCTTAAATTTTGCCATCATCCATCCATTCCAATCTAATTGAGAACGGCTATTGGCAGAAACTAAAATTGATTGAAAATGCGCATCTTGACTTTGTAAATAATCAATATATGGTTTAATTATTGTGTCAGCACAAATACCGATTCCTACCCAATCCATCAAGAATAAAATGGGCTTAAATTTTGATATTTCTTTGGCAAAACTAATAGCAATATCTAATACTAATTCTGCTTGTTCTGAACTTGATAATTGACAAAAAGAAAATGGAATTTTACGTTTTTTATCTATGACAATAAGTTTATCAACAGGATAAGGTGTTTTTCGTTTTGTCTGTATTTTAAGACTTTTTGTTTTTAACCCAGAATTAACGTTTGTGGTTTCAAGCATAGATTTAACAAAATTTCTATCAAGTCCTAGTATAGTTGCAATTTGCTTTATATCATCAGATTTTTTGACATTTATTTTTGTTCTTCCTTTGTAATCTCTCAAATGCAAAACAAAAAAATCATAAGGAACAAAAGGGTTATTTTCGCCTCTTATATTATAAGTCAGTTGATTATTTTTTATTACTGATTTGAATTTAGAAAGAACAGGATTATCAAGTTGAACCTCTAATGAAAATTCAGTAGCAGGTTGATTCCATCGCGGAAATAGTTTTTGGCTAAAACAAGAATTCAACATTTCTATTATTGTTGATTTGCCTGTAGAATTATCACCTGTAAATAATGTAACCTTACCTAAATTAATATTCAATTCTTGTCGTATATTTGTTCCTGCTATTTTAATATTGTTAATCCAATTTAAAGGATACATATATTCTCCTAATTCTGCAGAAATAAGAAATTCGTGCCTGTTTTTGTATTGTGTCAGTAAATCGGAAGTATATTTATTTTCTTTTGACTTGCTATCAATAATTTTATGATGATTTCGGCATACATAAATTCCATTCTCAATTCTTTTTAACTCTTCATTACTCAAACCACCGTCTGTTCTTGGTCCCTTGAGAACAGCAGAAAAAATATGAGCGCACTCCCCTATTGTAATAATGCCATCAGAAGTATTACCTGGACCAACTAAAGTTTTATTACAATTCGGGAAACTACAACGATAACCGGCCCTTTTTGCAATAATTTCTTTTGTTTTCTCGTCAAAATCACCATTTCGAGTCATAATTTTTTTCTAATAAATCTGATTCATCTATAACAATACACATATTCACGTTGTGACCTGAATTATTGACAGTTTTCATAAAACACTTTTGATAGTCGCCATAAACAGGTGATTTAATTGCAAAATCTTTATTTTTAGATAATTTTAATGCTTGTAAGTAGGCAACACAAAAATCATTGTAATCATCGTCTGAAATATCTTTTGTTCCAATGTGATATAAAATATCAAACACGTAGTCCTTTTCATTGTTTCCCAATAATCTCCATAATTTAGAAAAATCAAGTTCTCTTTCTGTTGCTAAAAAGGAAAATTTAATTCCTTTGTCAGTAATGATTGTTTTTCCAAAAGAAAAATGTTTTAAAAGTTCATCGTTTTTATCAACTTCCTTTTCTTCTTCGTCAATTTCATTATCACAGTCATCGTCATATTCCAAGTCAATGGCATTAACATATACTCTACACCCATTTTCAAGGTTCTTAATTTTATTAATTATCTCTTGGGGTGTTTTTTCTGTGTCTATTTCAA
Organism: Candidatus Symbiothrix sp.; assembly: GCA_031261285.1. Classification (GTDB taxonomy): domain Bacteria; phylum Bacteroidota; class Bacteroidia; order Bacteroidales; family Azobacteroidaceae; genus Azobacteroides. The sequence continues at coordinate 38,538 of JAISKM010000023.1, read as the reverse complement.
CACTATAAATTCCGTCAAACTTGTCAGATTCCTTGTTTGGAATAAGATTATATTCCATTTGTTCCAACTCGTCAAAGGTAATTCCTAATAATTCCGCCAAACGCGGATTTTTTTGCGGCTCTTGCAATTCTGCTGCCAATTCGCTGTAATATCCCATAATTTTTTATTTTTTATTGTTAATACTATTTTCTTCAATTAGAGAAGTTCTAAACCCACCTTCTGTCATTGCTTTATACAATAAACTGTGACAATTAGGACAGCTGGCTTCTTCTTTTTCTTTTGCACCGAGCCCACCGGTAAGAAAATACTCTTGGATATGAACTAATTTTCCGCATTGCTCACATCGCTTTTCAAAATTTCTTGCTCCTGACATTTTTTTTATTTTATTTTTCCCTGCTCTTACGGCTTCGCTAAATATGCTACCAACCATAAAAGTATTGATAACCCCCCAATAATTGCCAAAAGAATTATTGTTTTTTTCATAATTGTGTATATTTATCAAATTATATTTACTCTATACAATTTAGCAATCTTACCATCCCATTCAGGATAGTAACAAATAATATGGTCTGTTTCTTTGTTGAAAATAAATGTTTCCGGATTGCAAAAATTTCTAATGCTACTTTTGATTGCAGTTACCCTTTCACATTTTTCATCTTGAGCAAAAAAGGTTGAAGTATCCTTTTCATCGGATAAATATTTTTCTTCCGTTAGAAACTTGACCAATTGTTCTCTGCTTGTCACGTCCGAAATAGTGTATGTTATTACATACTTACCTGTTGTTTCCATATTTCATTATTTTATTAATTGTTCTAATTGATTTCTTGCATGGCTAAATTTGTTTCCCGCTTGAGAATTACAATCAGTTAAGAGTAATCCATCAAGTAATACTTGTGCTGTTGCTTTCAAATGTTTTTTTGCAGCATCAGGAATTGAAGGTGCAATACCTTTGATTTTATCCACATAGTCATACGTGCAAGTGTTCATTCCTTGGTAACTCCATATTAGTTCATACAAATGAGTTGGATTTCCACATCTATCTTCACTTATCTGTTTTAAATAATATGGCGTCGGCACATTACTGTGAAATATATCTATTTCTTTTTTGTAATGGATATTAGACGTGTCGATAGGATTTGCTTGTAAATCATTAAATACTTCCATTGAAAGAATTATTCTCATCCCTGACAGATTGGATTTTTCAGAAGTTTCATAGGCATTCACCACACCTAAGCCCACAGGGTTAACTTCTCCTGTTTTGTTTATTATTCCACCTATATCTTTAAAGTCAACAACCCATCCTTTTGCTATTCCTGCCCTTATAAAAGGAGTGTATTCCTCTTTTTGCGTAAAATTTGAATACATATTGAAAGCCGCATTGAAAATTTTGTCAGTTGCATATATAAGAGGTTCTAATTCATCACAATGCAAATAGATAGAATCGCTAAAAGAACGAATAAATATCTTCTTCGTAAAAAGTTGATTAGTATCTTCTATTGCTGTTGCAACACTCGAAGCCAAATCAGAAAAAATGCTATTCAATATACTAATTTTAGTATCCTGAAAATACTTATTTTGTTGAATGATGTTTTTTGTACCTAAAACATCAATAAAAACGCAATATTTCTGTTCCATTATTTTATTCATATTCTACGATTAAGTTTAAATGGGATATTTCCTGTTGCATTTCGTGTACATAATCATATCGTTTTTCGTATTTTACACCATTCTCACAAACGCTAATTTTATCAATTAGTCCATCTGTGGAAGCTTCTACTTCAATAAGAAAGCCACCAATTGGAAGTCCAAAAAAGTTTGGTTTTTGAAAATGTCGTACAAAGCCAAGAGAAGATAACCAATTAATGGTCAATGGAATTGCTACAATTTGTTCAACATTTCCACTGCGATATTCTACCATATATTCATTTGATAGTTCAAAGTCAACATCATCAATACCATTGATATTTAACACTCTTGCCATGCAAGGTGCAGATTCTCTTAATTTAAGAGCAACAAAATATCCAATTTCTAATTCGCTTAAATTTAATAATTTCATAAATTCATTTTTTCTTTCCCCTACTCTTTACTGGATTTTCGGGCATTCTCCGTGTTATTTTCATCTCTTATCACAAATTCCAAACCATTAAAAGCAATCTTGCCAAAAAAAGGCAATAGGCTTAATACAACCGCAGTGCCTATCATGCTTAAATCAATCCAAGATAGTTCAAAACAGAGTATTCCTGTCTTTTTACAAAACATTATACTTGCAAGAATTAATGCTTCAAACCAACATATCTGTTTAAATAAGTTGATTTTCTCTTTTTTCTTTTCTTCTATTGATCCGTTTTTTGTTGTTATTGCTTTGTTTAACAATAGATTATAGTCGATAAAATCTACATCTTTTAAAGAATTATAATCAATAATCTTAAATGATTGAGAAGCATCTTCCTTAAAAACCATATAGGCAGGTACAGATGTTTTTATCTCAGCCAAATAAAATTTAAGTTGCTCTTGTGCAGATTTGAAAACCTTTTCGGAAAAAATTCCTTTTAATTCAAAAATTTGTACTATAATGTTTGTAGTAGGGTCAATAATGGCAATATCAACATGATTGCGTTTATTGATAGCATATTCATTTACTATTGATTCTTTTGGATAACCTATTGAAATTAAATAGTTTATAAATCTTTCTGTAAAATCGAATTCGTTTTCTCTTTCCATCAAATTTTGTTTTTTCCCCTGCTCTTACGGATTCGCAGGTCTTGCCCATATCACACAAAAAGCCACACCAATAACAAGGGGTTGCAACCCCATGCTATTAGCATGGCTGATAAAACTATTGAATGTATTTTGAAAACCTTGTTTGTCATTGCTTTAAGAGTTTATGCCTCAAAACTCTTAAACTTAAGCAAACAAAAAAGCGTGAAACTGCTCGTTGATTGCTTATTTCTTAATTCCGGCTCTGGTAAACCGTTTCCCTTAAATAAGCACGAAACAATTCACGCCCGAAGACGTGAACTTTCGCTACTCATTCTCAAGGGAAATTTACCAGATTTCGAATTAAGGAGAATAAGAGCTAAAAAGCTCAATTATTATTATGTCTTTAATTTGTGCGTATTGCTACGCGATTATGTCATATTCAATTTTTTTAATGTTATTCGGGAACAAAAATACGAAAAATTTTGTAAACAACTGATATAACACTTATAAAAACCAGGGTCGACGCGTTAAATTATGTTAATTTTTTTATTGATAGCGCTCTACGTTCACACCAATGAGTTACGAGAATTTAAAAACAAACACGGAGGCAATTTTAACAACTCCTCCGTCTCAGTACCCCAGATGGGAATCGAACCCATATTTTCGGTTTAGGAAACCAACGTTCTATCCGTTGAACTACCGGGGCAAATGAAAACGCCGTCATTGCGTTGCAGACTACGATCCGCAATCTTACCCGCAATTCCCAGCGCAAAATTTCTTGCAAAGGTACAATATATATTGTAATCAGCCAAACACCTCGTGCAACACGTCGAGCGATTTGATGTCGGGAAAAACGACTAAATGCAAGCGATAATACTCTGTCAGGCGGATGATAAGGCTTTTGCGCCGGTTGCCGGAGAGCTGCAAACCGGCCATCGTGTCGTAATTAAGGTTCAAGAGTTGAAAAAACAACGCACTTTCTTCCAAGTCTAAAAAGTGAACGTGAGTTGGCTTAACAGGCACAAAAAGACCGTTCAAAAGGTCGAAATAAGTTTCTGAAACATAGCCGGTTGCATCCGGATAAAAACCGAGAAATTGCGTCAGCCGTATCAAAAATACCAAATGAAAATTCGCATACTCTTTTTCGGACAAATCCAATATCTGGATGGATTGCAACAGGTAATCGAACAACAATTTGTCGGCTTGTTCCCCTTTCACCGCCTTGCCAATCCATTCTGCCAAAAACAGGCTCACAGCACTTTTAATGGGATTATTAAGTAAAAACACAACCGGCAAATGGACTTTCGCCTCTTTCAAACGCTGAATGTCACGGGCGTTTTGGTGCTCCACTTCCAAATCCAAAATCGCCAACGGATGAAAACAAGACGTCGCTATTTTCGACTTTTTACCTGTCGATTTGTAGGTCAAATAGGACGCAGCCCCAAATTCCTCTGTGAAAACGCGCACGATAGAATAGGTGTCGTTGTAGTTCAACCGGCGCAACACGATGGCTCTTGTCTTATGTAACATGCGACAAAAATAATTATAAATTATGAATTATGAATTATGAATTGAAAAAAATGATCTAAAATCGTAAAATTTTTCTAAAAAAGTTTGCAGAATTAAAAAAAAGCCGTATCTTTGCACCCGCATTTGAGACTATATGGTCCATTCGTCTATCGGTTAGGACGCCAGGTTTTCATCCTGGAAAGAGGGGTTCGACTCCCCTATGGACTACAAACATAAACAAATTTAAAGAACAAGATTTAAAAGATGGCAAATCACACATCATCAATCAAACGCATCCGTCAAACGTTGAGCAAACGCTTGAGCAACCGTTATTACGCTAAAACAGCACGTAACGCCGTGCGCGATTTGCGTACAACCACCGACAAAACACAAGCATCCGAACTCTACAAAAAAGTGAGCGCAATGTTGGACAAATTGGCGAAGAAAAACGTCATCCACAAAAATAAAGCAGGCAATTTGAAATCCAAATTGGCGCATCGTGTCAATAAATTGGCATAAGTTTCCTGCGGATGGAGGCATCTAAAAATAATTAGTCAACTCTAAAAAAGAGTTGGCTTTTTTTGTTTTATTCAAAAAAAATGCGTACCTTTGTTCTCGAATTTTAAAAAGAACATTTGCAAAATAAATCATAATGAGCAAAGAAAAAAAACATAACACCGGCGAGTATTCGGCCGACAGTATTCAGGTATTGGAAGGATTGGAAGCCGTTCGTAAACGTCCTTCCATGTACATTGGCGACACCAGTCAAAAAGGGTTGCACCACTTGGTGTATGAAGTCGTGGACAACTCCATTGACGAAGCCCTCGCGGGACATTGTAAAAACATTGACGTTTTCATCAACGAAGATAATTCCATTACCGTGAAAGACGATGGTCGCGGTATTCCGGTCGATTATCACGAAAAAGAAAAGAAATCTGCCCTCGAAGTGGTGCTCACCGTGCTCCATGCCGGCGGTAAATTCGATAAAGATTCGTATAAAGTGTCCGGCGGTTTGCACGGAGTCGGTGTATCGTGTGTGAACGCTTTGTCGACTTATCTGCGCGCTGAGGTGCGCCGGGACGGTAAAGTGTACGCACAGGAATTTTCTTGCGGCAAGGCAACTTCCGAACTAAAAGTGGTGGCAGAAACGAACGAGCGGGGAACCACCATTACATTTAGGCCGGATGCTTCGATTTTTAACACCCTCGAATATAAATACGATATTTTAGCCGGTCGTTTGCGCGAATTGGCGTATTTGAATGCCGGCGTGCGCTTGTCGTTGACAGACAAACGCTTACAACATGCGGAAGGTGCATACAAGCGTGAAACATTTTACTCTACTTTGGGCTTGAGCGAATTTGTGCGCTTCATTGATGCCGCCAAAGAACCGCTGATTGGCGAGGATGTCATCCACATCATCACCGAAAAAGAAAATGTGCCGGTGGAAGTGGCGATGACTTACAACACGTCCTACAACGAAAGTATCTCGTCGTACGTCAACAATATCAACACGATTGAACACGGTACGCACGTGGCAGGCTTCCGCAGTGCACTCACTCGTACCCTGAAAAAATACGCGGAAACGTCCAAATTGTTGGAGAAAGTGAAAATCGAAATCAGTCCGGATGACTTCCGCGAAGGATTGACCGCTATCATCTCCGTGAAAGTGCAAGAACCCCAGTTTGAGGGGCAAACGAAAACCAAATTGGGCAACAACGAGGTGCGCGGAGCCGTAGACCAAGCGGTGGGCGAAGCCCTTGGCAACTATTTGGAAGAACATCCGAAGGAAGCAAAAATTATCGTCGACAAAGTGATTTTAGCGGCTACAGCCCGTCACGCGGCGCGCAATGCCCGCGAACTGGTGCAACGCAAATCGCCGCTTTCAGGCGGTGGATTGCCGGGCAAATTGGCTGACTGCTCCGATCGCAACCCCGAACTCTGCGAGATATTCCTCGTCGAAGGGGACTCGGCAGGTGGTACTGCCAAACAAGGTCGCGAACGCAAATATCAAGCGATTTTGCCTTTGCGCGGTAAGATTTTGAACGTCGAAAAGGCGATGCCTCACAAGGTGTTTGAAAGCCAGGAAATTCGCAATATCTTTACCGCTTTGGGCGTGACAATCGGCACGAATGAAGACGCTAAAGAACTGAATATCGAGAAATTACGTTACCACAAAGTAGTGATTATGACCGATGCCGACGTGGACGGCAGTCACATCGCGACGCTGATTTTGACGTTCTTTTTCCGTCACATGCGTCCGATGATTGAGAATGGCTACATTTATATTGCTACACCCCCACTTTATCTGATGAAAAAAGGTAAGACGGAAGAATATTGCTGGACAGATCAACAGCGTCAACTATTCATCGACCGCTATGCCGACGGCAATGAGGCTCTGGTACATACGCAACGCTACAAAGGGTTGGGAGAAATGAACGCCACACAGCTTTGGGACACGACAATGGATCCGGAACATCGCACGCTGCGCCGTGTGTCTATTGACAACGCTGCCGAAGCCGACCGCATCTTTGCAATGTTGATGGGCGAAGAAGTGGCTCCACGTCGCGAATTTATCGAAGATAATGCGACGTATGCCAACATTGATGCGTAATGAAATGGATGCTTACAGATTAATGCTTAGTAGATAGCGAAACTAAAAACGCACAGCATGGGCGAACAACTGAAAAAGGTCTTAAAAATAACGCTTCCATTGGCGTTGGGCGTCGTGATTTTGTATTTCTTGTACAAAGGAACAGACTTTAACGCCCTGTGGATGGAAATGCGAGACGCTAATTGGGGTATTTTGCTGCTTTCGTTGTTTTTTGGCGTAGGGGCGAATTGTATTCGCGGATTGCGCTGGCAGTTGTTGATTCAGCCGTTGGGTTATCAGCCCAAGCGATCAAATTTGATTTATGCGGTGCTGGGAAATTACGCCGTAAACTTTGTTCTGCCGCGTGCAGGTGAGATTTGGCGGTGTGGCGTGATTTCGGCAAAAGAAAAAATTCCGTTCAAAAAATTGATTGGCACGTTGATTATCGACCGGCTGTTTGACACGATCATGGTGTTGCTCATTCTGTTGTTGGCTTTCGTGTGCAACATTCCCGTATTTCTGAAAAATATTGACGCGTTTGATTTGCCCGATTTTCTCACGTCGCCTCTATTTTATATCGGAATCGTGTGTGTGACGGCTTTTGTTGCGGTTTCAGTGTGGGTTTTCAGAGAAAATAAACTCATTCAAAAATTGATCGACTTCTTTGTCGGACTTTGGAACGACATCAAAACCGTAGGCAAAATGAAAACGAAAAACCGCTTTTTACTCTATACATTAGGCATTTGGGCGGGCTATTTCTGTTATTTTTACACCACGTTTTTCGCCTTCGGGTTTACTTCGCATTTAGGAGTAGTCGCCGCTCTATTCGTATTCACCATGGGCAGCATCAGTATGGCAATTCCCAGCAATGGCGGTTTAGGACCCTGGCAAGCAGCCACCGTCTTCGGATTAATGGCTTACGGCATCAGTCGTGGCGAAGCCACCGCTTTTGCCACCGCCGTCTTTGGACTTCACGCCCTCTGGGAAGTGATTTGCGGCACGTATAGCATCTTTATGCTCGGACTCAAAAAAAACAAAATTTCTGAACTATGATTACACTGATTGAATGAAAACTATGATTTTTAAAAATCACAGTTCATCACAAAATCAAAAAAATCACAGTTCAAAACAATATAAAATTAAAAGAAAAATATCATGGAAAATCCAATTTTAGGTTTGAAGCCGGCTAATGTGTGGAAACATTTTTACGCATTGACGCAAATTCCGCGCCCTTCGGGACACAAAGATCCGGTTGCATCGTTTGTTGAAAATTTCGGTAAATCATTGGGATTAGAGACATTGCGCGATGTTGAAGACAATATTTGCATTCGCAAACCGGCTACCAAAGGGTATGAAAATCGCGAGACGATTATTCTCCAATCGCATTTGGACATGGTGCCGCAAGCCAATTCCGACATCAAACATGATTTTACCAAAGATGCCATTCAAGCCTATATTGACGGCGAATGGGTGACGGCCAAAGGCACCACTTTGGGTGCAGACAATGGCATGGGCGCTGCAGCGATCATGGCTGTGCTCGAAGCTACCGACATCGAACACGGACCCATCGAAGGGTTGTTTACAAGCGATGAAGAAACCGGCATGTTTGGCGCCAACGCTATCAAACCCGGTTTTGTGACCGGTAAAATCTTGTTGAATTTGGATACGGAAGACGACGACGAAGTGATTATCGGATGTGCAGGTGGTGTCGACATCAGTGCCGGCTTCCAATATCAGGAGGAAGAGTGGGTTCCAAAAGAAGACGTAGCCGTGAAAGTGTCCTTAACCGGCTTGAAAGGTGGTCACAGCGGTGTAGACATTCATTTGGGACGTGCCAACGCCAATCAGTTGTTGTTCCGTTTCTTGAAAGACGCGATGATGACTTACAGTGCACGTTTATCGTCAGCAACAGGCGGTACACTCCGCAACGCCATTCCGCGCGAATCGTTTGCAACGATCGTGGTCGATGGCAAAGAACGTTACGAAAAAATCGTAGAAATGATTGCCGGCTACGAAGATTTATATAATACTGAATTTAAAGACATTGAAAATAAGATTTCGTTCAAAGCAGAAAAAGTATCGCACAGTGGTGTGAAACTGATGCCTTGGGAAGTACAAAAATCTCTGATCAATGCAGTCGTGAGTTGCCCAAACAACGTGATCAATCGTGTGGCCTTGCTTCCGGCTCTCGTGGAAACATCTATTAACATGGCAATTATCAATGTGGCTGATGGAAAAGCGGAAGTAAAATTCTTAGCACGCAGTTCTTCCGAAAGTAAGAAAGAAGCCATCACAAGCCAAATTGAAAGTGTATTTTACAATGCCAAAGTGGATAATTTTGAAGTTTCCGGCTCTTACCCCGGTTGGGCTCCTAATGCGACGGCTCCAATTTTGAAGACAATGGAAACTATTTTTGAACAACAACGGGGACACAAACCGGATGTATCAGTCGTGCACGCCGGTTTGGAATGTGGCATCATCATGTCGAACGTTCCTGTTATCACCGATGCAGCGTCATTCGGTCCAACCATCAAATTTCCACACTCTCCGGACGAAAAGGTGGAAATCGCCACCGTCCAAAAGTTTTGGGATTTCCTAACAGCAGTATTGAAACAAGCACCTAATAAATAAAAGGATATGAAAAAGATTTTATTTCTATCGCTGGTGGTAATGCTTTTTACAACAGCGTGCACAACAAAAGAATTTGTTGATATTACTACACACAATCGGTATGTAACGGTTAAAAGCAATCAATGGAAAATAGGAAGCGACGATACAGGTAATTATTTTTATTACACCATTGACGAACCTAAACTCACTAATTATGTTTTAGAGAATGCCTCGTTAAATACCTATTTGTATTATGTACCAAAAGGATTGGATTCTGATGTTTTATCGCCATTGCCGTTTAGTGATTTCATTGTGGATGATCAAGGGTACAAATGGGAAGAACATATTACCGTAGAATATGAGCCGGAATATGTTACTTTCCTTATAAAACCGGATGATCATAAGACAGAGGATACCCCGCGTACATTCTATAATGAATACACATTTTGTGTGCGTTTTTTGTGGTAAACTAAACTCTAATAACTAAACTCTACACTCTATTTTAATGTCAACATACACTGAAGACTTGCGGGCGGTTACGACCCAACGCCTGATTGAGATGAAGCAGCGTGGCGAGAAAATCGCCATGCTGACGGCTTACGACTATTCCATGGCATCAATTATCGACAAAGCCGGAATGGATGTGATATTGGTCGGCGATTCTGCCTCCAACGTGATGGCGGGCAATTCGACGACGCTCCCGGTGACGCTTGATCAAATGATTTGGTACACGCAGGCCGTGCGTAAAGCTGTGAAACGCGCACTCGTGGTAGCTGATTTGCCGTTCGGCTCCTATCAGGGCAACTCGAAAGAGGCTGTCCATTCGGCGATTCGCATGATGAAAGAAACCGGTTGCGATGCCATCAAAATCGAAGGCGGACTGGAAATCAAAGATTCGGTGCAGCGCATCCTGTCGGCAGGAATCCCTATCATGGGACATCTGGGCTTGACACCACAGTCAATCAACAAATTTGGAACCTACGCCGTACGCGCGCGCGAAACCGAAGAAGCCCAAAAATTACTCGACGACGCACAGCTGTTGGACGAATTAGGCTGTTTTGGAATCGTATTGGAAAAAATCCCCGCCGATTTAGCCAAACGCGTGACCGAAACAGTACATATTCCTACGATTGGCATCGGTGCGGGTCCGCACACCGACGGTCAAGTGCTCGTGATGCACGACATGTTGGGCATCAACACCGAATTTTCACCACGCTTCCTGCGCCGCTACGCCAATTTGCATGATGAAATCAAAAATTCCGTCGCTCATTACATCAAAGATATAAAAAACCACGATTTCCCCAACGAAAAAGAATCCTATTAACTGATAACGGGACGCAAGTTTTTGCGTCATTTTTTGAAAGTTTGCAAAAAAATGTATAAACGTTTCAAAAATTCTTTGTGCTTTCAAAAATAATCACTACCTTTGTCATCAAGTTTAATAATAAAAAAGTAAAATATAGGCTTATGATATAAAAACAAATGTGATACACACATTTTAAACATTTTGGAAAAAGCGTTTAGCTTTTATTCTGTCTTTGTGAAACTTCGACACTTTCAAAAAGGTTATAGAATAGGGTGATAACGTTCGCGCCGATTGGCGTGGGCTTATTCATTTTATTTGAACCTTTAGGCAGTCGAAGGCCTCACAAAGCAAATAGATTGAGTTTTGTCCGCGCTTTTTTTATGTGTGTATGTGAACAAAAGTCAGGTTGGCTGGGCAAAACCGGTATGAATTAGTTATTCTTAAATAAAATAGATATGATAAAAAGAAATTTAGAATTGTTGCTGTTTATCATAGCATTGATAACAGCTACTGATGCCATTGTAACGGCGCAAGTCAGTATTGGCACACCTTCTGATCCACCACTTCAGGGCGTTAAACTAGAGTTGGATGGCACAAAAGGCGGTCTCCTCTTATCTCAGGTAGAAATCACCGATCTCACAGCTTTGCCTGTTGATTTTCCCACTGAGACTGATCCTGACACCATTGTTGGTCTGCTGGTCTATAACAAAACAGCAGCAGTGGATGAAGCTACTTCCACTGATATTCCCATCGGGGTTTATTATTGGTCATCAACCGGTTGGAAATTGTTGGGGTGAAAGTGTGGTATTCAAAAACTATTCCTGTCTTTGCAGGTAGATGAACAAAAAAATAAAAAGCATCAGCGTATGATATAAAAACAGGTGTGATACACACATTTTAAACATTTTGAAAAAAGCGTTTTAGCTTTTATTCTATCTTTGTGAAACTTCGACACTTTCAAAAAGGTTATAGAATAAGGTGATGACGTTCACGCCGTTCGGCGTGGGCATTATTCATTTTATTTGAACCTTTAGGCAGTCGAAGGCCTCACAAAGCAAATAGATTGAGTTTTGTCCGCGCTTTTTTTATGTGTGTATTAAAAAATGTTAGAACAGGACAAAACCGTAGAGTATTTAATTAAATAAATTTGAAAATGATGAAAAAAATAGTAGTATTATTCGTTACCTGTTTTCTGGTAATTGGTAACTGTTCACCGGTAACTGCGCAAGTCAAAATCGGCGGTAATGCCGGTGATCCAATCACGCCGGGCACTGTCCTCGACTTGAGTTCTGCCACTTCCGGCGGCCTTCTTCTGCCTCGGGTCACTTTGTCAACCGCGACAGCGCTTCCTAATGAATGGATTGATATTGTAGAAAATACCGACTTATTGGAATCGGGTTTGATGGTCTACAACCTCGGTGGTGCTGAAAGTTTGGCGCCGGGCGTTTACATTTGGCAAGGCACTAATGGTTGGGCGTTGGCTAATTCGGGAGGCGGTAGCGGTCCGGTTCCTGAAAGTATCACTATTTCTGCCGATCCGATTGGTTGGGTGACGGTGGATGCCACTCAGACGCTAACAGCAACTGTGCTCCCTATCAATGCAGGCTGGTCAACAGTCAATTGGAGTGGCAATGTGCCAAGTGTCGCTCTTGTTGATGCTGTCGAAGGAAGTCTTAATACAGCCACAGTTACGGGTATACATAATGGCACCACCACAATCACCGCCTCTTTGGATGGTCTTTCAAGTGATCCTTTTACTATTCGCGTAGGTATTCCGGTTGAATCCGTGTCTATAACTCCAACAACAACTCCGGCGATAGTTCAGCAAGGTAAAACGTATCAGTTGACGGCTACTGTTTTGCCGGATAACGCAACGGATAAAAGTTTAACTTGGACAAGTTCAGACCCTAGTATTGCTACCGTAGACAATACCGGTTTAGTGACAGCTTTTGACACTAATGGAACGACTACTATCACGGTGGTATCCAATCAAGTTGCTAGTGTCGTTCCAACTCCGGCCGGTGGCATTGTAATTAATGTCTCTTCTTGCCCAGGGGCAGATAACTTGTTTGATACCCGCGACGGTCAATGTTATCAAACCATTATGGTTAATGGCGTAAAATGGATGGCTGAAAACTTGGCTTACACACCGCAAGCTGTAGAAGATGGTGTCAGTTACACCTATAACGGTGCGGATTTGAATCTGCCAAGCTATAAAGCACCACCTACTTTTGATTTGGAAACAGCAAAAACTACGTTGTTCAATGGTGGTCGGCCAGGGTATTTATACACTTGGGCCGGTGCTATGAAAGCTAGTACGGCTAGTTCCTTAGGTAATGGGAATTACACGAATCGTCAAGGTATTTGTCCCGAAAACTGGCATATTCCGACACAAACTGAATGGCAAAATATGCTAACGTACGTGTATGCGAATCCTGCTACATTCGCAGACCTGTCGAAAATTCCAAACGGGGCTAATGCCGACACACAGCATTGGTATACGTTGGCCTCACAGCGATCCAACATGAATTTAGGTTCGTCTTATAATCAAGGCGCCTCGTATCCTGCTGGGATTGGGATGAACTTTTTAGGGGTTATTAATACCGGGGTAGATTCCGGAAGGGGCGGTCGCATCTGGTCATCCAGTGCTACAAGAGACGGCCAAGTGATCATGGCTGATGGAATGGGTCCTGACTGGAATACAAACAACTTAAATGGAATATTCAGATTGACAAATGTATGCTGCATGTACGGAGCGTCAACTTGGCAAACTGTGCGCTGTGTCAACTGATTGATTCTATAACAATTACATAAAACAATACATCCTATCAAGAAAGAGAGCCCGCACGGGTTTTTGTACATAGTTTCGTTTCGTTTTTTTCCGGTGCGGGTCTCTTTCTTATCCTACATAATAATCCCGGCACGGGAGTCTGAATTAGCAAGTTTAGTCGTTTCATTCTTCGTTCGTTCAAGACTCTGTGCCGGGATTTTGTTTGGTTATAGCGGTAAATAGACGACCTTTTTTGTTTCAAAAAAGGCTTCATCAAACTGGTCGCTCAACTCATATTCGACGGCTTGTTTTTTGAAAGGCGCTAATTCGGCTTGCAAATCGCCGCCTTTCAGACATAAAATACCGTTAGGTAAGGCGTTGCGTTGTTTTTTGTCGATGTTTTTCTTGGTGATTTTTACCAAATCCGGCAACGGCATCACGGCGCGACTGACCACAAAATCGAATTTGCGTGTTTCTTCTTCTGCGCGAGCGTGGCGACAGTCGACATTTTTTAGTCCAATCGCTTGAGCCACGTTTTCCGCTACTTTCACTTTTTTTCCGATACTGTCCAGCAGCACAAACTGCACTTCCGGAAATAAAATCGCCAACGGAATGCCCGGGAATCCACCGCCTGTGCCCACATCCAGCACTTTAGAGCCGGCAGTGAATCGAATCACCTGCGCAATTCCCAACGAGTGAAGAATGTGTTTTTCGTACAAATGTTCAATATCTTTGCGCGAAATCAGATTAATTTTTGCATTCCAATCGGCGTACAAGTCTCCCAGCGCAGCAAATTGCGCTTGTTGCTCCGCCATCAATGCCGAAAAATATTTTTCAATAATGTCTGTCATAACTGCTACAAAAGTACAAAATAATTGTTAATGATTAGTGGTTAATGGTTAATTATTTAGTTGAGTTTTTTTCCAACTTATTTACAAATTAAAAATATTGTTGTACCTTTGTTGTCCCATGAATATAAAAAAAGCGGAATTTATAGTTAGTAATGTTGACGTGGCTAAATGTCCCGACGATTTGCGCCCCGAATATGCGTTCATCGGGCGTTCCAACGTGGGCAAGTCGTCGCTCATCAATATGTTGACCGGAAAGAAAGGGTTGGCAATGACCTCGTCTAAGCCCGGTAAAACCTTGCTAATCAATCACTTCCTAATCAACGACGAGTGGTATCTGGTGGATTTGCCCGGCTATGGCTATGCGCAACGCGGAAAGAAGCAGCGCGAAAGCATCCGGTCGCTGATTGACACGTATTTGGAAAAACGGGAATCGTTGACCTGCCTGTTCGTGTTGCTGGATTGTCGCCACGAGCCGCAACAGATTGATTTGGATTTTCTGCGCACCCAAGGCGAAAATGGCGTGCCGCTGGCAATCGTATTCACAAAAATAGATAAAATTTCAGCTACCAAATTAAAAGAAAACACCACCGCCTACAAAACGCGCTTGCTGGAAGATTGGGAAGAACTCCCGCCAATTTTTTACACCTCATCGGAGTACAAAAACGGGCGAGAGGACGTTTTGAATTATATTGAAAGTATTAATAATTCCCTTTTGGAATAAAAAAATCCCCAAACCATTGTATAGATCGAATAAAATGTGTACTTTTGTCGATGCTAAAGTTTGAATTTTAGATGGAAGAATTAAATAAAATATATAACGATAATGGAGAAGAGGAGGTAGTTTTTGAAAAAGAAGATACTTCTTCTGGCAGTGAGGTTATAACTAAACCTTTCAACCCTAATGATATAGATATAGAAACACCGCCATTCTTAATTTATTCGTTAATTGACAAAATAAAGCACGGTGAAATCAATATGAATACAGATTTTCAGCGTGCAGGAAATTTATGGTCAGATGAAATGCAAAGTCGTTTAATAGAATCTGTTTTATTAGGATTACCATTGCCTGCATTTTTTTTTGATACGAGTGTTAAACCGTGGAATATTATTGACGGATTACAACGTTGTTGTGCTATTTATAATTTTTGCATAAAGAAAGATTTACGATTACAAGGATTAGAATTTTTAGGAGAAAAAGATGAAAAACCATATTTGAATGGATTAACATTTGATGAATTAAATGATGGATTGCAACGTAGTATAAATATGCGCCCTATTACTATAAACCTAATCAAAAAAGCAGATAGAAAAGTTCGGTTTATTTTATTCAAACGGCTAAATACAGGTGGGCTTGAACTGACTCCGCAAGAAATTCGTAATGCTGTTTATCAAGGGAAAGCAATTGACACGGTTAATCTATTTGCCAAATTCGATGAATTTTTAACTGCTACAGAACAGAAAATTCCTAAAAATAGAATGCAAGACCGTGATTTTGTGAGTCGTTTTATAGCATTTTATTTGAATGATTATACCCAATATCTTCCTGGCTTGGACGATTTTATCAATTCAAGTATGGAAATATTGGAAAAAATGGAAAAATCAGATATTGATATTATAGCTACAAACTTTAAAAAATCATTGAAATTAGCATTTAATATTTTTGGAAATGACGCTTTTAGAAAACGAAGAGATATAAATGTAGGCAGAAGTCCAATAAACAAGGCGTATTTTGAGGTTATTACCACAAGCTTTGCAAAATTAAATAATACAGAAATACAATTACTATTTGAAAACAAAGAACTATTAAAAGATAATTTGATTGAAATAATGAAAACCGATCGTTATTTCAATGTGTTGTCAAGAGGAACAGGAACGACTGATAGTGTAAAAATTCGTTTTTCGTGGTTTCAAAAAGTGTTAAATAAGAGTATAAATGGCATTAAAATAAAAGTTACCGATGATAACAAAATTGAAGATAAAGAACTTTAAATCGCATCTTGACACCGATTTAGACATAAAGCCATTAACTGTTCTTACCGGAATTAATAGTTCCGGTAAATCAAGTATTTTGCAGTCGTTATTGTTGTTGCGACAAAGCTACCAAAAAGGGCGGCTTAATTCCGGTTTGGATTTAAATGCTCCACTTTGTGATATAGGGAAAGGAGCTGATGCTCTTTATCATTTGGCAAGTGATGAAACGATTGAGTTTATTCTTGAAATTGATAACAAAATTGCGCTTAATTACATATTTGGTGCAGAAGATCGGTATGGAGATACCTTTTTGCCACGTCAATCAGATAATAAATTTGAATTGCTAGAGATGAACTTACCTTTGTTTTCACATAAATTTCAATATATCAGTTCTGCACGGTGGGCAAGTTTAAATCTCTATCCAATGGATAGTTATGCGGTAGAAACAGAAAAACAAATTTCTTTGAATTATGGGCAAGGAGAATTGGTTGCTCATTTTTTGGAATATTACGGAAGACACAGAGATTTTAAAGTTAAATTAGACAAATTATTACATCCCAATAATACAAGCACAGATTTATTAGATCAAGTTATTGAATGGGAAAGAGAAATAAGTCCAAGAATAACGATCAAATCGGAGAAAAAGGCAGATAAAGTAAGCATTGAATATGGCTACAAAGGAGTTGGAGATACTAAACCAATAGAAAATCTACAATCAAAAAATATTGGGTATGGTGTTTCGTATTCTCTTTCAATTATCGTTGCTATATTAGCAGCTGAACAAGGCGATTTGTTGTTACTTGAGAATCCCGAAGCACACCTACATCCGCAGGGACAAGCAAAATTAGCAGAATTGATAACTCTTGCTGCTCAAAGTGGCATCCAAATAATCGTAGAAACGCATAGCGACCACATTATCAATGGCATTTTAGTGCAATGTAAAAACTTTGAAGAGAAACTAATCGGCATTTCCAAAGATAATGTGTCTGTCTATTATCTGGATATGGATGGCGAAAAGCATTGTTCTGTCGCTAAAAAGGTAAATATAGAAGAAAATGGGCGTATCATATACCCTCCCACAGGCTTCTTTGACCAATTTACAATTGACCGTAAACACTTAATGGGATTTTAAAATGTATTCAGATTTTCATTTCTATATTGACTTTGACTGGGAAGATGCCATAAATAAAACTATTGATGTTTATTTAAAAGAGCTATACCAACTTGTTGAGTTGGCTTATCAACATAAGGCATCTGTATTTTACAGTAAGGAACGATTCGATGAATTTAAGGAAATCATAGAGGGCGATATAAATGACAATTTTTCCGAATCAATAGGAAATCAATTAGATGTCATACTCCAAAATGCGAAAGAAAAAAACAATAAAGCTTATGTGTTTGGATTGTCTTTTGATGCAGATAAAACGACAATTTATCCCATTAGTCCGGTGAATAATGTGTTATCTGTAGTAGATAAGCATGATAAAATAGCAATACTTTCTTTCTCTTCTCATATTAATCCCTTTTTGTTGGTTGAATCAAATATGATTTACGATAGACTTGCATGTATATCCATACCCACAAGAAAGGATATTGTCAATTGGGTTTCTGATATAAAGCCACGAACATTCAATCTCAATCCCAAACATGGTGAAAATGGAAAAGGCAACCAACCGAATGCTTCTCCTTTGCTATGTTCAAAGCATAATGCTCAAACACTGTTAAACACCGCAATTCCATGTTTTTTGGAGAGAGGAAAAAATATGTATAACTTTGATGATGATAAAAAGACTTTCATTGTCTTTTTTTATGAGGGAGATAATCCTCTAAACCAGTGGCATGGATTTCATTTGAAACCCGACGAATGGACAAAAGAAATACCAAAGTATATTCATAAATATTTTGGAAAATAACAGTTTTCTATAAACATAAAAAACATGACTGAAAAATGAGTCTTTAAATTTTATAAATCAGATAAATAATATGAATTGGTTTGAATGTAAAGTCAAGTATGACAAAATGATGGAAAATGGTGTTCAGAAGCCTGTGACTGAACCTTATTTGGTGGATGCGCTCTCTTTTACCGAAGCGGAAGCGCGGATTATTGAGGAAGTGTCGCACTATGTGAGCGGCGAATTTTTGGTGACGGACATCAAGCGTGCCAAGCTTGCCGAACTGTTTTTCAACGACAAAGGCGACCGTTATTATAAATTTAAGGTCAATTTCATCACGCTGGATGAAAAAAGTGGTGCGGAAAAGAAAACGGCTTGCACTATGCTGGCACAAGCCAACGATGTCAAAGAGGCGATTGCGATTCTTGAAGAAGGCATGAAAGGCGGCATGGCAGATTATGTCATCGCTTCCGTGACGGAAACGATGATTATGGACGTTTTTCCATTTTCAGCGGACACCAAAACAAAGAAGCCGGACACAAAATCAGATGCAACCAAAGACGCTGAAGCATGAGCATTGCGGCACAACTGAATCGACTGAAAGCGGAACTTCTGCCTCGCGTGAAGTTGGTCGCCGTGTCCAAATATTTCCCTGAAAGTGCCATTCAAGAGGCTTATGATGCCGGTCAACGTATTTTCGGCGAGAGCCGCGCTCAAGAAATCGTGCCCAAATACGAACATTTGCCTAAAGATATTCAATGGCATTTCATTGGACATTTGCAAGCGAATAAAGTGAAATACATCGCGCCGTTTATCGACACGATTCACTCGGTAGATTCATTGAAACTGCTGCTGGAAATCAATGCGCAAGCCGCCAAAAACAATCGCCTAATCAAGGTTTTGCTGGAAGTACACATCGCTCAGGAGGAACAAAAGAACGGTTTTGCGCCGGATGAGCTCGTGGATTTTTTGGCAAAAGTGGTGAAGTGTCACGGGATTGCGGGTCAAGCCAGCAATGACGGAACAGTGTTGCCGAATGTAGAAATTGTTGGTTTGATGGGCATGGCAACTTACACTGAAAACGAGTTGCAAATTCGTCGCGAATTTACTACTCTTGCCGGCTTGTTTTCAAAAATAAAGCAACTTTTCTTTGCCAATCAAGACAGTTTTTGTGAATTGTCGATGGGAATGAGCAATGATTATCCGCTGGCAATCGCGGTTGGGAGCACTATGGTGCGGATTGGAAGTAAAATCTTTGGGGATTGCGGGTCAAGCCCGCAATGACATAATTCATAACTCATAATTCATAACTCATAACTCAATGAAAGTTTCACTCAAAAATGCAAAACGCAGGACGCAACTCTGGGTGTTGACAGCGCTCCTGTTTGCAGGCACTCTCATTACCGTGGTTGTATCCAGGTTGTTAAACAGTTTCGGATTTTTAGACAGCCTCTTGGTGTTTGTATTGCCGGCGTTGCTGTGCGCCTATCTGTTTAGCGACAATCTTTGGAACTACCTGCACCTCACTACGCCGGTGAATTGGAAAATCGTTGGATTGACCGTTTTGAGTGTGATTGCAGTCTATCCGTTCATCAATCTGTTGAATGTTTTGAATCAGTCTATGGTATTGCCCGAAGCGTTGCACGGTTTGGAAGAGTGGATGCGGGCATCCGAAACCGCAGTAGAAGCCGTTTTGAAAAAGATTTTATATGTGAACAACGTTTGGGAATTTATTCGTAACGTATTGACAATGTGTTTATTAGCTGCTGTTGGAGAAGAATTAACCTTTCGTGGCGTACTGACCAATATTCTAAAAAAGGGCGATAAAATGAAGCCGGTAATGACCATTTGGGTCGTGGCCATTATCTTTAGCGCGATTCATTTTCAATTCTATGGCTTTGTGCCTCGTATGCTGCTGGGAGCCTATTTTGGCTATTTGGTTTATTATACCCAAAGTCTGTGGATGCCAATCATTGCGCATTTCACACACAACTTTATTAGCATTGCAACGTGCACAGCCTTTCAGGATGCACCCGATAAAATGGAGCAAGTTGACCAAATTGGTTCCGGCTCAACACTTTGGTTATCAGGCGTTTCCGTTGTTTTATTCGCGCTTATTTTTCGTCAAATAATAATTTTTTTTCACATTCATTGTTGTATCAAAAATAAATTGTAACTTTGTACCCAAATTAAAAACAAATAAAAATTAGGCTTATGGTATAAATCAATGTGTTAATACGCACATTTTAAGACATATTGGAAAAGGCGTTTAGCTTATATTCTTAGCTTTCCGAAATTAGAACATTCAAAAAGCTACCGAGAGTAAAGTGAAGACGCTCACGCCGTTTGGCGTGGGCAAACTCATTTATTTGGTAGCATGGTCGTTCTAAACCACGGAAAGCAGATAGATATTAGAGTTTTGTCCACGCTTTTTTATGTGTGTATGTGAACATTTAGGACAAAAAACAAAATAAATTAAAAATTAAATATCTGTTAAAGGACAGATGTAAAACAAAAATTAAAATGAAAAAAGTTGTTTTAGTTATGTTAATAGCACTTAGTGCTGTGACAATGAATGCGCAGGGGATTAAGTTTGGTGTTACTGCCGGTTTAAATTTCTCAAATTGGTCAGGAGATGTTAAAGATGCAAAAATGAAAACCGGCTTTCAAGCAGGTGTAGTTGCTGACTTTGCACTTACCGAAAGTTTTTCTATTGCTCCTGAATTGCTTTTCGCTCAAAGAGGGACTAAGTTTGAAGCAGGAGACGAGAGCTCGACTTATACGTTAAATTATTTGCAATTGCCAATCAATGCATTGTACAAATTCAGCATTGCTGACGATTCTAAACTTTTCATTTTTGCCGGTCCTTATGTAGGATATGGGCTTTCCGGCACTGTGAAAGAAAAATTCGATGGCGAAAGTGACAGTGGAGACATAAAATTCGGCTCAGGGGACGGCAAACTCAATCCTTTGGATTTTGGGATAAATGCTGGTGTTGGTTATCAATATACCAAATTTTTCATCAAAGCTCAATACGGTTTAGGTTTTGGAAATTTGAGTAACTCCAGCAAAGAATCTATTAAAAACGGCAGCATCGGAATTTCTGTCGGGTATTTGTTCTAAAAATTAAATTTATCAATTAAATGTCTGTTGAAGAACGGACGTAAAACAAATTAAAAAATGAATAAGAAATTTTTATTAGTTGGCATGATTGCCATGTTTGGGTTTGGTGCATTTGTAGTATCTTCTTGTAGCAAGGATGATGATGATAGTGATAGTGGTAGCTGTAAAACAGCATGTGGCACTTATTCTGCAGCAGAGGTAAAAGCACTTATAAAGGTTGGATATAGTGATTGTGCTGATATACAAGAGGAGGCAAAACAACTCTACGCCGAGTATGGTAGTGATTGTGAGGTACATTAGTAACTAAATTTAAATTAACGGTCTGTTGAAGAACGGACATAAAAACAAATTAAAAAACGATAGAATCGACTTTTTAATAAAGTCGATTCTATTTTAATAAATTTATCATGAACAAAAAAATAGAAATATACAGCCTCATCGCAGGCATCGTGTTTTTAATATCCGGCATAGCCAAAGCATTAAGTGTGAACGATTTTGCTAATTTAATTGCCCAATATGGTTTTGAGAGCCTGCGGTTTCTGGCTCCGCTTATTGTGTTGGCAGAAATTTTGTTGGGCTTATTGCTCGTCTTTCAGGTTGGGTTGAAATATACTGCTTTGCTTAGTGCCTCGTTAGTGGTACTGTTTACGCTGATTTTTGTGTATGGACTCATTTTTAACGGCATCGAAGATTGTGGTTGCTTCGGAAAAATTACCGTGCTGAACACTTCGCCTGTTTTTACGTTTATTCGCAACATCGTCTTGATTTATTTGCTGCTCGCTGTGTGGCGAAAGAGTGAAAATAATTGGCAGATGAGCCAATGGACTGTTGGGGTGATCGTGATAGTGATGGTTGCCGTCGCTTTTATGTCCGGCTATACTTATCAGAATGGTGGTAAAATGAAAAAAACAAGCAAATTTGCCAACAAAGCATTAGAAACAAGTGTGTTGAAAGATTTTATCACTACATCCAAAGACTCCACCTATTTGGTCTTTGCCTTCACTTATTCTTGCCCGCATTGCATGAATTCTATTGAAAATCTGAAACAATATGAAGCTTCCGGTGTTGTGGACAAGGTTATTGGCTTAGCAATAGAAGATTCGGTGAGAGAACAAAAATTCAAAGCCGTTTTCAAACCTGAATTTGGTATCACTAACTATCCTGCAAAAACTTTACTTCGTATAGCGGAAACTGTTCCAAAGGCCTATTACATTCGGAACGATTCCATAATAGCCGAATTGTTGGGTGAATTGCCATGCAGTTATGTATTTGAAAAAACAATAAAAAAAAGAGAATAACAAATAAGGAGCAAGTGGACGTGCGGATAATCGCGTGGGATCAAATTTTCCACTCAAAACCGTCCTTCGTGTCTTTGATTTCAAAGCCCAGAGCGGTGAGTTCGTCGCGAATCTTGTCTGACGTTGCCCAATCCTTGTTTTGTTTGGCTTGCAAGCGCAAATTGAGCAGTAAATCAATCGCTTTTTCAAACGATTCAAACGAGGCATTGTCAGCTTTCAATTCGTTCTTAATTCCAAGTAAATCAAACAGATAGAGATCAAAGAACGCTTTGATTTTTTGAATATCTTCGGCTGATAATTGCATTTGTCCGGCAGCCGCCGAATTGATGAGGCGTGCGGCTTCAAAAAGATACGAGATCACGATTGGCGTGTTCAAATCATCGTTCATCGCCTCCTCGCTTTTGTCAAACAAGCTTTGGATGGTACTTGCCTCAGGGGATTGCGGGTCTGCGCCCGCAATGACAGACTCTGTATGAGGGGATTGCGGGTCAAGCCCGCCATGACGATTGGACGCGGACACTTCTCCCCCTCTTGAGGAGGGGGCTGGGGGGAGGCTCTCAATGCGATTATACGCCTCCAAAAGACGCGAAAGTCCTTTTTCAGAGGCTTTCAACGCTTCGTTGCTGAAATCGACCGTGCTCCGGTAATGCGCCTGCAAAATGAAGAAGCGAATCGTCATGGGCGAATAGGATTGAGTCAGGAGTGCGTGTGAGCCTGTAAAAAATTCTTCCAAATTGATGAAATTGCCCAGCGATTTACCCATTTTTTGTCCGTTCACCGTAATCATATTATTATGCATCCAATAGCGAACACCCTCATGACCCGTCGACGCCACCGATTGGGCGATTTCACATTCGTGGTGCGGAAAAATCAAGTCCATCCCGCCTCCGTGAATGTCAAATTCGGCACCGAGGTATTTTTTGCTCATCGCCGTACATTCCAAATGCCAGCCCGGAAATCCGGTGCTCCAAGGCGACGGCCAACGCATGATGTGTTCGGGCGATGCTTTTTTCCACAACGCAAAATCGACCGGATTGTGTTTTTCGTCCTGACCGTCCAATTCACGCGTCGTGTTGAGCATATCTTCCACATTGCGCCCCGAAAGCACCCCATAATTATATTGCTTATTGTATTTAGGTACGTCAAAATAGACGGAACCTTCACTTTCGTAGGCAAAGCCTTTATCTAATATGTCACGCACCAACTGAATTTGCTCAATAATGTGTCCGCTGGCGTGCGGTTCGATGCTCGGCGGCAACACATTCAACGCTTCCATCGCCTTGTGATACCTGTTAAGGTAGTATTGCACCACTTCCATCGGCTCCAGATTGTCCAATTTCGCCTTTTTTGCAATCTTATCTTCACCCGAATCGGCATCGTTCACGAGGTGTCCTACATCCGTTATATTCCTGACATAGCGCACGTGATAGCCCAAATGTGTGAGGTAGCGAAACAGCACGTCAAACGTAATCGCAGGACGGGCATGTCCCAAATGCGGATCACCATAAACAGTAGGTCCACAAACGTACAATCCAACCCTATTTTCGTTCAGTGGCTGAAATTGCTCTTTTTTACGCGTTAATGTATTGTGTATCAATAATTTAGCATCCATATTTGTTCTTTATTTTCAATTGATGAGACAAAGGTAGTGAAAAAAAATTGTTAAAAAAGCATCTTTTTTGCAAAAAAAATTGCGAAAAGCCTTTTTTTTCTAAAAAAAGCATTACCTTTGCATCGGACATTATTAATAATTATTAATATTTTAGATTCATGAAAAATTTATTTAAAAGCATTAGCGAAAAATTCGAAGCATTTTCAAAAGACGCTTCAGACCATGTAGAAAAAGGTAACAAAGCAGCCGGCACACGTGCACGCAAAGCTTCTTTGGATATCGAAAAACAGTTGAAAGAATTCCGTAAGAAATCTATCGCTTCTACTAAGTAATTCAGCGATGCAAGTTTACGAACATACCGGAAGACATTGAAAGATGTCTTCCGTGTATTGTTTTTATACCAATAAAACTTTATTATATCATGAATTTTAATTCCCTCATAAGCCTTCTATCGCCGACAGATACCAAATTTCTACCTTTATTAAAGGAGGAAGCCGGGATCATGGTTAAAGCCAGTACTTTACTCAACGAGTTATTTATCTGCACAGATAAGGAACGTCGCGACGAACTCTGTCGTGAAATAAAAGTGGAAGAAATCAATGGCGACAAAGTTTCTGCCAGAATTTTGAAAGAACTTAACAACACCTTTATAACGCCGTTTGACCGCGAAGACATCAATGCCATTTCCGATAAAATGGAAGAAGTGACTGATGTCATCAATCGTGTGGCACAGAAGGTGCTGCTCTACTCTCCCGAACAATTTTCGCCCTGTATGACACGCATGACGGAGCTGATTCAAAGTGGCACTCAAGAAGTGAAAGGGGCTGTGTATGAGCTGGATACACTCAAAAAGAATAACACGCATTTTCGTCACCATTATAAAGAAATCAAACGCCTGGAAGAGGCTGCCGACGGTGTGTATGAACAAGGTATCACCGCGCTTTTCCGTGACGAAACCAACACGGCTGAACTGATCAAACTGAAAGACATCATTCAGGAACTTGAAAAAACAGCCAACAAAATCAACAGCACCGGCAAAGTGCTGAAATCCATTTTTGTAAAATACGCTTAAATTAGTTATTAGTTATTAGAGTGTAGAGTTTAGAAAAACTACACTTTCAACTCTAATAACTAAACTCTAAACTCTAATAACTACACTCTAAATGATATTATTAATAGCAGTAATCGTTCTGGCGTTCATATTTGACTATATCAACGGCTTTCACGACGCGGCAAATTCGATTGCTACGGTGGTGACAACCCGTGTACTAACCCCTGTGCAAGCGGTGATTTGGGCTGCTTTCTTTAATTTTGTCGCCTTTTTTATCGCAAAATATTGGTATGGCAGTTTCGGAATTGCCGACACTGTGTCTAAGGTGGTGACCGAAGGTTCCGTCACGCTGACGGTGATTTTGGCGGGTTTGATTGCCGCAATTACCTGGAATTTAATCACTTGGCGATTTGGAATACCGTCGTCGTCGTCACACACGCTGATTGGCGGATTGGCGGGTGCAGCCATTGTGCACGGCGGATTGACTGCCATTAATATCAAGGTGATTTCCATCATCATTGCCTTTATTTTCGTGGCGCCATTCGTGGGAATGGTTGCCGGCATGGCAGTCACCATTATCTCTCTGCACCTTTCGCGAGGCGTAAAACCTCGCCATGCGGAGCCGCTGTTTAAGCGTTTGCAACTCTTTTCATCGGCTTGGTTGAGCATCAATCACGGACTAAACGACTCCCAAAAAGTGATGGGGGTAATCGGTATTGCCTTAATTTATTACAATATGCAGGCAGGGGCTGATGCCGCCGCCCTGCCCGACTGGGTACGATTGACGAGCATGGAAGATATTCACGATTGGGTGCCGTTCACCTGTTTCACGGCGATTGCGCTCGGAACCATGTCCGGCGGTTGGAAAATCATGAAGACCATGGGCAATAAAATCACCAAACTCAATGCCTTTGAAGGTTTTTGTACCCAAATGGCAAGTTCCATAACGCTCTATTTCACAGAGCATTACCACATTCCGGTGAGCACCACCCACACGATTACGGGTGCCATCATGGGCGTCGGTTCCGTCAAACGCTTGTCAGCCGTTCGCTGGGGCGTGACGGTCGATCTCATTTGGGCATGGATCGTCACCATCCCTATCAGCGCGCTCCTCGCCGCAATTGTCTATTGGATTTTAGGGGCGTTTGGGTTGTCCTGATGAGCTATGATTACAAAAATCATAAGTCATTATTTTTTTTGAAAAACCAATATAAAAGTACGAAAGAGGTCACCACATGTGCTGTACCGGTGGCGATGCAAGCCCCCGTTATTTGCAAATTTGGAATTAGCAATAGTGATAATAACACTGTTGCTACTACTCCTATCGCCGATTTAATGACCAAAATGTGCAGATGACCAAAAGCAGAAAAATAATGCCCATAAACATTGGAGCAGGCTATTGCTAAGATGCCGGGGCTAAGCAGCAGGATAGTTTTTTTTACTTCAGAAAATTCCGGTCCGAAGACGAAAATATAGACTTGCCGAGGCAAAAGCAAGGCGACAACAATGCAAGCCAATGAGGCGTAAAGACTGTATTTAGAGCAAGTTATAGTTTCTTTGCGGGCAGTGACCGTGTTGCCGTCTGAAAGCAATTTGGAGTATTGCACCATCGAAATGCTGCGGCTGATTATCCAAATAGATTCGGAAAGCGTGACACCAATAGAAAATACGCCGACCGGTGCCATACCCGCGAAATATCCCAAGAAGTAAAAGCCCAAACGGTAGTTGAAAAATTGCAACAGATTGCTCAACTCTGTTTGAAAACCAAAACGAAAACTTTTTTTGACAACTTTTTTATCCAATATGAACGCTAGTGTTCCAACGGTCTTTTTTGACAAGAGGCGAGCTATGACGACAACGATAAATAAGGAAATAATTTGCGCATAAAAATAATTAAAATATGAAATACCGGTGGTAAAATGAAAGATACCTATACAAAGCAAGAGGAGCAAAGGTTGAAGGACTGTAACCCAATTATAGTAGTTAATCTTTTGAGAACCAACAAATAACGATGAATAAAAAGATAAAAAGCCAAATAAAATGGAGGTGATGAAAAGAAACAGTGCCAAGCCATCACCCATCCAATGAAAAACCACAGCTGCAACGGCAGAAGATAGAAATATCCAGAGTGCTGCCTGTGAATGGAGTTTGGAAGCTCCTGTCTTTTGCAAAAAATAAGACACACTACTGCTCGTAAATACATTTGCTACGATAGAAATGAGGTTGAGATTGGCTAAAAACAGCGCAATAAGACCTCGTCCCTCTGCCCCCCAAACACGTGTCGTATAGACGACTACCGCAAAGTTGAGCAGCAGAATCAAGCATTTTCCCAAAATAGTGAAAAAAATATTTCTTTTCGTATTAAACGTTCCCATTCTGTGTTATAAATTGTACAAAAGTGGGTGCTATGCGCGCCCAGTTGTATTTTGCTTCTGTTAATTGCCGCGCCAATTGACCGGCTCGTTGATATTCCGTTTTATCGTGTATATAACGCCCAATCTGTGAAACAATGGTGTTGATGTCGTTCGGATTAACTAATAGTCCGGCCTGTGTTATTTCAGGCACCTCTTTCTTTATGGCCCGCAAATTGGAATAAATGACCGGACGTTGGGCTGCCATATAATAAAACAACTTAATGGGGAGGCAATGGGTGTTTTCAATATCATTTGAACGCAGGTCGAGGAAAATATCGGCTTTGCCAATCTCTGCGCAGAAGTCAGGAAACGGCAGAAACGGCAGTACTTGCACCTCCAAATTTGGCAGATTGCTTTCAATTTCGCGTTCTTCTTTTGATAAAATGCGCAAGGTAAAACGAGTGTCTGAAAACCGGATAGCCGCCGTTTGCGCCACGTGTATCACTCTGTCAAACCCTTTTTCTTTCGTGAGAGTGCCCGCATACAAAAGCACACATTGTTTGCTGATGTCGCGAAAGGGGTAGGTTGTTATTTGTTGAGGGTCAGCGTAATAGGACAGATAAACGTATTTTTTCCAAGGAAACAGGCAGCGGAAAGGGCGTGCTTTATAATATTCGCCGAAAATAAATCCATCGACAAGCCAAGCGATGCAATAGACGATGGCGATTAAGGCGATAAATTTAAGACGTGTCTTAAGAAAAGATGCCCCTCTCAGGTATTTTTTGGAGGGATACCACTCCGTCACATCGTAAATAATGCGGACGGGCTGTGTGGTGTGCCGCTTATATTGATATGCCAAAATAATTGCTCCCGGATGGTCGCAAATCAACACATTGGGCTGAATGTCAAGTAGTTGTGCTTTCCAATCCTCCGTTACAACGAACACTTCGCAGCCGGCATCAGAGAGGCTTTTTGCTTCCTGATACCAAACCCGCTCGTCGTCGGAGAGGTGGACACTTAATACAAATGCAACTTTCATGCGTTTATTGTTAATTTCATTCTTTGGGCAAAGGTACGAAATAATTGTTAATTGTTAATTGTTAATGGTTAATGATTAATGGTTAATTATGGTGTTTCATTGTTCAAAAAAAAATGCTATCTTTGCATCGTTGAATTTATAATTATTAGTAGCATGAAAAACGTATTTTATCTATTCCTGCTGTGCTTTTTCACGGCAACTGTTTCGGTAGCGCAAACAAAATCCATCTATAAAAAAACTTGGATTGATTTCAATAAAAACGGCAAAATGGATGTCTATGAAGACCCACAAGCCGCCCTTAACGATCGCGTTGAAGACTTGTTGTCGCAAATGAATTTGGACGAAAAAACGTGTCAATTAGCTACGCTGTATGGCTCCGGTCGCGTTTTGAAAGATTCACTTCCTACTCCACTTTGGAAAAATGAAATTTGGAAAGACGGCATCGCCAATATCGACGAACAGGCAAATGGGCTGGGCAGTTTCGGACGTCGCATTGCCTTTCCATGGGCTGTAAGCGTCGACAATCGGCAAACCATTCAACGTTGGTTTGTGGAACAAACGCGTCTGGGCATTCCTGTAGACTACACCAATGAGGGGATTCGCGGATTGTGTCACTACCGTGCCACGATGATGCCCGCACAATGCGGACAAGGCTCCACGTGGAATCGCTCGCTCATCGCCGAAATCGCCCGTGTGACTGCTGAAGAGGCGAATGCACTGGGCTACACCAATATCTATTCGCCTATTTTGGACATTGCGCAGGATCCGCGCTGGGGTCGTGTGGTGGAATCATACGGAGAAGATCCGTTTCTTGCCGGCGAACTCGGTTTGCAGCAAGTGAAAACGCTCCAAGCGAACAATTTAGTGTCTTCGCCTAAACATTTCGCAATCTATTCGGTGCCGGTAGGTGGACGCGACGAGGGCACGCGCACCGACCCGCACGTGGCGCCACGCGAGATGCGGTCGCTCTATCTTGAGCCGTTCCGCAAAGCCTTTGTGGACGGATCTGCACTGGGCGTGATGAGCTCGTACAATGATTATGACGGCATTCCGGTGACGGGAAGTCCCTATTTTTTGACGGAAATTTTGCGCAACCAATTTAGCTTCAAGGGTTATGTAGTATCGGATAGCGAAGCGGTGGAATTTATCCAAACGAAACATCGGGTAGCCGAAACGCCGGTCGATGCGGCGGCACAAGCCATCAATGCCGGATTGAATGTGCGAACACAATTCGATGACCCTAAAAATTTTATCCTGCCCCTGCGTCAGGCAATTGCCGAAGGCAAAGTCACGTTGGAAACGATTGATTCACGTGTGAGAGATGTTTTGCGCGTGAAATTTCAGATAGGGTTGTTCGATAATCCGTATAAAGGCGACACCAAAACGGTGGATAAGATCGTGCATAATACCGAACATCAAGCCGTTTCATTACAAGCGGCGTTACAATCGTTTGTCTTATTGAAAAATGCTCCTTCACCCCATACCCTTCACCCTACACCTCTTTTGCCGCTGTCGAAAAGTCTGAAAAAAGTAGCCGTCATCGGACCGAATGCCGACGAAGTGCGCAACCTGACTTGCCGCTACGGTCCTTCCGGTGCCCAGATTCAGACTGTTTACAAAGGTATCAAAGCCTATCTGCCGACGGCTGATGTGCAATACTCCAAAGGGTGCGAAATCATTGACAAGTATTTTCCCGAAAGCGAACTGTATTCGATTCCATTGGATGCCGATGAACAGGCAGACATTGATGCGGCTGTTGCATTGGCTAAAAATTCGGAAATCGCGATTTTGGTGTTGGGAGGCAATGAAAAAACCGTCCGCGAAGAATTTTCGCGCACCAATCTCGACCTGATGGGTCGTCAACAACAACTTTTGGAAGCGGTGTATGCAACCGGTACGCCTGTCGTCTTATTGCTGATTGACGGTCGTGCGGCGACCATCAACTGGGCACAAAAAAATATCCCGGCCATCGTTCACGGCTGGTTTCCGGGCGAATTTATGGGTCCGGCAGCGGCTCAAGTCTTGTGGGGCGATTACAATCCGGGTGGCAAACTCGCGGTGACGTTCCCAAAATCGGTCGGACAGATTCCGTTTGCGTTCCCGTTCAAGCCCGGTTCAGACACCAAAGGGCGTGTCCGTGTAGATGGTGCGCTCTATCCGTTTGGCTATGGCTTGAGTTACACCACGTTTGAAATCAATGAGTTACAGTTAGAGAAAACAAGCATTCGTCCCGACGAAACTGTGAAAGTGACTGTGAAAGTAAAAAACACCGGTTCACGTGCCGGCGATGAAGTTGTGCAGCTATATGTCCGCGACAATGTCAGTTCAGTCACAACCTACGACAAGCAATTGCGAGGTTTTGAGCGCGTGTCGCTGCAACCCAACGAAACAAAAACAATCACATTTACGCTCACCCCACAGCATCTCGGCTTATGGAATCGCGACAATCACTTTGTGGTCGAACCCGGCACATTCACCGTGTTTGTCGGCAATTCCTCCAAAGATGAGGCTGCGAAGGCGGAGTTTGTGGTGCAATGAAAACCTCTAAGCAAGTTGTAATTCCATGCTATGCTCAATCGCTTCTTTAATAAGAGCATTGATGCTCGTGCCTTTATGTTCTGCTATAATAGCCACTTTGCAATGAATTTCTGATGGGATTCTGATATTCAAGATGCCATTGTAAGCCTTGCGAGGTTCAATTCCTAATTCTTTGCAGCCTTCAATGTAACTGTCTATACCGGCTTTAAAATCGTTTTCTAACTCTTCAACACTGCTTCCCTCATAGCTGATACAATCTTTAGCCAAACCTAAAACTTTGCCGTATAACATTTTATCTTCTTTGCTGTATTCAATGCTGCCATAATAGCCTTTATATTCTAATTTGTCCATAATTAGTCCTCCTTTTTATTTAATTAAACCGTTTGTAACCAACTTATTATATACATCTTTCAATGCAGTTTCTTTAATCGGGCTTCCGGATGTGTGAGGTTTATGAATATCAATGATTAATTTTAATTCGGCATTAGAAAACCTCACACGTGAGCCTGAAGTTTTACCTTTATTGCTTATTTCATACCCTAAACCATTTAATAATTTCGCCAACTCATCAAAAGTAAAGTCTTTTGGAAGTTCACAAAACCGTTTTATCAATTTATCTTTTGTACTCATCTCAAATATTTTTGCAAAGGTAACTATTTTTAGTTACATCTGCAAATAGTTTGTAAAAAAATAATCTGAATATTATTTGTTATAATTTGCCAATAATTAACTTAAGCACCCTTTAAATCACTTTTTACAAAATAACTCATAACTTATAATTTATAACTCAAAATTATTTAGTACCTTTGCACCCGCAAATCGCATTGGTCCGGTAGCTCAGTTGGATTAGAGCAACAGCCTTCTAAGCTGTGGGTCTTGGGTTCGAATCCCAACCGGATCACGCCACTAAAAGACAATTCAGTATAGAGTCAAACCCGCTCCCTCCGAGAGCGGCGATGTGCTTGTAATTCAAACGCAGGGTTTTACTGGTGAATCCGGCTAAGTAACCGTAGTCCGAGAGCAACATTGTCAATTTTTGATGCGATTGCGCTGACTTCTATCATTTTCACTTGTTAGTTCAAAAAAATATTGTAACTTTGCACCTTAATTATATAAAGCGAACATGAACGAAACAAAAATATTGGTTAATAAGGTAGTGGAGGCGCTGCAAGAGAAAAAAGGTCAGAAAATCGTGACGTTGGACGTTTCTCAATTGGAAGGCTCGATTTGTAACTATTTCATTGTGGCACAGGGAAATACGCCAACGCAGGTGTCTGCATTGTCGGATAGTGTTTGGGACAGGGTGGCCGACGATTTGAAAGAAAAACCGTTAGGTGCTATTGGTATGCAGGAAGCCCAATGGGTTGCAATGGATTATGGAACAGTGATTGTGCATATTTTCGTGCCGGAACTGCGTAATTTTTACAGTTTGGAAAATTTATGGGCAGATGCCGAAACAACCGAAATTCCTGATGATTTATGAATACAACGAAGAAAAAAAATAAAAAGATGAAATTCGACCCGAACTGGGTGTATCTCATTATTTTGGGTGTGTTAGCGTTCTTATTTTTTACCAATAAAGATACGCTGCCATCCGAAAAACAAATCGACTGGTCTGATTTTCAACGCTATACGCGCGAAAATGACTTTTCAAAAATGACGGTCAACCTCAAAGAAAATTTGGTAATTGCCGAAGTGAAGCCCGACTGCGCCAAAGAGGTGTTTGGCGACAGCGTGCCGGCAACGACTACCAATAGCTGGACCGGCGAAACGACAAAACCAACGGTGCGAACAATTCTTCCGTCCGCAGACCGGTTTTCAGATTTTTACGACAAAACGAGGGAACAATACAATATTGATGCCACCGTCAAATATGAAGAAGGCGGAAGTATTTGGTTGAATCTATTGGGCAACCTGTTGCCTATCCTGTTTTTTGTCTTGTTGTGGGTTTGGGTGATGCGCAAAATGGGTGGCGGAGGTGGTGCCGGCGGCATTTTTGGCGTGGGCAACTCCAAAGCGCAGATGTACGACAAATCAGCAACTGCCACTAAAAAAACCACATTCAAAGATGTTGCCGGACTTTCGGAAGCGAAGCAAGAAGTAGAAGAAATCGTGGATTTTTTGAAAAATCCTGAAAAATACACAAAGTTAGGAGCGAAAATTCCAACAGGCGCGTTGCTGGTTGGCCCTCCGGGAACCGGTAAAACGTTGCTGGCAAAAGCCGTAGCCGGCGAGGCAGACGTTCCGTTTTTCTCGTTGTCGGGTTCGGATTTTGTGGAAATGTTTGTGGGCGTAGGGGCTTCGCGTGTGCGCGACCTGTTTCGCAAAGCCAAAGAAAAAGCACCGTGTATCGTGTTTATCGACGAAATTGATGCGGTAGGACGGGCACGTGGACGCAACGCAGCAATGGGTGGCAACGATGAGCGCGAAAATACGCTCAATCAGTTGTTGACGGAAATGGACGGTTTCGGTACCAACAGCGGTGTCATTATCCTGGCAGCAACTAACCGTGCCGACATTTTGGACAAGGCGTTGTTACGCGCCGGACGATTCGATCGTCAGATTCACGTAGATTTGCCCGAATTGAACGACCGGAAAGAGATTTTTATCGTGCATTTGCGCGACATCAAGATAGACGAAACAGTTGACACCGCGTTTTTAGCACGTCAAACACCCGGATTTTCGGGTGCCGACATCGCCAATGTATGTAACGAAGCTGCTTTGATTGCAGCCCGAAACGGCGCCACGGTTGTGAAACGCGAAGATTTCATGAATGCCGTAGACCGCATTGTGGCGGGATTGGAGAAAAAATCCAAGATCACGACGTTGGAAGAACGCCAGACGATTGCCCTTCACGAAGCCGGTCACGCGACCCTCAGCTGGATGTTGGAGCATGCCAATCCGCTGGTGAAAGTCACGATTGTGCCGCGCGGAAAAAGTCTGGGCGCTGCCTGGTATATGCCGGAAGAACGTCAGATTACTACTTATCAACAGCTTCAGGACGAGATGTGCGCCACGTTGGGCGGTCGTGCAGCCGAAGAATTGTCGACCGGAAAAATTTCGACCGGTGCTGCCAACGATTTGGAAAAAGTGACCAAACAAGCCTACGCTATGGTCGTGTATTACGGCATGAGCGAACGTTTGGCAAATCTGAATTATTACGATTCGAGTGGTCAGGATTGGGGTACATTCACGAAACCGTATAGCGACGAAACGGCAACGCTGATTGACCAGGAAGTGAAACGGATTATTCAAGAACAATATACTCGCGCCAAAGAAATTTTGACGCAGAATAAGTTGGCGCACAAGGAATTAGCAGATTTACTTTTGGAAAAAGAGGTTATCTATTCCGACGATTTGGAGAAAATTTTCGGCAAGCGCCAATGGTTGTCGCGTTCTCAAGAAATCCTGCAACAGCAAGGTTTGATCGAGCCCGACGCCAATACGGAAGTGTTGGGCGAAACGCCGCAGGAGGATTAAGGTTGCATACCTACGGCATGCAGGTACGAGAGAGGACATTTTTTCTGCCGGGCTATCATTCCTAACGGAATGGAAATGCAGATTTAATTAAATAGGGGATTGCGGGTCAAGCCCGCAATGACAAGATGAAAAACAGTGTAATACGGTCGCTAACGGGTTTCATTTATGTACTCGTGATTGTGGGTGGCATTCTTGGCGGTCCATACACTTTTGGCGCGCTGTTTGCATTGGTAACGGTGTGTTGTTTGTGGGAATTTTATGGCTTGCTAAATACGCATAAAAATCTATCTATCAATCGGTTGCACCACTGTTTGGGGGGATTGATTTTATTCATTATCAGTTATCAGTTATCAGTTATCAGTTATCAGTTACCGGTTATCGGTTACCAGTTACCAGTTACCGGTTATCAGTTACCGATTACCGATTACCGGTTATTGGTTTTTGGTTTTTATTTGTTATATATTGTGAGTGTGTTGGTCGCGGAACTTTATGCCAAAAAATCCAATCCGGTTGCTAATTTGGGGGCTATTTTTTTAGGACAAATTTATATTGCTTTGCCATTGTCGTTACTCAATTTCCTGGCTTTCTCCGGGAGAAGCTATGATCCAACTTTGGTTTTGGCACTATTCGTCTTTATTTGGATGAACGATACAGGTGCCTACATCATAGGTGTGAAATTTGGAAAACACCGATTGATAGAACGCATCTCACCGAAAAAATCGTGGGAAGGCTTTTGGGGCGGACTGTTTTTTGCCGGACTTTCATCGCTAATTTTTGCCAACACAGCCCCCTCATTATTGGTCACTGCTCACTGCTCACTGGTCACTGCTCACTGCTCACTGCTCACTGCTCACTGTATATGGTTGGCATTGGCACTGTTAGTGGCGTTGTTTAGTGTTTGGGGCGATTTAGTGGAATCACTGATTAAACGTAATCTAAATATCAAAGATTCGGGTAATGCCTTGCCGGGTCACGGAGGATTTTTAGACCGCTTCGACAGTTTGTTGTTGGCGGTGTATGCAGTCGTTTTTTATTGTTGCTGTTATGGATGAAAAAAATAAACGCATAAAGCCTAACGGACTGTTTTCACCACCCGTCGTACCCGCCGGATACGAGGCGGACAACTATGGTTTGAGCAATTTTTATATGCCTACGCTCGCAGAAATACAATTACCAATTACCAATTACCGGTTATTGGAGGGGGAGGAATCGCATTCGCCCAACTCCGAATCGCCCAACTCCGAATCGCCGGTGAACAAATCACAAACGGTCAAATCACAAATGGTCGAATCACAGGCGACCGAATCGCTTACTCCCGCTCCTGAGAAAGAGCATCATACAAACTATTGGCCGGCAGCTATCATATCTGTGCTATTGTTGTTACTGCTATGCATAGTTGCTGCACCGCTCATCTCGCCTGCTTGGTCTGTTTTGAAGGAGAAATTACATATTACGCAACCTGCTGATGCTCAATCATTAGAGGAAACAGAGCTGCCTGTTTTGGAACAAAAAACAGATTCTATTGCGAAGTCAAACACTGCAGCCGTTCCTGAGAAACCGGCTTATTATATGATTGTGGCGTCCTTGTCGACGGAAACAGAGGCGCAAGAAGAATTGAAACGCCTCCAAAAAACGGCATTTCCGGAGGCTCAATTGATGACCCTGAAACGCGGATTCGGCATTTCTGCTTGTAAGTTTGATACAAAACAGGATGCGGATGATTTTCTAACCGTATTCAAAAAAGAACGCCCCCAATATAAGGATGCGTGGATTCTTTTTCAATAAATAAAAAAATGAGAACATACACCAATGTGAAAGATTTGGGCGACCTGAAAATTGCTATTCAGGAGGCGCTCGAAGTGAAAAAAAACAGATTTGCCTACAAGGCACTCGGCGAAAATAAGACCTTGCTGATGGTGTTTTTCAATTCGAGTTTGCGCACCCGGTTGAGCACCCAAAAAGCGGGCATGAACCTCGGTATGAACACGATGGTGCTCGACGTGAACCAGGGAGCATGGAAATTGGAGACCGAACGCGGCGTGATCATGGACGGCGATAAGTCGGAACACCTCTTGGAGGCGATTCCGGTGATGGGTTGCTATTGCGACATCATTGGTGTGCGTGCGTTTGCGACCTTTGAAAATAAGGCGGACGACTACAGTGAAAAAATTATTCAGCAGTTTATAAACTATTCCGGTAGACCGGTTTTCAGCATGGAAGGTGCCACGACGCACCCGCTGCAAGCGTTTGCCGACCTGATTACGATTG
Source organism: Candidatus Symbiothrix sp. (assembly GCA_031261285.1). Classification (GTDB taxonomy): domain Bacteria; phylum Bacteroidota; class Bacteroidia; order Bacteroidales; family Azobacteroidaceae; genus Azobacteroides. The sequence goes on along the minus strand of JAISKM010000023.1, from coordinate 1,576 downwards.
AGGAACACAAGACGAAAGCGCGTCCGAAAGTGGTGCTGACGTGGGCACCTCACCCCAAAGCCTTGCCGCAAGCCGTGCCCAATTCGTTTGCCGACTTTATGAACGAAGCCGATGTGGATTTTGTGATTACGCACCCAAAGGGCTACGAATTAGCCTCCCGGTTTGTGCGCGACGCCAAAATAGAATACGATCAAGCGAAAGCGTTTGAAGGCGCCGACTTCATTTACGCGAAAAACTGGTCGGCATTCGCCGATCCTCACTACGGACACATCCTCAGCAAAGATCCTGCATGGACGGTCGACACAGCCAAAATGGCATTAACCGGCAACGCCAAATTCATGCACTGCCTGCCCGTGCGCCGCAACATGATTGTGACCGACGACGTCATCGAAAGTCCCCAATCCATCGTCATCCAAGAGGCCGCCAACCGCGAAATTGCCGCCGAAGTGGTCATCAAACGGATGCTGGAAGCATTGTAAGGGCGGTGGCAGTTGATTTATTTCTTCACATCATGCAAATTCCATTCTTTTCTCGATAGCTTCCTTGACAAATGCGTTCAGCGTTGTTCCTTTGGATTTGGCTGTTATCGCAGCCTTTCGGTGCAAGTCGGAATTAATACGCACGTTGAATATGCCTGTATACGATTTTTGAGCGTCAGCAATGCCTTTTCTCCTACAAAAAGCGAGGTAACTTTTAACAGCTTCTTGAAAAGCCTCTTTCAATTCTGCAACACTTTGTCCCTCAAATGAAACGACTGATTTAATCCCCTCAATCCTTCCAACAAAGGCTTCATCTTCTTCACTATACTTTACCGTTGCAATAAAATCTTTGTACTTTAATATATTTTCCATACTACTGTTATTTATTAGATTGTGTCCGTTTCTTTTTTTATCACTTCAATTCTTTGCAAAAATTCCCAAACGTCCTTCATTTGATAGGGTTTGAGAATGTTTTTCGGATGAGGTTTGTGCAAGTCAAGTGATATTGCCGAATCCTCCTTTTCAAAAACAACCCGCGAACCGGATGTTTTCCCCTTGTTATTTTGAACATAGCCGTATTTGCTAAGTAAACGGCTCAATTCTTCCCAACTGAAATCTTTTGGAAGCCTTAAAAATCGCTCTAATAACTTTTCATGTGAACCCATATTTATCTAAATTTTTGCAAAGGTAACTATTTTTTAGTTACAATCCAAATAAATCGGCACGAAGTTTTCAAAAATTAAGAAAAAGCCTCTTGTCTTAAAAATTTAAAATGATTATCCGCAATATTACCCCCAACCCCTTAAAGGGGGCTCACCAGTAAAACCCTGTGTTTGCAAAGACCGAAGGTCTTGAATATGATTAACCCCCAGTGAAGCCCGATAGGGCGACTGGGGGTAAAGCACAACTCTCTCCCTTGCGCAACCCCCGAAGAGGGGTTGAATTATCAAAAATAAACACTACCTGGGAAGAAGGATATGCTGCATTTACGTATTCTTTTAAAGATAAAGAAAGCATAATCAATTACATTAAAAATCAACAAGAACATCACAAAAAGGAAAGTTCTAAGGATGAATTAATGCGTATTTTTAAAGAAT
>JAISKM010000138.1 GCA_031261285.1 Candidatus Symbiothrix sp. | reverse complement strand
TTTTTTGTGCAAAATTTAAAAAAAGCGGTGCAGCGCACTGATATTTTTGTAGCCGTGGGTGTAAACATGCTTCTTCAAACACCCGGACGGTGGTTTCAAAAAAATAACGAATAGATCCGCTGCAGTATTGGATGTTTTGCCGGCGGCAACTCGATCACGTGGTTGGGCTTGATGTGGTCGATAATATCGTAGGCAACATCAAATCCACTGTTTATTACCATTGCATTTTGTTCACCATCATAATATCCTTCTAAGTGCAGAACGTGATAGGCAGTATTAAGTTCTTTGAGCAGTTTTCCATCTAATTGGGCGGCATTGGCAGTATAAAACTCAATAGACCTGCGCTTCTTTTTGGGCAGTTCCACCCCTTTGAGTTCGAAATAGGTGTCTAATGCGAGTAATACACCATTATACGCCGTTCCGCAAGCGGTGCGCACATACTTTTTGTCGGTATAATACTTGTCTTCCTTGCGGGCTTTTTGCAACGTTTCCTTAGCATTACTCATGTAGCGCATGGCTTCGGCATACGAACGCTGTTTGATTGCTTCCTGTTGTTCAATCGACATAACTGTTTAATTTAATTTGTTTATATTCTGTTTAATTGGTTTACATCGCAAAAGTATGTATTTTTTTTGAAACTGCCAACTATTTTACAATTTATTTTTTAGTGTTTGATTGATAATCAGTAATTTCTTTGTAACTTTGCGGGATTGGCCGGAAAAATTGATTGCGAAATTTAATAAAATTACACTTTCAAAGGATTGAACCCATACCCATACACGCCGCGTACGGAGGTTTGGGAAATGAAAGCTTTCGGGTCGTTGTCGTTGACAATACGCATGACGGTAAGCGCTTCATTTTTCTTAACCATGACAATAAGCACTTTAACGTCTTTTTTTGTGTACCAGCCAACGCCATCCAACACCGTACATCCACGGTGCAATTTATTGATTTCAGTGGCTATCCGGTCGTATTTGTCGGAGAAAATCATGAACTGCTCCGACTGGCGGGCGCCATTGATGACCATATCCACAGTATAAGAAGACACCGCCATCGCAATCAAGCCATAAACGATTTTACTGATGTCGTGGAAAATAAAATAGGACGATGAGATAATCACTAAGTCGGTCATCAGCATCGCTTTGCCAATGGAAATATGATAGTATTTATTAAGCAGGAGTGCAACGATGTCTGTGCCGCCCGTGCTACCTTTATAATTAATCACAAGTCCAATGCCAACGCCACAAAGCACACCACCGAGTACACATGACATAAATCCCTCACTTTGATCTACGAGTGGCTGTTTTATTATGGTTTGTAAAAAGGAAAGCAAAAAAGTCATTACAAAGACGCAACAGATGGTTTTCAGACTGAATTTGAATCCAAATACTTTGATGGAAATGGCTAACAAGATGGCATTGATGCCAAAATAAGTCAGTGGCATCGCGGCCGGCGTCTTAGTCGCGTAGGAGATCAGGGCACCAATCCCCGTTACACCTCCCGTCGTGATTTCGGCTTGCAAGAAAAATCCCACCCAACCAAAGGCATAGAGAAATAATCCTATCAAAATGAAAAAATCGTCCTGAATTTCTCGCACCAGAATTTTGCGGTCAAGTTTCACCTTCTCCAACTTCACCTTTTTCAAATCTAATTTACGCGGTTGCTTCTCTGTACTTGTTTTCATTTTCGTCTTCTAAAATATTAAGGTAACTTTTGTAGCGTGATTCGCTGATAAGATGCTCTGTCACAGCTTGCTTGACTGCACAATCAGGTTCTTGCCGGTGTGTGCAATTATTGTATTTGCAGCGATGCGAAAATTTAAAAATCTCCGGGAAATAGTGTGCAATTTCGGCAGCAGCCATATCAAACACACCAAATCCTTTAATTCCCGGTGTATCAATAATATAGCCTCCAGCGGGCAACGCCAGCATTTCCGAAAAAGTGGTCGTGTGCATCCCCTTGTTGTGATAATCCGAAATAGCTTGCGTCTTTTGTTCCACGCCCGGAATCAGGCGATTGATAAGCGTCGATTTGCCCACGCCCGAATGGCCGGAAAACAGCGTTATCTTGTTGTGCAGCAGTTCATTCAGAAACGACAAATCTTTATCTTCCGTCGCCGAAATTTGATAGCAGGGATAACCAATCGACTTATACAGGTGAATCAATTCGTGCATGTATTCCTGCTCGTCCGTATTGATGCAGTCTATCTTATTGAAAATCAACGCCGCAGGAATGCGATACGCCTCAGCAGTTGCCAAAAAGCGGTCGATAAACGTGGTAGACGTGACCGGATGATTGACCGTCACAATCAAAAACACCTGATCGAGATTGGCAGCCAGGATGTGTGATTGCTTCGAGAGATTGGACGAACGACGGACAATATAGTTTTTGCGGTCGTCAATTTCGTAGATGAAAGCTACGCCTTCCGGATTGAGTTCAATCCCTACAAAATCGCCGATCGCAATGGGGTTAGTGCTCTGTATGTCTTTCAGACGGAAATTACCCTTGAGTTTTGCCTCAATCAATTCGCCGTTGTCCGTTTTTATCAGATAACTACTGCCCGTGTTTTTTACAACAAGTCCTTTCATTTCAGTTACCAGCTATCAGTTACCAGTTAGCAGTTACCAGTTATCAGTTACCACAGTTTTTACGGCAAATATTAATTTGGTAACTGGTAACTGCTAACTGGTAACTGTTTACACCGTCATTATTTCTTTTTCTTTGGCTGCAATCAGCTCGTCGACTTTCTTCAGATATTTGTCGTGCAACTTTTGAATTGCGCCTTCGGTTTCCTTGCCGTCGTCTTCCGGCGTACCCTCTTTCACCGCTTTACGGATACCATCGTTGGCATCGCGGCGAACGTTGCGAATCCCGATTTTAGCATTTTCAGCATCGGTACGGGTTTGTTTTACCAACGTTTTGCGGCGTTCTTCGGTCAACGGCGGAATACCCAGGCGGATGACTTCGCCATTGTTTTCGGGTGTAATGCCCACGTTGGAGTCCATCAATGCCTTTTCAATGAGTTGCAGCATCGATTTTTCCCAAGGAAGAACGGTAATCGTCTTCGCGTCGGGCGTCGAAATCGTTGCCACATTCGACAAAGGCACCAAACTCCCATAAGAATCCACTTTCACGCCGTCCAAGATATGAACGTTCGCTTTTCCTGCCCGAATGCGCACCAAAGCATCTTCCAAATAAGTCACTGAATGAAGCATCTTCTCTTCAGCACGTTCAATCACTGTGTTAATAACTGCCATAGCTTAAATATTTTGTGCAAAGGTAAGAATAAATTTTGATATTTGATTAAGTTTTGAACTGTAATTCCCTTAATACATGACATAAAAAAAATAAATGATTGCCTTTTTGTCTGATTCTATATTATCTTTCACAGATTTCTTAGCCAGACATAAAGACCTTCATCAAGTGCAACCCCTTCGGTTTCAGAGCCGAGATTATAAACCATCAACCCGTCAGGCAATTCCATAGATTCATCTTCGCCGAATGGATTAGCATCCTCAGTCGTAAGAACGACGCGAGGCAAGAGTAAACCACCTGTGCTTTGACTTAAATCCAACACAGCGCCGGTTGTTACAGTTCCATCACCTCCAATTGCGACCTGCGCATTACTTAGAAACCAATTACCAATTACCAACAACGTGGCAACAAACACGACTAATATCTTTTTCATTATTTTCAAATTTATGTAATTAAATACTCTACGGTTTTGTCCTGTTTTAATATTTTTTTTCATACACACATAAAAAAAGCGCGGACAAAATTCAATTTATCCGCTTCTTGAGGTTCTAGACTACCTAATCAAACTGATAAATGAATAAAGTCCACGCTATATAGCGTAAACGTTATCACTATCATTCTTGTTTGATTTTTGAAATTGTCTAGATTTCAAGAAGCAAGAATAAAAGCTAAAAACGCTTTTCCCAAAATGTCTTTAAAATGTGTGTATCACATTTATGTTTATATCATAATCTGATGTTTTTTTAACTTTTTTGTAACTTCTACCTGCAAAGGTAAACATAATTTTTGAATACCAAACGCTCAACCCAATAATTTCCAACCGGTTGATGACCAATAATAAACCCCAACGACAATGTCGGCATCGGTTGCTCCATCAACGGCTGCTGTTTTGTTGTAGACCAGCAAGCCAACGACGGCATCGGGATCGGTCTCATCAGGAAAATCAGCAGGCAAAGCCGTTAAATCAGCAATTTCTACCTGAGGCAAGAGCAGACCGCCTTTTGTGCCATCCAACTGAAGACTGACACCACTGTCGGCACTCAGAACGTCACCATCGCCAATCGACACCTGCGCGATTACCGATGGCCAATTACCGGTTACCAAAAGTACAGTAACCAACATCAATAAAAATGTTTTTTTCATTGCACATAATTTTTTTGCCTCTCCGTCCCCAAGTTCGGCAATATAAAATAAGAAAAGCGCGGGGGCTATAAAACTCTCAATTGTAAGGCTCAGGAAAGCCCATGCTCCGAGAGCAATAGCCACCCACGCTCTTGATATATATAATGAGAATCATATACAAAAAAACGTGAGCGCTCTTGCCCATACCCCGAAGCAAAGTTGAATTTTCCTGATTCTACAACTGGGATATATCGCGCCCTCTAAACATTACCGACAACACTTTGTCAACAGTTTGTTGTTTAGAAGCTGGCGCAAAGTTACGAACTTTTTTTGGATTACCAAATTTTTTGAAAAAAATATTTGGTTGCCGGCTAAAAATTGGCACTTTATCTATCACGTTGCTTTCAAATGACAAGTTTTCCCTTTCAGGCTGCAAAGATAAAAACTTAGTTCAATTCTCCAACTATATTAATCATTTTTTATGTCTCACCCGGTGACTATTTTCAGTGTTTCCAAAAGCCGGGAGAGAATAATATTATTAAGGTGAAAATTTCCAGACGGCCTACAATCATCAGGAGGGCTAAATAACCTTTGGCGAAAGCGGGGAGATTGATCCAGGAGCCGTTTTCGCCCAATGCGCCGAATGTTAATCCGACATTGCTAATCGCTGATACGGAGGCACTTAGGGCTTCTTTGAAAGGTAATCCAACGGATGCGAGCACGCCCCAACTCACTAAAATAATGCACATATACAGAAAGGCAAATGCCGATAGTCGCTGCACCGTTCCAAACGATACCACAGTTCCATTCAGGCGTACCGGAATGATGGCTCGTGGATGCACCAGACGTTCGTATTCGTTAACGGTGTTTTTGGACAGCACGACCGCACGCACCATTTTCATTCCGCCACTTGTAGAGCCTGCACAGCCGCAGACAATCATCAGCACTAAGAAAATGATCAAACAAAACGCACCCCAACCGGCAAAATTTTGCGTGAAAAAACCGGTCGTCGTGATAAATGAAATCACCTGAAACGCCGAATGTCGCAAATCTGTGGCGAAATTAGTATGATAAGCATTCGCCTGCCACAAACTTCCGCTCACCAACAAAGTGGCGACCGCAATCGCGATCAAAAACCAGCGCAATTCCTCGTCTTTAAAAAATTTCTTGATTTTGCCTTTCAACAGCACAAAATATAGCAGGGAATAATTGGTCGCAGAAAGCACCATGAAGATCGCTACAACCGTTTCTACATATCCCGAATGCCACCACGCAAGACTTTCTTGCTTAGTCGAAAAACCGCCCGTCGAAATGGTCGAAAAACCGTGACACACCGCATCAAACAGGCTCATGGGTCCGAGCCACAGCAGTAGAATCACCGTTGCCGTAAAAAGCATATAAAGTCCCCATAACCGCTTGGCTACCTGCGTGATACGTGGTCGAAACTTGTCGTGCGTGATACCCGAAGTCTCCGCGTCAAAGAGTTGTCCCACTTCACCGCCCAGCAAAGGCAAGAGTGCCAGCGAAAACACGATAATTCCCATGCCGCCCAGCCACTGTAAATTGCTGCGCCAGAACAAAATACCGTGCGAAGTGGCGTCAATATTGGTTAACATGGTCGCTCCCGTGGTAGTAATGCCCGAAGTCGCTTCAAAAAACGCATTCATCACGTTGGGCAATGCGCCGCTGAAATAAAAAGGCAAGGCTCCAAACACCGGAAACAGCAGCCAAGTGAACCCTACGCCCAAAAAGCTCTCTTTTTTCCCCACCACACGAATCCGATACTTGAATCCGCTAAGCGCAAAAAGCAAAAAACCGGCACCAAACGTAATCGCTGCCGACACCAAAAACGCCTGCACCTCAGGCTCTCCATAATAACCGGAAACCACCGCCGAAAGGAGCATGACCACCGATTCCAACACCGTGATGCTCCCAACCACTTTGCTAATGAATTTCCAATTAATTAACATAATTTTCTTATTGCGGGCAAAGGTACAAAATAATTGTTAATGGTTAATGATTAATGGTTAATTGTTGGGGGTTATAAGTTTTTTTTATAGAAAATTTTGTGTAACTTTGCAGCGGTTTTTTTCAAATAGATTTGAGAATATTTAAGTTATGAGTTCAAATATAAAAGCAAGTGAAGTTTCAGAAGTTCTGAAAATGCAGTTAGAAGGCATTGACACCCGCGTCAAGTTTGAGGAAGTGGGCAAAGTGCTGCAAGTGAGTGACGGCGTAGTGCGCATTTTCGGATTATCAACTGCCGAAGCGGGCGAACTGTTGGAGTTTGACAACGGCGATATGGCGGTGGTGATGAATCTCGAAGAAGATAATGTCGGCGCGGTACTTTTCGGGCCTACAGACAATGTACATGAGGGCGCAAACGTCAAACGCACCAAGCGCATCGCCTCCATTCCGATGGGCGAAGGCATTGTAGGACGTGTGGTTAATCCGCTCGGACAACCGATGGACGGGCTGGGACCTATCTCCGGTGAATTGATCGAGATGCCTTTGGAGCGCAAAGCGCCGGGTGTGATTTTTCGCCAACCGGTGACTGAACCGCTGCAAACGGGCTTGATTGCGATTGACGCCATGATTCCAATTGGTCGCGGACAACGCGAATTGATTATTGGTGACCGTCAAACAGGCAAAACGGCCGTCGGCATCGACACGATTATCAATCAACGCAAAAATTACGAGGCAGGCGAACCGGTTTATTGTATCTATGTGGCAACCGGACAAAAAGGTTCGACCGTTGCCAATATTGTGAATACCTTGAAAGAATACGGCGCGATGGATTACACCACGGTGGTGATGGCAACCGCGTCAGACCCTGCTGCGATGCAGTTTTACGCGCCTTTTGCGGGTGCTGCCATCGGCGAATATTTCCGCGACACCGGTCGTCACGCGTTGGTCATTTATGACGATTTGTCGAAACAGGCGGTGGCTTACCGTGAGGTTTCGCTGATTTTGCGTCGGCCTTCCGGTCGTGAGGCGTATCCGGGGGATATTTTCTATTTGCACTCCCGTTTGCTCGAACGTGCGGCAAAAATCATCAATAACGACAGCGTGGCGGCACAAATGAACGATTTACCTGCCAATCTGAAAGCTAAAGTCAAAGGCGGCGGTTCACTCACAGCCTTGCCAATCATCGAAACACAAGCCGGCGACATCTCGGCTTACATCCCTACCAACGTAATTTCGATTACCGACGGACAAATTTTCTTGGAAACAGGGCTGTTCAACGCAGGGATTCGCCCCGCTATCAACGTCGGAATTTCCGTATCGCGTGTGGGTGGAAACGCCCAAATCAAGGCGATGAAAAAAGTGTCCGGCACGTTGAAAACCGACCAGGCGCAGTTCCGCGAATTGGAGGCATTCACGAAATTTGGTAGCGACATGGACGCTGTGACGCGTGCCACGTTGGACAAAGGACGCAAAAATGCCGGGTTGTTGATTCAACCGCAATATTCGCCAATGCCGGTCGAGGAAGAAATCGCCATCATCTACGCAGGCACCAAAGGTCTTTTGTCATCTGTTCCGGTGGACAAAGTGCGCGATTTTGAAGCAGCCTATTTGCAAAATTTGCGCCTGAATCACAAAAACGTGTTAGCCGAATTGAAAAAAGGCGTTTTAAGTGAAGACGTGGAAACGCAACTGAAACAAGTAGCTGCTGATTTGGCAAAAGGCTACAATTGATTACATTTGTCGGCAACCGCCTCCATCAGCCATTTGGGGGTGGAGGTGGCACCGCAAATCCCGATGGATGCGGGCGATTTCAACCATTCGGAATTAATTTCTGAGGCATTGGAAATCAGGTGCGTGTTGGGATTGGCTTTCAAACATTCGCTCAACAGCACTTTGCCGTTTGAACTTTTTTCGCCTGCCACAAACAGCACCAAATCGTGCTTGGACGCAAATTGCTGAATGCTTTGCATGCGATTGGCGACTTTCCGACAAATCGTGTCGGAGTAGTTAAAACTCACTGACGGCTGAATGCGTGATTGAATTTCAGCCACAATCGCCTCAAAATCGTCCACTGACATGGTCGTTTGCGAAAACAAGTAAATATCTTTCGTAAAATCCAGCTGTTCAATATCTGCTTTATGTTCAATCACGATGGCTTTGCCCTCCGTTTGTCCCACCAATCCGTTGACTTCGGCATGACCGCTTTTGCCAAAAATCACGATTTGTGACCGCTTAGAATCAGTCGTTTGGTATTTTTCGCGAATCTTTTTCTGAAGTTGCAACACCACCGGACACGTTGCGTCAATAATTTGAATATCGTTTTGACGTGCGATTTCATACGTCGAAGGCGGCTCTCCATGGGCACGCAACAGCACTTTTTTGCCACGCATCGCCTGCAAACCGGCATGATTGATAGTTTGCAAACCTTTCTTTTTCAGCCGGTCAACCTCCTGACTGTTGTGCACAATATCGCCGAGGCAATACAATACAGGCGTATGCCTTTCAGAGGGCGTGTGTAATACGCCCCTACAATTTAATTCCGATTCCGCCTTTTCAATGGCATTCACCACTCCAAAGCAGAAACCCGAATTAGGATCTATTTCGACAATTTTATTCATTTAATATTACGATTCTTCCTGCAAAATTACATGAAAATTTCGATATTGCCAAGCGCGTGAATGAAAAAAACGTTTTTTTACAGAGGAAAGGTACACAAAAAATCCAAACAATTAACCAGTAACCATTGACCATTAACAATTATTTCGTACCTTTGCAGTATGTATAAGATTAGCAAGCAATTCGCTTTTTCGGCATCGCACCAACTGAATATGCTGGGGGCAGATCATCCGTGTGCGCGGATACACGGACATAATTATGTGATTACGGTTCATTTGCGGTCGAAAGAGTTGGACAAATACGGTTTTGTGAAGGATTATAAGGCTCTGGAGCCTGTGAAGCAGTACATCAATGCGCATTTCGACCACCGGCATCTCAATGATATTTTGCCCAATCACCCTACGTCCGAACATATCGCGCAATTTTTGTACGAAAAATTTAAGCCGGAAATTCCCGAATTGTACGCGGTAGAAGTCAGCGAAACCCCACAAACCTCTTGCATCTATGAACCTTCATAGAGTGTAGAGTTTAGAGTGGAGTTATTAGAGTTTAGAATTATGAATAGAAATGTCATTGCGGGCTTGACCTGCAATTCCCTGAAAGTACATGAAATCTTTTATTCTTTGCAAGGCGAAGGCGGCCGGCAGGGCGAGGCGTCGATTTTTATTCGCTTGGCGGGGTGTAATTTGAGATGTGATTTTTGCGACACTGATTTTGAGGATGGTACGGAGATGACTCTTGAAGCTATCCACACGATTGTTCGTCAATTTCCGTGTCAATGGATTGTTTGGACGGGTGGCGAACCGACCTTGCAATTGACGGACGACAGGCTGTGGTTTTTCAAAAATAACGGCTACAAACAGGCTGTAGAGAGCAATGGCACACAGAAATTATCACCGGTATTTGACTACACGGTGGTCAGTCCCAAAGGCAATGTGGAGTACGCAAAACAAATAAATCCACAAGTGGACGAAGTGCGCCTACCCCTGAAAAAAGGCGATACACTGCCCGCAATCGACTCATTGCCCAAGGCAAAAAAATACTTTGTAAGCCCAATTTTCACAGACCATCCGCAAGAGACAAAAGAAAACATCAACTATTGCGTCAAGCAAGTCCTAAGCCGCCCGCAATGGAAACTAAGTGTACAAATTCACAAACTAATAGGCATCGAATAAAATGATACATATAAAACACTACACTCTAAACTCTAATAACTACACTCTAAACTCTAATAACTACACTCTAAAATAAATGGAACGATTTGAAGTCAATATATTAGGATGCGGTTCGGCATTGCCGACGACGAAACATTCGCTCAGTTCTCAGGTTGTGAACTTGCGCGACAAGCTGTTTATGATTGACTGTGGCGAAGCGACGCAACTGCAATTTCGGGCGATGAAACTCAATTTCACACGTCTCAACCACATTTTTATTTCACATCTGCATGGCGACCATTGTTTTGGATTACCCGGACTGATTTCGACACTTGGGCTACTGGGTCGCACGGCTGAACTGCACATTCACGCACAGCCAAATGCCGAAAAAGTGTTTAGCCCGCTGTTGGATTATTTTTGCAAGGAACTCCCCTACCCTGTGATTTTTCACGCGTTTGATCCTAAAAAAAACATGTTGATATTTGAAGACCGCACGCTCAAAGTGTCGACTATTCCGTTGAAACACCGAGTGCCCACTGCCGGATTTTTGTTTGAAGAAAAACCCAAAAGTGCACACATCCTGCGCGAAATGATCGATTTTTATCAGGTGCCGTTCAGTCAAATCAATGCGATTAAAGACGGTGCCGGTTTCATCACACCCGACGGACAAATCATCGCCAACGACCGGTTGACGCGCCCGGCTGATGCGCCTAAAAAATATGCTTACTGCTCCGACACCGCCTATACCGAAAAAATCATCCCAATCATCGAAGGTGTAGACTTGCTCTATCACGAAGCCACTTTCGGCGAAAACGAACGGACGCGTGCCAAACGAACGATGCACTCCACCGCCCGCCAAGCGGCAGAAATCGCCCGCGCTGCCAACGTCAAAAAATTAGCCTTAGGACATTTTTCAGCACGCTATCCCGACGAAACCGTATTGCTGGCAGAGGCGCAAGCTATTTTTCCAAATACGATCTTGGCGAATGAACGGCAGAGTCTTAAACTGTGACAATTATCACCGTTCAGACAAAATAAAACCAAAAAACTTTTGGCGTTTCAAAAGTTTTTTATTATCTTTGCACCCGGAATGGAACAGCGGAATCGAATTATTGAGGAAGCGCGTCATTTGTTTTTGAAGCAAGGCATCAAAAGTATGACGATGTCCGATATTGCCAACCACATGGGAATATCGAAACGGACGCTTTATGAACAATTTCAGGACAAAGAAGAACTGCTGGAAGCTTGTTTGACCACGCACAACGAACAAATGTGTGCTGAAGTCCGGCGCATTGCCGAGAGTTCGGAAAATTTGATTTCCATTATGATGCGGATGTATGCCCAGCATTTGAACGATACGCATCAGGTCAACAAGACGTTTATTTACGATTTGAGAAAATATTACCACCGCATTTATCAACAGATGGAACAGTCGCATACCGAACGGCTCGACGTGTTTATGCCCGTGTTTCAAAAAGGCATAGACGAGGGACTGATTCGCGACGACATCAATTTGGAAGTCTGTTTGTGGCTGATGAAAAGCCAGTTTCGGAGCCTGATGGTAGACGATTTTATGCCCACCGACCGCATCTCAATCAATGAATTTGCCCGCGTAATTATCCTTAACTTCGTGCGCGGCATCGCCACCCCCAAAGGCTACACATTGATTGATGAGACAGTAGAAAAACTGAAAGAAAACTAAAAAACCCGCTAAAAATCAAAGCAAATCATTTAATCATTTTAATAAAATGGTTACGATTGTTGCTTACCTGCTTGCATTTTCGTAATTACTGATATTCAAACGCACTTGTTTCAATTGTTCTAAATCGTTGACCGGACGCTCAATGTCGTAGGGTACAGGCTGTTTTGAGAACTCCTGAAAATAGAGTAAGCACGCATCTTTCCACCACTGAGCGTCGCGTGCTTGTATTTTCAGACGAGATTGCACGTGCTGGAAACGTTCGGCATCCACATAACTTTCCTGTTTGTCCCACACTTTTTGAAAATCACGTACTTGTTGCACGCCCAAGTCATAGTGGTAGCACAATTCGTCCCACAAACTGCGGCCGTTTTGCAACTTATATTGCCAAGGCACGTGATGAAACCACAGCAAAAAAGGAGGCGGACAAGTATTGATATCGTTAAATTCTTCCTTTAACGGAGAAAAATATTGCGACACGGCATTGCTTCCCGTACTGGAACGGTCAAATCCTAATCCTATTGTGTCGGCATTATGAAAATACCAAGGTTGCCAATCGGGACGGCCACCGGGAATAATGCCCCACGGCTCCGGTCCATAATGGTGACCCACCGCAAAGATGTGATGCAAGCCTAACGGCATCATATAATTGACCACTGCCTCCCAAGAGTTGAGCATCATAGTCTTTACAGGCTCCACAAAAGATTCGTCTTGCGAAAATGTTTGGCGTATCCATTCATCGGCAATTTGCTCGGAACTCAGTTGCGGATTCCAAGCCAACCGTCCGAAAGCATACCAATTCGCTTGCGCTAAATGGCTTCCGGTCCAATTAATGTCATCACCGATATTCGACACACCGGCAATCGCCGAGATGGTATTCGCCACAAACGAGCCTTTGCCATTGGCGTAGGTATCGCTTTCTAAAAACTCTTGCCACATTGGAGCCAAAAAAGCCAAGTGGTTGGAATGTCCTAAATATTCTTGCGTGACTTGCACTTCTGCCATCACACCGGTATGTTTCATCGCACCAAATAACGGACTGAACGGTTCACGGGGTTGGAAGTCTATCGGACCATTTTTCACTTGAATAATCACATTGTCGCGAAATTGACCGTCCAAAGGCATAAACTCCAGATAAGCCTGTTTGGCCCGGTCTTCGTTGGAAGGACTGTATACAAAGGCGCGCCACATCACGATGCCATGGTACGGTTTCAAGGCATCTGCCAACATGTTGGCACCATCGGCGTGCGTGCGTCCGAAATCTTGCGGGCCGGGTTGTCCTTCAGAGTTGGCTTTGACTAAAAAACCGCCAAAATCGGGAATAATGCGATAAATTTCCTTGACTTTATTTTTCCACCAACCTTGCACGTCTTTATCCAAAGGGTCGGAAGTTTTCAAACCGTCCAAAATTGCCGGCGATGAAAAATTGACCGACAAATAGACTTTGATGCCATAAGGGCGTAATTCATTTGCAATCGCTTTTACTTTTTCCAATAGTTCCGCAGTCAAGATTTTCGGCGAGGCATTCACATTGTTCAAGACCGTCGCATTGATGCCGATAGAGGCATTGGCACGCGCATATTCTTTGTATCGGGGCGAAATCGTATTCGGCAATTCGTCCCATTTCCAAATGGAATGTCCGGCGTAACCGCGTTCGACTGTGCCATCAAGATTGTCCCAATGATTGAGGATGCGCAAATTATATTGGGGCGATTCTTGAATATTCAAAGGGTACTCTACCCTACCCGTTTCCTGTAAACGCAGTAAATGATAGGCACCATACAATAATCCCTGCTCAGAAAACGCAGATATGGTAATTCCTTTTTTTGCATCTCCTGTAATAGAATAGCCTTCCCCTGTCATTCCTTCTTTCGTCAGTCCCGCAGACGAGGGGATTCCCGCCTTCGCGGGAATGACAAGATTGACCTTGTCCCCGTGCCAGTTCGTTTGCAATTCCTTGATAGCAATGTCGATGGTTGGGCTTTTTTTATTTGCGGTTACTTTTGCTTGAGCCGAGGCATCAGCACGCAACCACAAGCGTGAGCCGTCTTCTGCCCGCACAGGTGTCAGACAGAAAAGTAGTAATAATACAGTCAGTAGTTGATATTTTGTCATAATTCTAAAAATTAGTATGCAAAGTTACATCTTACTTCCAATAATTATAGTTTTAATTCCTGCAAAAGAAACTTGTAAACTTCCGTCCATGGCTTTTGAAATAGCCCTGTGGTCTCGTCAATCAATTGGGAGTAGGTTTTTGAAGCATAATAGAGGTCTGCAGCTTTTGCATCCTCCAAATTATATTCGATTACGAGGGCTTCGAGAATATAGTCATCAATGTGCATGATTTTTCCATCGGCTGCATAGTTTAGTTTAAGCATCTGTAAAGATTGAAAGGTACAAAAACACAATTGATGCATCGGTTTCTTGAATTTGAGTTCTGTGAGAAACTCTTCTTTGGATACATCACCATTGAGATAGTCATAAATGCGAGCCGTTACATCATCATCCGCGACCGGACCTTCAATAATATCGAATAAATGCGCTGGTTGGAGTTCCATATTGCTTCGATTAAGCAGGATAAAATCAAGCCATTCGTCCGTGTAGTTATCGAAACGGAGGATATTCAGCTCGTTATCATTGTAGGCAAATTCATTAAATTCAAATTCGGTTATCACAGGGTTTGTTTTGTTCCATTCGGATACTCTTACGGCTATATCTTCAGCTTGTCGACGAAATTTAGTGACATAAAAACCCTGTCCAAAATCCCGTCCTGTTTTACATTTGCTCAGGTCAATGGCTTCAATAGGCGTATCGCTACCGTGAAAAACTTTCATCTATCTGTATCCTCCATTGCTACGGCAAACTTTATAAAGGTCTCTCACTGCCCAAAAAGGGTTATCAATGTGCAAAGCCCACCAACATTTGTAAAGATAATCCAGCCCGCCATATTTTTTCAAATAAAAATAAGCATCTTGTTTATTCATCTTATATGTACGCGCAAATTCCGGAATAATAAACGTCACAAAACGAATCTTGTTTCGTGTTTCCTTATCCAATGTTTTTGTTTCCATATTGTCATGTTTTAATTTGCCCTACAAAGGTACAACTTTTTTCTGATATGTGCAAAAAAACAAAATTAAGAAAACAGCAAAAAGAAGCCACTCATAGCGAGCAGCTTCTTTAATTAAATTATGATGAACCTTTGTTTTAAACATTAATATTGCAAATCACCGGAGAAGTCTGCGCTCACATCTTTTCCGGCTAAGCCGTCGGCAAAGCCTTTGTAAGCATGTTTGCGGGCATAGTCAGCATCCCAAAGACATGGTTTATCGCCTTTGAGCCAATACTCATGTTCTTTGTCATTGTCGGAAATGCTCCAAACGGTGGCACCGTAACGTTGTGGTTCGGGAACATTTTTGATGAACGATTCGATGGCATAGCGATACAATTCCGCTTGTGCGGCATAATCTTCCGCTGTGGGCGACTCGCCTGCTTTGATGTCCATTTCCGAAATTTTAATCAACTTACCGGTTGCAGCCAATTTTTTGAACATGTTGTCAATACCATCTTTGGTGGTATATTTGATGTCCATGTGCATTTGCGTACCGATACCATCAATGCTCGCACCTTGGCCTTCAATGTATTGCACGTAGTTAATCAAACCTTCCAATTTGTTGTTGGAGGATTCAAGGTTGTATTCGTTGATAAACAGTTCGGCACTATTGGCGTCGGCTGCACGTGCTGCCTTGAATGCCGTCACTGCATAGTCCTTGCCTAAATAATATTGCCAGTAGAAAGTGCTGGTGGCAGACAAGTCTTCTTCGCCCGTGCGCACCGTTCCGTTTTCGTTCAATGCCTCATTCACAACGTCCCAAGCGGCTACTTTTCCTTTAAAATGGGCTGCCACATCAGTCACATAGCTATTCAAAACGGCACCGATAATTTCAGCCTTTTCTTCCGGTGTTTTTTCAATGATCGTTGCGGCACGCAAGGCAGATTTTGCTCTTAAAGCTTCTACTGCCGGCGTTGCCGGTTTTTCCACTACTTTTACATCGTCAATAAAATAGGTAACATCCGGAACCGTGCCCAAATCAAATTGCAAGTTTAGCGTTGTAGTGTTAGTAACATCCACAGAGATTAATTTCCATGTGCTTGAAGTGGTAAAGTCTCTTGCCGTACCTGTTCCGTCCCAATCCAACCACGGATATTCGTTTCCATTCATTCCACCGGGGAAAGAAATACGCCCTTTACCGGCAATGTCCGACTTAATCATAAACGAAAAAGTGTAAGTTTTTGTCGGGTCTAACGTAATGGCATCGGCTGCAAACTGTAAATCCCAATCGTTAGACGAAGTAGCACTCGAAATCGCTTTCAAACCATAATCACCTGAATATTTGGCATCGGCTGAAACGGAAATTCCCGCACCGGCATTTAAGGCCGACCATTTGGTCAAATCACCACTTTCAAAGCCACCATTTTCCACTAAGTTAATCTCGGCGGGTGCAGCATCCAAATCCGTCACTTCTACATTATCAATGTAATAAATGACATCTTTCACAGCCCCTAACAAAAACCGGAAGATCATAGCATCATCATTTGCAGTTGCTTCAAAACCTTCTGTACCTAAAGTTACTTGCGTCCATCCGGCAGCATCGGTGGGTGCTAATTCCATTCCCGTTCCGTTTACATTTACCCATGGGTATGGATTGGCAACAGAGGAAGATCCATTTAAATCTATACCCACCTGACCCGGTTTATTTGATTTGATAAAGAAAGAGATGCCGTAATGATGCCCCTCGATAATCGCAAAAGGCGGGCTATTGACTTGCCGGTCATACTTACCGGCTACCCCATCGCCAACTGTCACCTGCATGGATTGATTTCCAATGGCGACCTCGGTACTTAAACTGAGAGGATCACCAAAAGGGACATTAAAACCATTCAGACCGTCTTCAAAATCCCCGACAATCAAACTTTCACCCGCGGGACCCGGAATAATTGTCGGTTTAATCAAACTATTCAAATAACTTGCTCGTTGTTGACTGTGCCAAACAAGCGTGTGTCCATAAACGGTCAGTCCTGCGGTTTTGAACGCATTAACGAGTGCGTCGGCAGTCGTAAAGTCGAGCGAACCGTCATTTTTCATGAGCGCATCCTGTTTCATTTCGTTTCCGGGAGTGATCTCATCAAAATTCTGATTGACAATATTCCGGTACGTTTCATCGTTCAGATACAAATTAAAGTCAATCCCTACGCCAAGCGTCATCGTGGTATAACTGTTGAGCACTTCGTAGCGGGAAATGGCTTCCTGCAATTGCAAGGGCAGTTCGGAACTTGCCACATCGCCATACGACGGGTCTTTGCCCCAATTCATTTTATCATCGTCACAAGCAGTCAAACCGAAAGTCAGAACGGCGAGGACGGCAACTGTTAATATCTTATTCTGTTTCATAATTGTATAATTTTTAATTCGTAATTCGTAATTTTTAATTGAATTACTATTCCTCGGGAAAATCACTGAATGTTGGTGTTGTAAGCGGCACAAAACGAATATTATCGAAATACACATTTATATCGGTCGCTTGTGCGGCAACACCTTTCCAAGGGCCGTTTTCCATGTGAGGACCTGATTGATCCCATTGTGCTGCTGCAATTGCTAATAGCTCGGCTAACGTTTTGCCTGCAAAATTATTGCTTGCATTCACTTCACTGCTCTCGCTAAGCGGTAGCGTAACCGTGAACCAACTTCCCGGGCTTACAAAAGGAACACGTGCCCCTCCCGACACCCATGGTGCATAAATCATACAATAACTGGATACACCGTAGCCATCGGCAACCACAAAACGAATATCACCTGAATTCCATGTACCTTCAAAATAAATATCCATTTGCACAGCCAACTGGTCGCAAGAAGTAGCCGGCGAAAAAGTCGTATACAGGATAGGAGACCATTTACTGTTGTTCATCCATGCTTTGGAAAAAGCATCGGGAGTAGTCGACTCGGAAGCTGCTATTGTTTTTCCGTCTTTATTCAGCGACCGATAGTTGCCTTGCGACTTAGGTCCATCTCCACTTGCAGGAAGAGTGGCATCCAAGTCACCGGATACTTCGCCACCACTATAACCCCATGTACTTACGTCATCAAAATTCAGCAGTACACCTTTCTTGTAGTTGAAGTAAGCCGGCGAATAAGCACCGCCATTAGCACAGGCTATAAAAATAGAACCTCCGTCGTTAGATACTCCGGCAGGAACGGTGACTGTCACCCATTCGCCGGCTTCATCGTCAGAAACGATGCCGCTCGTTACCACCACATCGCCCGGAAAGGTGATGCTCGTAACGCCCTGCAACCGGGTACCATAAATGGTAATGGGATCGCCTGCCACCGGCATAGTGTGCGAAATACCGGTAATACTGGGTGCGGCTGCCCGTACTTCAAGGTCGAAATAGGTCGTATGGCTGCCTTTGACCAAACAAATTTTGTTTTTGTAAGCAGGATCCACATCGGCTACCGGCACTTTGCTTGATACTTGAACGATCATCGACTTATCGGAAACATACACCGGATTGAAGAGTAATTCATACCCATTGACCAATACTTTGGTAACTCCCACAAAGCCACTGCCTTCGAGACGAATGGTTTGCCCTAAGCGGACAAAATTGCCGTAAGGTGCCAAATCTCTGTCGGGCACATTGGATTGAGCATCTTCCAAATATACTTTGTTTATTTGTGCAGGTGCACCCGAATCTGCATTATCATCGTCTTTGCAGGAACTAAATCCAAGCATGCCGGCAATCAATGCTGCAAAAATCCATCTATTTTTTAATATTTTATTTTTCATCTTCTTTTCTATTAAAAATTAATTTCATTAGAACAAATCTGTAATTCTTGCTTCCGTAAATACATAAGGAACAGGTGCATCGCCCAATTTCGGATTTTGAATGAGTTCCGATTCGGGATAGGGCAACTTAAACGTTGCCGCAGTAGCTGTACCGGCAGCGCGATTTTGATCTCTTTCAGGGTCAGCTTGCAAGTCGCTGGGCGGATAGAACAGATAAGCATAATCTGTTTTTCTGTTTTGTGCATTAATGTAATTAACGACTTCCTGTTGCTTGTAATACGAGCGAGCCACCAATTCAAACCAATAACGTCCTTCCACACAAAATTCTATGCGGCGTTCGTGGCGCAAGTCTTCGTAAGCAATGCTCGCTTTTGTGGGCATTTTTGCACGTGTGCGTATGGCATTGAAATATTCCAACGCTTTGGCATCAGTCGTGTTGGGATTGTTCCCAAGAACGGCGTCGGCATAGTTGAGCAATACTTCAGCATAGCGCAATACATAATTGTCCCACCCCGAATTACGGGTATTAATAGCATCATTATCTTTTTGATTGCCGGTAACACCTTTTTTGATATTCAAAACCGTATTGGCATTCCGTCCGTTATTATATTCACCATCGCCGTCGCCGATATGCAATCCGCCTTCTGCTTTATTGATTTCGGGATAAAAATCGCCCCAGCCCATCCACGTTGCTTTGCGGCGAATACTGTCAGCCGTTTCATATTCCTTCAGCACATCATACGTGGCAGTGACATAGTTGCCCCACGCTTCACCTGCAGATGCAACGCCAATGGCTGCTATATAGGAAACTGTCGAGTTAGTAACACCATAATTATTATTACCATTAACACCCGGCACCCACTGAAAGGCAAACAATGACTCGGAATTGTTATTAAATTCAATTTTGAACAAATCGGGATAGTTGGGCAAAAGTTGGAACCGGCCGCTGCCAATTACCTTTTCGGCTGCTTTTCGCGCCAATTCCAAATAAGTTTCATCGCGAGTGCTGCAGTTGGGATTTTCTCCGTAATTAGAGGCAACGTAGCCTGAAAAGTCCAAATACACACGCGAAAGCATTCCAAAAGCACTGTAACGATTGACATGACCCACCGCACTCGAATTTGCGGGCAGATACTTTGCCGCAAATTCCAAATCGCGAATAGCAATCTCAAACACGTCTTTTTTCGGATTGGTATTCACCAGCGGATTATTCACGAGCAGTGTTGGGTCTTCCGAAATAACCGCATTGCCCCAAAGCGAAGCCAAATACCAATAGGCAACTCCGCGCATAAAACGCGCTTCGGCAATACATTGTGTTTTTGCTGTTTCGTCTGCATCTACCAAATTAACGGTAATAATTACTTTGTTGGAAAGCTGCACAACATTATAAAATGAACCCCATGCTTCCTGCAAATTACTTGTTAGTCCTGTAACATTTAATGTGGTATATGGTTCTATGTACGTGCTATTATGGTTCAGATTATAAGACATACCATCGCCAATACCCAAATTAAAATTGTTATTGAAACTATACCACACATAATTGTACAGGGGCGCAGTAAGCGAGTTCAAGTTTTCAGCCGACAAGGCATCACTTGTAATACTGTCATTCTGTTTAATATCCAGAAAGTCGCTGCAAGCGCTTAATATTAAAGCACTTATAACTGTTATTGATAAAATTATCTTTTTCATATTCGATTTTAAATTTAGAATGTAACATTAACGCCCAATGTATAAATACGTGGCGAAGGATAACGTCCATTATCAACGCCTGTCGTTCTCAATGAACCTGTGCCTTGCGTACCGATTTCGGGGTCGAAACCACGATATTTGGTAAAGGTATATAGATTTTGCAAATTCACATAGAATTTCACATTGCTCACGTCAATTTTATGTAGCAAATTTTGGGGTAAAGTATAACCCAACGAAACATTTTGAATGCGCAGATACGAGCCGTTTTCCACAAATCTGTCTGAGAAAACATAATCGTAATCGGCACCATTGGCTGAACTTCTCGGCATACGCGGTGCGCGCGGATCGCCACCAATAATTTTCACATTGCGATAATCATTGGGACCATTCGGGTCTATCAACCCAAGTTGTGCATAATCCAATACAGACGTAAAATAATTAGAATTGTTGTATTGTGGATTTTCCATGTATCTGCGTGCATAATTGACCACATCATTGCCATACACGCCCACTAATTGAATACCTAAATCCCAATTTTTATAGGCGAAATTATTGTTAATCCCATAAGTGAATTTGGGTTCGGGATTGCCAATAAAGGCACGGTCTTTTTCGTCGATTACGCCATCGTGATTTTGATCTTTATAAATATAGTCGCCAATCCAAACGCCATTTTCTTCGTCAATGGGTAAGTTTGACATGACCGGTGTGCGGACGATATCGCCTTCGGCATTTTTATAATAGAAATCAGTGGCTTTTTCAAAACGTCCGATTACTTCATACCCATAGAATTGTCCGATAGGCTGTCCAACAACCGTGCGGTTGACAATGGTAGAAGAACCACCCCAAACATTATCAACAGCCGAACGCGTATCTTCACCCGAAGCGGTATTCATAGAAATCACCTTGTTTCTGTTCAAAGAAAATACAAGATTCGTATTCCATTGGAAATCTTTAGTTATCACATTCACTGTATTCAGTGTCATTTCAAAACCCTTGTTTTCCAACGATCCTAAATTTACCCAAGGCGGACTGCTTGCTCCTGTAAAACCTTGTACAGGTATGCCTGTGCCAACATATCCGGGCAATGATGCTTCCATCAAAAGATTGTTGGTTTTTTTGAGATAAAAATCAACGATTAGCTCAATGCGATTGCGTAGCACACTTACATCCAAACCAATGTTTGCCGAATTAGTGCTTTCCCATAGCAAATCTTCATTAGGCGTATTTGTTGCCCGTAAACCCGAGCCCCAAGGCGAAGCAACTGTACTGTAAACAGCCATCCAAGCTGTGTTTGTAGGAATATTCTGGTTACCAACCAATCCCCAACCCGCACGCAATTTTAAATTGTCTATGGTTGAATTATTTTTCAAAAAGTCTTCTTCGGAAGCCCGCCATGCCAAAGCAGCTGAAGGAAACCAACCCCAGCGATTTTTGGGTGCAAATTTGGATGAACCGTCGCGACGCAAAGTCGTAGTCAATAAATAGCGGTCATTGTAGGAATAAAACAACCGTCCAAAATAAGACATTAATGAGCTTGCACCGGTGTAACCGTTGTTTTCTGCTTTTGTAGCATCACCCAATGTCAAGTCCGTAGCACCATTGGTAGGCAATCCGGGACGAAAGCCCGACAGATAATCCCAAGTGGATTTGGACATTTCCTGTCCAAGCATTGCCGTGACTTTATTGATACCAAATGTTCTGTCGTAAGTGAAAATATTACGCCAACTGTAATATACATTATATTGTTTTGAATCTGTTTTCTCATTTATCTCTTTGGAATCCCACGATGCTATATAGTAAGTAGGAACAAACGTATAAGAGTTGTAATAATTCAAATCAAAAGAAAATTCTGTTCTGTACGACAATCCTTTCAGTAGTTTGTCGGGTGTAATTTCTAAGAACGTATTGGCTCTTGCACCCGAATTATATTGATGGTTGTCAATTATTAACGACCTTGCCATTGGGTTAGACGGCATATAGGCTCCGTCCGGAGCACCCCATGTACCGTCTATATTACGTATAGGCACATCCGGCGTAGAACGTATCGCCATCAGTACCAGCGATTCATCGGAAGCGGTCAGTTTTTGTTTGGTATTGGAAAAACCAAAATTAACACCGGCACGCAACCATTCTTTTGCTTTTGCATCAAAGCTCCCAGACAACGTTAACCGGCGGAAACCTGAACCTTCGGCAATACCGTCCTGATTGGAATAACCGGCACCCAAACTATAAGTACTTGTTTCCGAACCTCCCGAAATTGAAAGATTATGATTTTGCATCATAGCCGTATTAAACAATTCGTTTTGCCAATCCGTTCCTGAACCAAGCAAATCCGGACGAATAAAATTATTGTTTCTTTGAATTTGTCCGTATTCTGCCTTAATATTACGAAGGGCAGCATATTGCTGCAAATTCAACACGTCCAAATGTTTGGGTAATTGTTGCCAACCCATATATCCATTATAATTCACAGTAGCTGCTCCTTTTTTGCCTCGTTTGGTGTTGACAATAATCACACCGTTAGATGCTTGAGCACCGTAAATAGCCGTTGCCGAAGCATCTTTCAAAATATCCATTGAAACAATGTCGGCAGGATTAATTAAAGCCAACGGATTGTTTTCAGCCCTTGCATTGCTACCTTGTTGGATAATGACACCGTCAATAACAAAAATCGGATCGGTGGAGGCATTTAAAGAATTAATACCGCGAATGCGAATAGAACTGCCCGCACCGGGAGCACCTGAGTTTTGCTGCACCTGCACCCCTGCAGCACGTCCAGAAAGCACTTGGTCGATGGAGGTAGAAACCGTTTTGGAGATAGCATCGGAGTTAATGGAAGACACAGCTCCCGTCAAATCGCTCTTTTTCATCGTCCCGTAGCCTATCACCACTACTTCGTCCAGCATCTTCTGGTCTTCTTTCAGAACAACATTGATAATTGTTTTGCCGGCTACAGCTACCGATTCGGTCAGATAGCCCAAATAACTAAACTCCAGCGTAGCATTGCTTGGCACAGTTAATGTGTATTGACCGTTTACGTCGGTAGATACACCATTAATGGTTCCTTTTTCTACCACACTTACGCCGATAAGTGCTTCTCCCGTTCCATCTGTCACCAAACCCGACACAGAGATAGTCTGGGCAGACAAGCATAGCGGCACTAACAGGAATAATAACAAGATCCTGATTTTCTTGCTCATTTCTTTCATAATGATATTAAAAATTAATTAACTAAATATTTGCGGCGAAGGTACGCATTTTAACAGGATTTCACGTTATTTATTTGTAACATGAACTTGCATCCATGTTACAACTTTATTAATTAAAGAAGCCACCCATCACGGGCAGCTTCTTTAATTCAAGTAAACTAACTATAATGAAAAAACTAAGTATTCAATCAATCGTCCGGATTTTAATTTTTATATTATCTCACAACCACTTTTTCTGCTTTTGCATGACCTGTTTTCACAATGTAAAGCCCTTTGTCCAATGCGATGGTGCTACCGTTGGCAGGGGTTTGCTTGACCAAACGTCCATCAATGCTATAAACAGAAACTTTTTCACCGTTACCAACTACAAGAATACCGCCTTCTACCGGATAAATGGACCGGTTAGCAACAGCGGGAACGGTAATAATGCCTGCACTTGCTTTAGCTATAAACTTGATATTGTCTAAATAGTATACCAATGCATCAGCAGCAGCGGCGTTAATACCAATGGAAAGTTCAAATGAGTT
This sequence comes from Candidatus Symbiothrix sp., assembly GCA_031261285.1. Lineage (GTDB taxonomy): Bacteria > Bacteroidota > Bacteroidia > Bacteroidales > Azobacteroidaceae > Azobacteroides. The sequence goes on along the minus strand of JAISKM010000138.1, from coordinate 13,377 downwards.
TAAAGTGCCATTTGTATATACCGAAGTACCACCCCTATCTCCCTCTTTTGCGAACTCCGCACCATCGGCATCCGTAGTTACGCCTGTTGTAAGATTAATCGCAAGTGAAGCCCAAGCATTGCCTTTAGATATTTTTTTGTAAATACCATTACCCCAAAGCGGAGATTCTCCAATCTTAACTAATAACTCTTTATACTGCGTAGAGGGCACATACACATCAAAAGTTATTGTTTCGTAGTCAGCCAAAGTAGAACCTTCCGGAAGGATAACAGTACCTAAAGAAATAACCTGATTATAATTGGTAACTTCATAATAAAGAGATTGTGCATTGCCGGCTGTAGGTGCAGGGTTCGCAACAACCGCCGCAGTAGTTTCGTCACTTGCCGCATAAGTAGTATTCAGAGCGTCAGACTCAAAATCAAGTACAGCCGATGCCTCAACAGCAGCACCAACCGTTATGCTGACAAGAGATGCACCGTTGTAAAGATTGATTGTAAGTCCACTTTGTTCCCACTCATCAACAAAGTACTCGCCATCTACTTTGGCAAAATCTTTAAACTCTGCAATGGTAAAATCAAACGTGTTGGTAGTACCTTCAGCCGATCCGGCTGATTTAGAGTTAAACTCATAACTTGCCGGTGCAGAGGAGTTGATCGGCTTAATCGTTCCGATACCCCAACCTGCGCCTGTGACATTGGAATCATCAATTGACACCGTGACTGTCACAGTCTGATTGTCTGCATAAGCCTCATAAGCACTTAGCAAAACATTTCCATACGAATCAAAGGCAATGCTTTGACCAAAAGACACTGAGCTCACTAATAGAGCTGCTGCAAGAAGTAATGTTTTTTTCATAAAAAATAAAATTTTAAAATTTGTATTCATAAATTATAATGACTCTCCGCTAAACTATCCCTAAATCTTGGGGGTTATTTTGCGTACCGGATTGTTTCCGGTGCCCCCAAATAAGCCGGTTTAAGCCCGCCGGTATTGATAAGTATCTTTTCCAGCACGATACCCGGCTCCAACACGCGGAAACGTAAGGTGTGTTTGCCCACAGATGGAATAGTCAATGTGACAGTTGACTTGATGATGCTTTCGCCTTGCCAAGGACCTAATTCGCCCCGGTACTGTCCGTTGAAATTGACGATTTCTTCTTTGCCGCCATCCATAGAAACGGCATAACGCAAGCCTTGATTGGCATTGAAATTCAATGTTGGCGCCAATAGCAATTGCACGTCAAACTCTCCCCGGGTGGCAAATTCAATATCATATTCCACATAAACCTGTTCGTTGGCTTTCGGATAAACATTCGCAGGGAACGTGGTGATAGCCGATTTCGTTTTTCCAAAATCCGGAATCACTTCCCAATGAATCGTCGCCGTGCCTTGCGAACGAGCAAAATTTTCCGCCTCAATAGAAACATAACCTTCGCTTTCAACAAAAACTGGTGCAAGGTGCAAGGTACAAGGATCTTTATCATCGCTTGTTTTCGTGCACCCTGTACCCTGTACCCTGTACCCTGTACCGTGTACCCGTTCAACCGCCGGCATTACGTTGTAAGGCGGTTGTTGCCAAATAGTGTAGCCGATATGTGTTTGATCCATGAAATGATTCCATTTGCCACCTGCTATTTCTTTATTGTAATGGCTTGTTAAAATAGAATCGAGGGCAAAACTTGCTTCGGCTTTATCTGCCCAATCGTTGGCTTGCGTATCATTGTTTGCAGCGTAGTATCTGTTTTTTGCTACGGCATAATACATTTCATACAAGTTGGAACACGCATTAATTGGGAATAAAACCAACTGATCGAACGCATCTTTGTAGTCGCTCGGAATCAAGTTGTAGAGGCGCAGGGCATCCAACGCCAAATCTTTGTATTCATTGCGGACACGTTCAAATTCGTTGTAATTCTCTAAACTGTAAGTGTTGGCATTCAACAGTTCCGGCGTCACGCGACGGTTGTATTTGGTGTAGAGATTTATCAATCGCGCGGCTTCTTTGGCATACTGTGCGCCGAATTGTTGGGCGCACCAGTCTTCGGTATGTTGTACTAAATTTTGTGCATTGAAACGCTGGGGATTCCACGCCATATCCAGGAAAAAGCTGATGGGATATTCCATTGGTTTTAAATCACCAACATTCACCACCCATAGTTTATCTACGCCGTGAGTATAAGTCAAGTTCATTTGTTCCCAAGTGCGTTGTATGGGCGTGACATTCAGCCACTTGTAATTACGGGGTCCGCCTACATAGTCGAAGTGGTAGTACATGCCGTAGCCGCCTTTGCGCCGGGGCGCATTGACACCGGGCAGTTTACGCACATTGCCCCAGTTATCGTCGCAGAGCAAGAGGGTGATGTCGTCGGGGACTTTCATCCCTTTGTCGTAATAATCCTGCACTTCTTTGTACAAAGCCCACACCTGCGGCGTTTCCGAGGCCTTTTTGCCGGTGACTTTTTCGATGATTGTCCGCTGATCTTTCACAATTTTTTCCAGCAGCGCAATGTCTGCGCTTTCGCTCATGGCTTCGTCGCCATCGCCACGCATCCCGACGGTTGCCACTGTTTCAAAATTTTTCATCCGTTCCATGCCACCCGTCCAAAAATCGGTCAATACTTTGGTGTTGGTGTTGTAATTCCATGCGCCTTTGCCGTAGCGTCTCCATTCGTCGTGCGCGCGTCCCAACGGTTCGTGGTGCGAAGTTCCGATGACAATACCCATTTCGTCCGCCAACGCACCGTTGGCAGGGTCGTCATCGTAGAAAGCATTACCCCACATGGCAGGCCAGAGGAAATTGCCTTTCAGACGGAGAATTAACTCAAACATTTTTTCGTACATTTTAGAATTGACGCCGCCGAATTTTTCTACGCACCAACCTTGAAAAGCAGGTGCTTCATCGTTGATGAAAATACCGCGGTAATGCACGGCTGGCTCGCCGGCGGTGTAAGTTCCGGGCTTGACGAATAAATTGTGTTGATGCACCACCGGCACATCTGCCCACCAGTACCACGGCGATACGCCAATTTGTTTGGATAGTTCATAGATGCCGTAAATCGTTCCGCGTTTGTCGCTTCCGGCAATGACTACCGCCTTTTTCACGCTTCCCGTAGGGTTATCAATCGTTTGAATCAAGTATTTTTCATTTTTTCCGGTCAATTCCTTGCCGTTTAGCTTGCCGTCTTTGATCAACCGGTCAATGAGTTCCGATTGCCCCGCGGTGCCGATGATGACGGCATAAGATAGAAATCCTTGCGGCACTTCTCCTGCTACCAACTGAAAATCCTGATACAGATTATTAACCGCGCGCTTTACGCCCTTGTTGGTATCGTCGGAAATGATGCTTGCAGGCATTCCGTTGATGACCAACGGAAAATAGGTCTGGTCTGTTTGTTCGGCAAACACAAATTGTCCGGTTGTAGATTCGGACTGTAAATCTTGTTTGTGTAATTCGGCGTCATAGACAATCACGGCTTCGCCTTTTCTGACGGATGCCGGTTGTTCGTCGGGACGCAACGGTCGTCCGCCACTGTATTGATAGGGTTTTGAACCGGATGTATCGCCGCCGGACAGTTGCTTTGCCAACTGTTTCATGTCTAACAGGTAGTGTAAATCCGCCGCCTTTTTCAAGTAAGGATAATGACCGACATACAATTTGCTGATGTTTTGCTCTCGCATAATTTTTTCCATCCGCACGCAAGATTCGTAATAAGTCTTCATCGGCAAGTGCGGGCGCAGTTGCATCCATACTTCGTTGGAACCGAAAGCATCGCCTGTGTAAGCGGCATGAATGGTTTTATCAATTAAGACAATCGAGCCGGGCGTGTGTCCGGGCATCAGGAACACTTCCAATTTCCGGTCGCCGAGGTCAAAAACATCGCCGTCTTTCATCCAATGGTATTTGCCTTTGTATGGTTTGGCGATTACCACCGTATCTAAGGGGTACAAATAGACTTCGTCGAAATAATTGGCATTGCCCGAATGGTCGCCATGATTATGCGTAAGCACAACATACAGCGGTTTTTGAGTGATTTTACGCACGATTTCATCCAATCCTTCACATTTGGTTCCGGTATCAATAAGCATGGCACGGTCTTTTCCCTCAACGATGTACATGGTTGTCATGTCGAACGTTTCGACTACCCAAACGCCTTTATCTAATTGGCTGACAGTCACTTCATCGTTTTTAAACACTTCCTGTGCCGAAACGAACGTTGTCGCTGCAAACGTGATCACCACGGCGAATACTATTCCGAATGTTTTCATGATAAACAGGTCTAAAAATTTGTTTCAAAGGTAGTGAAGTATTTTTGAATGAGAAGCATCCCAATGTGACAGATGTTTGCACGGATGTTACATTTTTCAGCAACGTAACATTTTGGATATTACCAAGTCAATCACATAAGATTATCCATAATAATGATTTATTTCTTTAGAGTATAATAGGCTTGCTTGGGGTGATTTTGCATTTCAGGGATTGTGAATGCAAGGTAGCCACTTTCTCTTAAAGGTTTTACGAATTTGGTCAATAGATACCGTTCTCGTTTATGCAATAATAATGATAATTGACTTAACGAATAACTATTTACGGCACACAGGCGACAGATAAAGTTAGCCAAATCTGATGTGTTATTTACGCGACCTGTAAAATTGGGTAGTTCGTTAGCAAGTTCGGGCGGTAGCTGGTTCACTAAGTCATCTCTAACTTGTTCACTAACGCCTTTAACTTGTTCACTAAGACTTTTTGCTTGTTCACTATCGTCATTAACTTGTACAGTATCGTCATTAACTTGTACAGTATCTTCGACAAGCGGCAGCAATTTTATTAGTTCCTCTCCGGGAACGTAGTACGTTGCTTTCCCTCTGCCCTTTTGCTCTAAAATGCCTTTGTTTTTCAACTCTCGCAAATCTGTTGTGGCTTTAAGTATTTCAATGCCATTGAGTTGTCGATACGTGAGATTGTCAACTGCGCCGACTTCTTTTGTAAAAATGAGTGAGCGTTTTTGGTCTTCGTTTAAGTTGAATTTCCCGAATTTAGAAAGCCAATTCACATCTTCTTCACCTAAGAAGTGGTGCAACAATAGTCTAATAGTGAATTGATTGAGGGCATGGTTGCTCTCAAATGTAGGTGGCAACATTTGTGCTTTTTCCATTAATGTGCGCATGGTACGAATACCTGAGCCTTTTGTTTCAGCCAAGTTAGTTTCGTGAAATATGGTTGCGATAATGGGATTGCGGGTTACTGAGCCGGGGATGCCGAGGCGGTCTTCCGGTTTCAAGGAATAGCCGGGATTGCTTATTTCTATACGATTGCCGTAACGAATGATTTGTATGGGTTGATTTACTCGGAATGTCCTGTGAATCATCGAGTTGACTATGGCTTCGCGCAAGACACGAGCGGGAAGTCCGATACTTTCTGCTTGCAATTCGCCTTCAGGCAATAAAAAGCCTTTGGGCAAATCATCGGAAACAAGACTGAAAGCCCTTTGCACCATTTCGAGCATTGAGCCGCGCATATCTACTGTTGTAAAACGGTTGTCAGGGTCTTCAATCCATATATTACCGGGTACACGGATATAATCAACTCGAACCATTGGAAGCAAACGGCGGAGGGAAGTGCGCTTGCCAAACAATAATAGACCGGCATAAGTGAGACAGTATTGGTCCGCCACTTTTTTCAAACACGTCAAAGATTGTAATAATTCGATGTTGTCGTATTGTAATTCTTCTGCATAAGGATTGACTTTTGTCCGCAAATTGCGGTATAAGGCAATCGCTTCTTCGCTGATGTCGTCCAATCCCGAGTCTTCAATAATACTACTGTCTAATTTGTCTTCTTGGTGGTAAAAGATAAACATATCATCATCGGAGCAACGTTGGTCGCTGGAACCAATTCGTCTATATGCGCCTCGTGGTAGTCCTATGTTCTTAAAATACACAGGTTTCTGTGAGGCAGGCAGTTCCGGCACAAAAACGACTATCACATTTTTGTCGCCTATCGTTTCCACTTTAATTTCGGGTCGGATAGTTTGATTGAAAGAATCGGCACATTGTGAACTCAAATCTAATTGCAATTTGTCCGGATCGCTTATTCCGGTAACGATATATTGTGGCATGTCAGTCTTTTCATCCTGTTCTACGCCTAACAGCAGATAACCTCCGCCCAAATTAGGCTCATTAGAAAAGGCATTGATGGTTTCCATAACAGACTTGTCAATTTCACTTGCCCGTTTTGCTTCAATATTCACACACTCGTCTGTGATATTCAGTTGTGCTAATAATTCATTGATGTCTGTCATGTTGTTTGCTTTTTGATGCAAAGGTAGTGATTTTTAATTTGATATGGTGGTGTCGTTCAAATTACAAGAAAAATTATGGAAAATATTTATCGTTGTTTTTAGCATATTGTGCGTAATAGCGCATTATAAGACTTTTCTCCTGACTTCGCCACTGGGACACCCAAGTGTCAAAGTCAGGCGTATGATTGCTACACGACACGGCTTGTAATATGCCGTGCGAATATTTATAAAGGCTATCTGTTATTCAAAAGCGCATCCACCGCATTCACCAAAAAAATATAGCTTGCGCCCAGATTTACTACATATTCGTTTTCGCCCCAAAAGAATGGATAGTCTTCTTTATTTTCGGGGAAATCCGGTTTGAGGATTAAAACTCCCGGGACAATTCCACCTGCGATGAACGTGAAATCGGCGCGGTTGTTGCCGTAAGCTACTTTTTTGGAGTGCGCTCCAACGGCTGAAACGAAGGATATATCGCTGTCGGGGTGCGTGCCGTAAATATAATTCAAACCTTGATACACCAATTCCGGATCCACTAATTCGGGAAATTGCTGATGCAGCAGGTAGCACGTGATTGAACTTTGGATGATGCCGCCATTGCCTGCCCAGCCGCCGGTAGAAATAAACACGCCGAACGGATTGGCTTTGGACGTATTTTCTTTTAGTCGCTCGATAAATTCTTTTACTTGCGGCTCCACTTGCTTTTTGAACGACGCATCCATGTAGGGAATCGCTTGTGCAATCGTTCCGGCAAACCAGCCGAATTTTTCCTGTATTGCGGGATACAATTCGTTGACGCGTTGTTTGTAGCGTTCTTCGCCGGTGGTTTGCAGCAATTCTACTGCGGCGCGAAATTCCTCCGCATCCAATGCGCCGCCGATGGTGTTCAGATGACCTTTAGTAAACACAAACAGGTCCGGTTGGTGACTGTGTTCTTCCGTCCAAATTTTTTGTGCATAGTGCAAACATTCGGCGGCAAGATTGGCGTTGTAGCCTTTCAACGCGCGACTTGCGGATGCTAATGCGGCGGCAGAGCCGTAATTCAAAGGCGTGGATTTATTCGTGAATGCCCAACGGTCATCGGCGTTTCCGGCGATGTTGTCGGTCTTGTTCACGGCATCGCCCAAATGACGGTATTGTTCGATATGTGATTCCACAATGCCATTCACAGCATAACCGACGGATTTTTGTTGCGCCAACAATTGAATAACGCCGTGCTCAATCTGTTGGAGGATGTCGGGCTGTCCATCGGGGACATGGATTTGCACCTGTCTGGTTTTTTGGTCGATGGTCGTTTCGTCGCGGTCAATACCAAACTGTTCCCACGAACGCACCAAATCCATAATCACTGCATGTTGCGTTTGCGTGCGAATATCAAAATCGCCCGCATCATACCAACCACCCACATTCAGTCCGGGAATATGTTGCAAAGGCTTGTACTTATTGCCGGTGGTCGCCCCCTGCGCATACAAATCAAAATGATGATGATTGATAGGGGCTTGTAAAGCATCATCCCGGTGGGAATCGCCGTGCCAAACGCGGTATGCCTCCCGCACAAAAAGATGATCCATTTGCACCGGATAATAAACATCCAAGGTTGGATGCCAAGCATTCTGATACACATTTTCGTCTATACGGAAACTTGCCGTTATCACATCGCCGTATTGCAGACGATAAATGCCCTTTTCTTTGATGGAAGAAAAATCAAACGTCAAATAATTATACCGCAAATATCTCCCCCATGGTTTCGGTTTTCCGCTCAACGCTTTTTTTATACTGCCATCGTTGTTCACTTTAAGCAGTTGCATGTTACGTGTATGCGTATCGTTTTTATCCAATTCGATGACTGCAACTTTCTGCTGTGCCGGATGATAACCCACCTGTGAATGAGCAATCACGGGTTTACGTATCCAGTTGTTCAGCGTTTCGGCGGTAATAAACCACTCCATAATCTTCCCTGATTTATTGGCAGGCAACAAACTGCGCACCACAAACCAGCCGTTTTGTGCCTTGTTTCGTCCATCGAACAGTTGCAGGTCGTTGTCCGCACTTGTAATGGTGATATGTCGTTCCGGGTCTTCCGGCGCGAGGTCAATTTTTTTGCCCACAGCAAGCGGCGCAGGCTCTGTTTCGCCGTTAACCGGGATCATATTGCTGCTTGGGTACAACGGAAACAGGCCGTTCGTGTCGTCCATAACAAATGATTTTCCCCAATAAACGGAAGGCAGAAATTCAAGATTGAAACCGGCGATACCAACCAAGGCTTCCGGAACCGGCTGTTCTGTCTGCACACTCACATACATGCCTCCGTCGCGCGCTTCGCCGACAATATTGTAATTGAAATTATAGTTTGAATAGTTCAATGACACGACTATCCGTTGATTTTCCCGGTCAACTTTTCGTTCAATAAATTCCGGCAGTGCATCCCATTGTCCGGGAGTCGGATTCAGACGCACATCACCATTAGTGACCGTGCGCACGCCGTGGTGTATCATTTCCACGCCGGCTATTTTGGCATCGTCGAACGAGCCGTCGTACCAATTGCTGAAAATCATCACATTCAGTCCGGGCGTTTCAAAATAGCCCGAATCGTTGAGGGCTAACTCCTGATCAGAACACAAACCACCTTGCTGTTGGCAGCCTGCAAACAAGATGCCGGCGATTGATAGACAAAAAAGAAAAATCTGTTGCTTCATAATCATATTGTTATGTGTTTTGTTTTCGACCCAACGGGTCGTATGTTTATAGAAAAATGACATAACCCACGATGTACGACCCCGAAGGGGTCGAATAGGGGTGGAATATGACTCATTGCTATAAGCATGTGACCCCTATCGGGGTCATTTATTGCCGGCCTTTTGTTTGGAACGGCGATGCGGGCAGCCCTTCCTTGTTATACAAATTTGCGCCCTCAGGATTATTTGCCCACGCATATCTCACGGCAGCCGGTGTGGAAACTTCATCATTCCACACGAGCACTTGATTGCCTTGAATGGTCGCTTTTGCTAATTTGAAAATGCCGTCGGTGCCTGCTACGGCGAAGCCTTTGAGTTCATCCACCGGCTTTAAGTCGTTGGTTCCGTTCTTGAACGTCACTACAATCTTGTTGCCTTCCATTTTATACGATTCATAAACCGGACCGTCGGCGATAATTTTTTCGCCGTAAGCCAATTTTCGCGCTTGCAGAGCCAAACGTTTGCCGACATCTTTTTTATTCAATGGATGAATATCGTTCCATTCGCCTACGTCAATTGCCACTGCCAAACCTGTGTTGGGAATGGTTTTTGAAAGTTCTAACTGCACATTCCGTAATTCCGCCCAACCGCTATTTTGTTGCAACAGAGCCGGTTCCATAAAATTAGCCAACTGCACTATCAAAAACGGCGATTCTGTTTTCCACAGATGGCGCCAATCGCTGATGAGCGCGGACATCAAGTCGTAATATTCGTCCGCTCTTCCGGTATTCGATTCGCCTTGATACCAAAGGAAACCTTTAGTTGCAAAGTTTTTCAAGGGATAAATCATCGCGTTGTAAAGTCCCACCGGCTTGTATTGGAACGTAATGCCTCCACCGGGCGCAGCGGGCATCAAGGCACCGGTTTTATATTTCCATTGCCCCTCGAGGCTGATTTCTTGATTGTTAAATACGAGTTTGTAAGGTTTGTTTTTTACAAATTCAGGGAAACCGCCTTGGCTCACTAATCGCACCGTAACCAAATTTTTGCCTGCTTTCAGTACACCTTGCGGAACGGCATAATTGCGCGGAGGATATTGATAGCCGGTGGTGCCGACAAAAACACCGTTGACAAATACCGAATCTGCATCCACGATACGTCCCATAAACAGCAGGGCGGCTTGACCCGCCCAAGTAGCAGGGATTTCGACCTCTTTGCGAAACCAGAAAACACCATTCGCCGGATAGCGACCCTCTCTCCCCCAACTGTTGTCCAACAAATCGGTAGTTGCCCAATCCTGGTCGTTACAGGCAGGCGAAGACCATTGAATGGCTCCGTTCAGACCTTTATCTTGCGCATTTAACACCGTTTGCCAACGGCGACCGGGCAAGGAACCCAACTTTTGCATTTCAGCAACAAATTCGTCCGATTCGCAGATACGTTTATCGTTTATCAGAGCAGGAAAAGGTTGCAAAGCCTCTTCGCTAATCCACGCTTCGGCAGGTGAGCCGCCTACGCTGGAGTTGATGATTCCCACCGGCACGCCCGTCTTTTCGTACATTTCTTTGGCATAGAAATAGGCAACCGCCGAAAAATCCTGCGCCGTTGCGGGTGTCACATCCACCCAATGACAGGGCGGCACATCCGTTTGCGGTGCGTGAAAATTGTATGTTAAAGGTATTTTCACATAGCGAATATTCGGGTTGGAACAGGCATTGATCTCGTCGCCAAACATCGACATCACTCTCGAAATGGGTGTTTCCATATTCGACTGTCCCGAGCAAATCCAGACATCGCCTACAAGTATATTCTTGACAGTGAGCGTGTTAGTAGCTTTAAGCGTCATCGTATAAGGACCGCCGGCTTTTTGCGCCGGAATTTGTACCAGCCAATTGCCGTCCGTGTCCGCCACAGCCTGGTACTTGGCTTTATTAAACTCCAAGTCAATTTTCTCGTTGGGCGCAGCCCAGCCCCAGACCTTGATTGGGGCATCGCGTTGCACAATCATACCGTCGCTGACTAATTGCGGCAAACGGATTTCAGAAAAAGCGGTCAGCGAAACCGCCAAACATAATAATAGAACAATCTTCTTTTTCATCTGTTTTTAATTATTTATGAGGGGATTGCGGGTTCCTGAATCAAGTTCAGGACAAGCACGACTTCGTCGTCCCGCAATGACACTCCTACTTTTCAATTTTAATCGTATGGATGTGTATGAACGTTTGCAGAAGTTGCATACAGACCAATCAAACAGCCGGTAAATCCTCCCGCTACACCGGTTGAAAGAATATCGCCGCTCACTATGCCGCCAAGATTTGTAAACGCCTGTCCGGCAACAGCATAACTAAACTGATAGTCGTCCCCATTGGCTTCCACTTTCAGTTGAACAGGTTGACGTAAATCTATTTTTTCTGCGGCAAGCACGGTTGATTTGCCGGCTTCCGTTCGTTCCAACAGCAAATAAAAAGCATCGTCTTTCCGTGTTACGCCAAATACATAATTAAATGTTTCTTTTTGATAGCACACAATGCCTGCCAAATCCTTTTCCGATTGCGGTTTGAAGTCTATGGTTACTGTCGCTTCAAACTGTTTGTGTTGTTGTCTGAGAAAAAGCGTTGAGGTTGGTTTCGCTTCCTTGATGTTTGCCGGATACGGATGGATTTTCAATCCGGTTTTTGTTATTTCCACAAACTCTTCGCGCGCACCTCTCACGCCAATCCACCGGTCATCCAATTTTGCAGTAGTAAAATTGTCGGCAAACGTGAAATTTCCGTTTGGGAAGAATCCCTCTTTACCGGTTTTATTTTCCACACCTGCGGGCATTTTCTGTTTGGGCACAAGCGGTACCAAGCCGTTTTCAAACACAGGAAATTCGCCTGTCCAATCCACCGGCAACAGGAATGTCTCGCGACCGGTATTCACCCGGCCTTTTTCATTGGGGCGAACAGCCAAAAATACACCATAATATTTACCGTCCGGCGTTTCTACCAGATCGGCGTGTCCAGCCCAATCGACTCTGTTTTTTCGGTCGTTCGGAAAATAGCGTTGGGTGAGTATCGGGTTGTTTTTTGCCGGAATATAAGTTCCTTTGGGCGTGTCGCTCACAAAAATCACTTCGCTATGCCAATCGCCGGTGCCTCCTTCGGCGCACATCAGGTAATAACGTCCGTTTTTCTTGTAAAGATGCGGACCTTCAATCCAAATCGGTTTTTGAGAAATATCCACCCCGCCGTCCACAATAATTTTGTCGGTTCCGGGGATTACTCTATCATTTTCTGTGTCATATTCCCATAGTTTAATCACGCGATGACCTTCGTAGAGTGCCTTTTCGGGAGCATCATTATGCACCAAGTATGCTTTGCCGTCGTCATCGAAAAACAGGGAAGGGTCAATACCATCGAAATCAAGTTTAACCGGATCGCTCCACGCACCGGCGGGATCTTTGGTTTTCACGACCATATTTCCTATTCCACCCGCAATTTGCGTGGTTATCATGTAAAAGGTATCGTTATGCGGATTATACTTCATATCGGGGGCATAAATACCTTGACTTATTCCGGCATCGTGCACTTTCAACTGAGAGGTTCTGTCTAAAACGTGCCCGGTTTGCTTCCAGTTCACGAGGTCTTTGGAATGAAAAATCGGCACGCCGGGGAAAAAGGCAAACGAGGAATTAACCAAATAATAATCTTCTCCCTTGCGCGTGATGCTCGGGTCGGGGTAGCAGCCCTGCAAAATGGGCGAATAAAATTCGTCCGCCGCCAATGGATTAGTCATATACACCTCATCGTTCCCCGTATAAGTAAAATGCGTAAAAAGCGGTGCATTCTCCGGCGTTTTCGCCACCATGGAAAGCGAGAACGCCAAGCACACGAATACGATACTATTTTTTTTCATGCCATAACAATATGTTATACGTGCAGAATACCCCCCTGTGCGTTAAGTATTAGACTACGGAGCAAAGGTAAGGAAGTATTTCTAATAATCATTTCCATTTATGTTACACAAGCTATCGTTCACGTAACATTTTTGTAAAAAGGAGCCACCCATCGCGGGTAGCTCGACCTATCAAGTTCTTTAAGGTAGCACTTTATTTCTAATTCTCCAAACTGTTTATTTTTTGATCAGAATAATATTCAGATACGAGAGGGATGTGGGCGCGGTGGTGGTGCAATCGTAGGTCATCACGCCGGTGGCGGATATGCTTTCGATGGTGATGCAGCTTGCGTCGTAATCTGTAACCAGGTAGTCATAGTCGCCGGCTTCTCCCAACACGTTCGTCAGGGCGGTTGCGGTTGTGAATACCGAATTGCTGGAAATCAGTGGCGTTGATGGTGTAAAATTATGTGTATACACGTCATAGAGGTTCACCGTTTTGGTGGTATTCGCATCCCATTCTAAATT
>JAISKM010000134.1 GCA_031261285.1 Candidatus Symbiothrix sp. | reverse complement strand
GGTTGGAGTTGGACATTCCTACACAGGGCGTTGCCCTGTGCTATTGCTCATAAGGCTTTCAGCCTTACTCTGATGTCGTTGGGTAGAATATCCGATATTCATAATATTTCATTATTTTTTACTATCTTTGCAAAGTCATTCCCGGTAACGGAATATTTCATCCCGTACCCGGAACTGTCCGCTACCCTCTCCCATTAACCATTAACCATTAACCATTAATCATTAACCATTAATCATTAACCATTAATCATTAACCATTAATCATTAACCATTACTTTAAAGATCCCCGCCACAAAGCCCAGACCGAACAAAAATGAAACGAAACGAAAACATTCCGTCTAACACTTTGCGCGGGATCTTATATTAAATCACCCAAATTGACACAGTACTCTTTATACTGCAACTTTGGCGATTTTATAAATGATTGATTGACAGGGAATTATAAATTTTTGATGCAAAATTTATTTTAACATTTGAGGCTTAAAAAGGGGTCAGTTGATTTGCAATGACCGCTGTGAGCCTTGAAAGGTGGTTCTAAACTAAAAAAGTGACAGAGTATAAAGAGTACTCTGTCACTTTTTGTTAGATTTAACTCCGCAAAAGTAAGTCTAATTTTTTAATTATCCAAATTTTACAAAGAAATTTTATCTTTTGGTAAATATTTAACATATTGTGGAATAATGCTGATGGCATAGCCACCGCCTTCCACGGATTTCTGCGTCAGTTTGGATTTGCTGGTGATTGTTTTTTGCGTGATGGTGCAGGCTTGCGGATTTGTTTTGTAATCGGCGTTTGGCGCATCGGCATAGATGGTTGCCGTGTATTTTTTGCCCGGTGTCAGGAAATCAAACGAGATGTTGGACGTATGAGCGTGAGCGCCTGCTACGCTGCCTACAAACCAATTTTCCGTGCCTTTCGCTTTCCGTGCCACCGTGATGTATTCAGCCGGCTCAGCTTCCAGATACTTGCTGTCGTCCCAATCTACAGCCACATCTTTGATGAATTGAAAAGCATCCGGGAAACGATCGTAGTTTTCGGGCAAATCAGCTGCCATTTGCAACGGGCTGTACATGGTAACATACAACGCCAATTGATTCGCCAACGTAGCATTAACGTGTGAATGATTGTTCGGATTGATTTTCTCAATATCCATTTCAAAAATGCCCGGCGTGTAATCCATCGGTCCACCCAGCAAACGGGTGAACGGCAAAATGGCTACGTGGGATGTCTTGCTGCCGCCAAACGCCTGATATTCAGTGCCTCGCGCAGATTCGTTGCCGATTAAATTCGGATAGGTACGGCAAATGCCGGTTGGGCGCACGGCTTCATGGGCGTTTACCATAATCTTGTAATCAGCTGCTTTTTTGATGGCGTACAAATAGTGATTGTCGGTCGGTTGGTCGTAATGATGGTTGCCATTGGGCAAAATATCGCCCACATAACCACTTTTCACGGCATCGTAGCCATTGTTTTTCATAAATTGATACGCAGTGTCCAGCCATTGTTCGTAGTTGCGCGTGGATGATGATGTTTCGTGGTGCATAATCATTTTTATGCCTTTGCTTTTGGCATAGTCGCGCACTTCCGTGACATTAAAATCGGGATACGGCGTTACAAAATCGAACACAAAATCCTTCTTGTGACCAAACCAATCTTCCCAACCAATGTTCCAACCTTCCACCAAAACGCCATCAAAACCGTGTTTGGCTGCGAAGTCGATGTATTCTTTCACATGAGCAGTGGTCGCACCATGCCGGCTGTGCGGTTTTACTTTTGAATAGTCGGAAATGCCGATTTGAACCGTCGGGAAGTCATTTGTGTAAGACCAGTCGCTTTTACCGGTAATCATTTCCCACCAAACGCCCACGTATTTTGTCGGCTTAATCCAAGACGTGTCTTCGATTTTACACGGTTCGTTCAAATTCAAAGTCAGGTTGGAAGCCAGTATGTCGCGGGCATCGTCGCTCACAATAATCGTGCGCCAAGGCGATTGACAGGGGGCTTGCATCAGACCCTTGGCGCCTGTAGCATCGGGAGTGAGCCATGATTGGAATACAAAATTTTTATCATCCAAATTCAGGTGCATACACGCATAATTGATTAACGCAGCCTCGTGGATGTTGATGTAAAGTCCTTCAGCCGTTTTCAGTTGCAAGGCTGTTTGCACACCGGTCTTTGAAAATTGCGTTTGCGAGGAGTTATCCGTCCACACTTGGTCAAATAAACCGCGAATTTCGGACAATTTGGAAACCGTATTTTCATATTCCTGCGAATCATAATCGCCCGGTTGCCAATAAGCGGTGTGGTCGCCGGTCATAGCGAATTGCGTCAATTCTTCTTTGATTGTGAAATAAGTCAGTTTTTGACCTTGTACGGGAAATTCATAGCGAAATCCCAAACCATCGTCAAACAGGCGAAACCGGATATTCATCTGACGTTTGGTGGACGTTTGTTCCAATTTCACCAACAATTCGTTGTAGTGGTTGCGGATGTCTTTCGTTTCGCCCCACACGGGTTGCCACGTTTCGTCAAAGGTATTTGTTTGTGTATCAATCACTTTGAAATTATCATAAAGTGAAGTTGCGATGTCTTTTGTTGCTTCACCTACAGAGGTTCCATTCCCCTCGAATGATTTGTCTTCGCGCCCCTGCAGTTCCAGACCCAATTTACTGGGCTTAATCACTGCTTTCCCCTTATACGACAGTGTATAAGTGGGCGAACTATCGCCAGAAAGCGAAAAATTCATATCCAACTGTCCGTTCGGGGACTTCAATGTCTGCGCGCTCACCAGCGTGCACGATGCCAATAGCAATCCGAAAATGCCTTTAATTCTCTTATTCATGATATTTAATTTAATTGTTAATTACTTCGTTATATCCCGCAGGAACTTTAAAATTCAATAATGAACACACCGTGTGCTGCAATTGTTATCTCTTTCTCTAAAGAGATACTTTCCTCTGAAAGCACATCTTTACCGGAAATAGCATTGCCGATTACTTCGCGGTAGTTCTCCGGCGATAAGCTTTGTTCTTTTTCCGAACCGTTCAAAATCACCAACACTTTGTCGTTGCCTTTGATGCGGGCGTAGACGTAACAATTTTCTTGCCATTCGTTGGGGGCATAATGGATTAGCTCGCCTTCCGTCACGGCTTTATTTGTTTTGCGCCATTGCAGCAATTTTTGCAAATAATTCCAGGCTTCGTTTTGCTGCGCCGTTCGTCCGCCGGACGTAAACGCATTGACTGTATCGCCTTGCCAACCGCCCGGAAAATCGTTGCGCAATCCGCCATCGCCTTCACTTTTTTCGCCGGTCATCAAAATTTCTGTGCCGTAATAAAGTTGCGGAATACCGCGTGTCGTCAGCAAAAAAGCCAGTGCTTGTTTATAGCGCTTCAAATCGGATTCGTCCTTTTTTGCAAACCGGCTCAAATCGTGATTATCCAAAAAAATGAGGATGTTGTGAATATCTTCGTAGAGAAAATCCTGCGCAATGACTTCGTAAATCTTCTGCACATTCATATCCTGACAGGCATTCATCAGGTTGAAATCCATCGTTGTTTTCAGGTTGCTTTGCTTGCCGCTCACCTTGGAATTGCGTTGCCACCAAGCCAACGGAGCGGAATTGAGATACCACGATTCGCCCACCATATTGAAACCGGGATATTCGTCCAACACGGCTTTGCACCACTTGGAAAGGAAGTCGTAATCGACGTAAGGATGCGTGTCGTGACGAATCCCGTCGATGCGTGCGTATTCGATCCACCAGATTGAGTTTTGAATGAGGTAAGTTGCCAAAAGCGGATTTTTTTGATTCAAATCGGGCATGGCTTCAACAAACCAACCATCCGTTAATCCGGCAACCTCTGACTGCGGCGCATGAATATCAACGGCGGCATACAAATGATGGTTCGTAGGCACAAATCCGTCTTGATAGTTCAGCCAATCCTTGCAAGGGAAATCGCCCATCCACCAATGGCTACTGCCGCAATGATTGTAAATCATGTCCATGACCACTTTCATGCCTTTGTCGTGAATTTTTTCAATCAGTTGCCGATACTCTTCGTTGCTTCCGAAACGACGATCAATTGTGTAAAAATCCGTCACCGCATAACCGTGGTAGGAGTGGTATTGCTTTTCGGGCATTTTATTTTCCAACACCGGATTGAGCCAAATAGCCGTCACGCTCAAATCGAACAGATAATCCAATTTGGTGCTTATCCCTGCCAAATCGCCTCCGTGACGGGCATTCGGATTCTGCCGGTCGATGTTGGCATCGTCTAATGTATCATTTTTTGCATCGCCGTTGGCAAACCGGTCGGGCATAATCAGGTAGAGCACATCCGAAGCATCAAATCCTTGTGCGCCAATCGTTTGCGATCGCGCCTTTAGTTGATAACCTGTGATCATCTTCTTTTTGCCTTCCGTAAAAACAAGATTTAATGTGCCCGGATGTGACTCTTTCCCAATTTCCAAATAAATAAACAGATAGTTGGGATTATCGACCTTAACCACCTCTTTGATACTGACGTTAGGATAATCCAACGTCACTTGTGAGCGCGCAATATCTTTGCCCTGCACCAGAATTTGCAGTTCGGAATTGTTCATGCCGGTCCACCAAAACGCCGGCTCCATCCGCGAGATTTCGATTGCGTAGGACGACCACGAAAGACACAGTAATAACAACAATATTGGCATCCTAAGGCTGAAAGGACATTGCATCGTGTGGGTATTCATATTAAAAATCATCATTATTTAATCTCTATTTTGTATTCTCCGGGCTGCAACGTAACGCCGTTTTTCGTTTGCGACACGACATCGAAATTTGCCATCACCGTCACTGTTTTGCTTGCGCCTTTTAAGGTGACTGTCTTGAAATTGCCTGCTAAATCTATGGTGTAATCCGTTGTTGAGTTCAAAGTCGTAACCGAGTTCGCCGAATTGCCAAATCATTTTTGGTCCCGGCAGAGCAAGCAAGATCGCGGCAGCAGCGGCTGCCAATGAGTGAAATCGCCAATCAGATACACCGACTGCTTCTTCGGTGCAAACAGCACAAAAGCCAACGAATCGTCGCTGATACGTGTAATTCCATCGCGATACGACAGCGTTTCGGCGCCCGGGTTCCCGCCGGGATTGCCGTTCGTATCATCGCAAGCAATGAACAGAATGGGGACTAATAACAGGTATAGGATATGTTTCATCTATTGATATGATAAGTTATAATTTGTAAGGCTTTGGTTAAATGAGGGGTAACGTGCAATTACCCCTTACGGATGTTTATTTTTTATGGAACACGTAATGTTTGGTTAAGTCATTAAATTTCACGAAGTAGGTGCCGGCTTCGGGAACTTTAAGATTGTCACCGGTACCGATGCCATACGGGAACGCTTCGCCGCCGCCCCAACTGGTTGCCCAGTCGTGTCCGACACGGAATTTCAATTCGCCGGCAGGAAGTTCTACAGTGTCTAATATCCAAATGTGCGGGTCGTAATCAGTGGGGATTAAGTCTAATTCACTGCCGTCATCACCATTCCAGCCGTTAAATTCACCAATCAAGCTGATTGCACTGTAAGTGGACGCAGCAGAAGCATCATACGGTGTAATCGTATACGTCAACGCTTTGAGGTCGGTAGTCACGGTATAATAACCGTCAGCATTGATGCCGGTAATATCACCACCCGTCTTGTTGCCCAATACACCTGCGCCGGCTTCACCATACAGGTTGTCCCAGCTGCCTAAATTCTCGTTGAGGATAAACTTGAATCCGCCTGCCTTGAACTTCGTGGTGTAAGTGTTCACGGCAAGATTATTGTCGCGGAACATCACATATTCGTAGTTCGCATTGTTCCACTCCTGACTGCCTAATACGTTTCCGATGATGTGCAACGCTTCCGGAAGTGCCGTCAAAGTCGTAATTGTTACCGTGACAGGTGCCGAACTCACCGTTTCATACGAATCGCTGATGGAGGCGATGAGCGTCAAACTAGCGGAGGCTGCTACAGCAGTCGGTGCACCAGCCTCTACAGCTGCAGCATTCAAGTCCTTTAACTTTACCTCCAAATAGTTAGCGAAAGTGGAGCCCACTAACTTTTTTTCGCCATCGCCTACCTGGATGATCAAGGAATAATTGACAGCAGCCGAATAGCCAAAGTTAGCAGGACTCCACGCAAAAGTTGTCGTCGTTTCCGCGTTATCTTCTGTAATCACAATACTTTGTCCGTATGGATAAAGTTGGGGCGCACCCACTTTATCCGCTACCTTTTGCATCTCTAAATCCGACTCGCAAGATACCAATGCGAAAACGGACAGGAGCATTACTAAAAATTTATTGATATGTTTCATATTATATGTACTATTTAATGATTAATCTTCTGATGAATAGCCCGTATTTTGCTTCAAATTCGGATTAGCGACCAAATCGGCTGCCGGCAACGGGAACAATTTGTAATGGTCATCTACTAAACGACCGGTTTGTACGCCGCCTTTCCATTGCCACAAGTAGTTGGAACTCGTAAATTGGTCGTAGCGGATCAAGTCGGTGCGACGGTGTCCTTCCCAATACAATTCGCGACCCCGTTCGGCGAGGATGAAATCCAAGTCGATAGCGTCTACTTTGCCGGTGGTGTTGCCATAAGCACGTTCACGTAATTCATTGATGTACTGGATTGCGGCCGGTAATGATCCGCCTGCACCACCACGCAAGACGGCTTCGGCATAAATCAAGTATTGTTCTGCCAAACGGAAAATCGGCATATCGACATCGGTAAAACCTTGAGCCACGTTTGAGCCTACACCACCGGTAGAAGTCACGTTGCGGAATTTAATTTGCATCATGCCGTCTTCAAAGTTGCTCACATTGTCTACACTTGCTTTTTCGCCTACAAATAGACGGCGTCCGTCAGCGGCGTCAAACAGGTCGTACAATTCTTTGCGCACACGATTGCCACCCCAGCCACCGCTGTTGTTGCCAAAGAAGGTGTTGTAATTCACTTTCGGTGTATTTTTGTCATCATCACGTTCTCCTTTGAAAGACGCATTGATGATGAAGTGCAAACCGCCATACGATTGCGTATGTTGACCATCGTAATTAATAGATAAAATCACTTCGGGATTGTTGACGTTGTTGTCAGCCATAAACAATTCCGGGTAGTTAGCTTTCAAATCATAGCCGGCAGCGATTACTTTGGAGGCGTAGGTGATAGCGTCCGTATAGCGTTCGGTGCCCGTATAGATTTTCGCATTCAGATACAGGCGAGCCAACAAAGCATACACAGCACCTTTGTCTACACGTCCGTATTCATTCGCACGAGGAGCAGCCAAATTGCCGGCGTCGGCACTGATGTCTAACAATTCTTTTTCAATGTAATTAAACAAATCGGCACGAGAAATCTGTTCAGGCAAATACTTCCCCATGGGTGTGGTCTCATCCACGAACGGCGGATTGCCATACAAATCCATCAACACCCAGTATTGATACGCCCGCAAGAAGCGCACTTCGGCACGGAATTGGTGCACGGTGGCGACGTCGCTGATGCCGCGTTCACTCAGTTTACCGTCAGTCGATTGACGCAAAAACTCATTGACCATACTGATTTGGAAAATTGAGCGGTAATACAACCCTTTCGTAAACGGATTGGATGCCGTGAAATTGAGAAAATTCAATTCCGGAATACCGGCATCACCCCAAGCACAAATCGCTTCATCGGTTGTCAATACCTGCGCATTCCAAAAGCAACGAAAAAAGTCGCTGTTAGAGCCTTCGTCCAAACCCAACACATCGCCGGTTTTGTCGCCGGCAGGACCTTCCTGTCCCGTCAAGGCATAAGCACCATATACTTTTGCCAACACTTGTTTGTAGCCGTCCAAATCCTTGTATGCCACTTCAGAAGTCACATCGTTGGTCGGGAAACGGTCGAGGTCATTCACGCAGGCCGTCAAACAGCCTAATGCCAGCGTAAGCATCGCCGCTCTCAGTGTGTTTACTATATTATTCTTTTTCATTGTGTCTGTGTATTTAAGATTATAAAATGTCAAGCGTTAAACCAAACGTAAACGTTCTGGAACGCGGATAAAAATTGCGGTCGATACCACCGGCGATTTCCGGATCCAAGCCCGTGTAATCGGTGAGTGTAAAGACGTTTTGCACGTTCGCATTCAGACGTAAGCCGACTGTGTTGTGGAAAATGTTGCCCACATTGTAGCTCAACATTAAGTTGTCCATTTTCAAGAACGACGCATTTTCCAGATAGTAATCCGATTGGTATTGACTCGTATAGAATTGCGTCTTTTTCAGACTTGCCGGAGAGTTTTGAATGTAGTTTAACGGATTCATTACCAAGCGGTAAGCAGCCAAATTGGACGCTACATTGTTGAATACATAGTTGCCGAAACTTGCACGCAGGCTGGTGCTCAACGACCATTTTTTGTAACGCAACGAAGTAGAAAAACCGATTGTCACATCTGCTTCGGGCGATTTCGTGCGATACAAATCACCTTCGTTCACCACGCCATCGCCGTTACGGTCTACATAAGCGCCTTCAATCGGATTGCCGTTAGTGTCATACACTTGTTGATACAGATAATAAGCAAACGTGTTGTAACCCACCGAGTGAATTTGCACTTTCGTACCCGTACCGCCATCCACATCGCCTGTTTGCACACCCTTGTAACTCGGATCATCCACCTGCGTCAGTTTCGTGACTTTATTGTCGTTGTACGTCAAATTGAAACCAATATCCCACGTCCACTCTTTTGTTTCTACGGGAATCGCATTCAAGGTAAATTCAATCCCTTTATTTTCCACATTACCGATATTCGTCAACAATTCGTTCGCAAAATTAGAGCCGGCAGCTACCGGAATCACGCTTAACAAATCCGATGTTTTCTTGAAATAGACATCCACCGCACCACTCAAACGACCATCCCAAAAACCGAAATCCAAACCGGCATTATAAGTTGCCGTCGTCTCCCATTTGATGTTTTCGTCGTAAGCAGCCGGGCGATACATTTGATAAAAACCGTTGCCTAATTGGTATTGAGCCGTATTTTTGCTGATCCCATAGACCGGGAGGTAAGAATAATCAGCAATACCATCCTGTTGTCCGGTAATACCATAACCCAAGCGCAGTTTCAAATCCGAAAGGGCATCCTTATTTTTGAAGAAGGACTCTTCTTTCAATTTCCAAGCCAAAGCAGCCGACGGGAAAGTCCCCCAACGCGTATCCGGACTGAAACGAGAAGATCCGTCACGACGTACAGACACGGTCAATAGATATTTGTCCATCAAGGTGTAATTCAAACGACCATAGAAAGATACCAACGTGTGACGCGGCTCGTTGAAAGGAAAATCCTGTTCTTTAAAAATGGAGCCATCCTTCCGAAGTTCGTCAAACAAATTGGTGTGCGTCAACCAATCTTGATAAGAATACCCCGCCATCACGTCGAAATTACTCCGGAGAGCAGGCAGAAATTTGTTATAATTCAGATACGAATCAAAAACGACATTCTTTTTCGTTTCTTCGTATTTATTGTTCACACCACCACGGGCATATTCAAACGAGGCGATGGCGGGAACGGTCACGCTTCCTTCGCCTTTCGTCCAATCGTAACCGGCGTTCACATTCACACGCAATTCCGGTAAGAAATTGAAACGATAATCAGCTTGTACATTCCCAATAAAACGGTTCACCGTGCCGTGATCATCTTTTTGATTCAA
This sequence comes from Candidatus Symbiothrix sp., assembly GCA_031261285.1. Lineage (GTDB taxonomy): Bacteria > Bacteroidota > Bacteroidia > Bacteroidales > Azobacteroidaceae > Azobacteroides. The sequence continues at coordinate 10,604 of JAISKM010000134.1, read as the reverse complement.
CAGGGCTACCGGATTTTTGGTGGCATTATTGTTCGGCACACCCGCCGAAACCCACGTATAGTAACCTCCGTAGGGAGAATCAGCATCATAAACGGATTGTGTCGGGTCGAAAGCGGCAGCCGAAGCGATCGCATCCTTATTGGCATAGCGATTATTAATATGCGTACCGCGCGCGTTGATGTCCACACGCAAACGGTCTTGAATGAAGCGCGGCGTCAAATTAATCGCTCCCGAAAGACGTTCCATTTTACCGGTTTTCAACGTCCCTTCTTCGTTCAAATAGCCGAGAGAAACGCGGTAAGGCGTGTTGAGGGCGTTACCCGAGATACTTAAATTATTGTCGGTACCAAACGCCGTTTGATAAATTTGATCTTGCCAATCGGTGTTGGCCGTTCCCAGCAAAGCCCGGTTGTCGGCAGCCTGCGGATACGTTTCAGGAGAGTTGTTGATAATCTCCCGGACTTCATCGCCGGTCAGTAAGTTCAATTTGTTGGAAATCGTAGAAATAGAACCTTGTGTGCTGAAATTAATCCTAAAATTGCGAGCACTCCCGTCCCCAACCACTCCGCCGGTTAAACCTTTCTTCGTCGTGATAATAATGACCCCATTGGAAGCGCGTGAACCATAAATCGCGGTGGCAGAAGCATCCTTCAAGATATTCATCGATTCGATGTCGTTGGGGTTAATCGTACTTAATAAAGACGGAGAGCCTGCCACATTGGTATTGTCCATAGGCACACCGTCCAACACAATCAAGGGATCGTTGGAAGCATTCAACGACGAACCGCCACGGATCCGAATGCGACTACCGGAGCCGGGTTGCCCGCCATTCGTAATAATGGATACACCGGCTACTTTCCCCATAATCAATTGGTCGGGCGTGCTGATGCTTCCCTTTTGAAAATCTTTTTCCGATACGGACGTAATCGAACCGGTGAGGTCTTTTTTCTTCACGCTACCGTAACCGATCACCACCAGCTCTTCCAACAGTTGAGCATCGGGTTTCAACACAATAGTGAACGTATTAGTAGTTGCGGTTGATAGTTCCTGCGTGGTATAGCCCATATAGGAAATGATTAATACAGCATTGGGTGCGACATTTAATTCAAAACGTCCATTGAGATCAACACTCACTCCATTTGTTACATTTCCTTTTTCAACGACCGAAGCGCCGATAGCAGGTTCGCTCGTCTCATCCACTACCGTGCCGGAAACGGTTTTTGTGTTTTGAGCGCTTACAGTTAAACTAAACAACATACATCCTAACAGAAGGCATGTCCGTTGTAGTTTTTCAATGACTCGTTTTTTCGTCATGACATTTTAATTTTAAAAATTAACAATTATTGTTTATGGGACAAAGGTAAACCCGAAATAAGATATAAAAAAATCAATCCAAATAAAATCTAAAATTTATAAATCATTAGTAAATTGATTGATAGTATTTTAAGTCGTTATTTATAGATTAAAAATCTAAATGAATTATAATTCAGCATATTAAATAATTGCGTACCTTTGTAAAAAATATTTCTTATGAAACATCTACTTAGGCGACTATTTAGGGGATTGCAGGTACATCAACGTCATTTCGAGCGTAGCCGGGAAATCGCAATGACGTTAACATTATTAGTTTTGTTTCTTTTCATTGGAAACACACTGTCTGCAAAAACGGAGATGGATTCGATTTTCCATGTGCTAGCGCAAGAAATGAACAACGAAGCGCAATATACCCTTGAAAAAGAGCAGCGAATCACAAAAATCAAGGAAAAACTGGAAATTCCCGGTTTGACGGTCAGTCAAGAAGCTTCCATTTACAATGAGTTGTTTAAAGAATACAATTCATTTCAGGTCGATTCTGCCGTTTACTATTTGGAACTCAAAATGGAACTTGCAAAAATCTGGTGCGACATCGAATGTCTTTACAATGTAAAGATAGATTTATCCTTTTCCTATTGGATACGCGGGCGTTTCATTGAGTCTGTTCGTGAGCTGGAAAGCCTCGACTGGAGTCAATTCGACCGGTTGCCGGAGTGGCTGCTGGCGAAATATTATGAGGCTTACAAGCGTATCTACCGCTATTATGCGGAGAATGACGACAATAATTACTATTTCACGCTCGGCAACCAGTATCGCGACTCTTTGCTGAATATAACGCCAAAAAGATCGCAATCCTATACTATATTGTCGGCTGAAAAATTAATGGATGAAAATCAAACAGAAGAAGCTAAACAACTGATTATTAACCTGATAGCTAATTCTTCTGCCGAAAATCATGACCGTGCAATTATGGAAAATGTGTTAGCCAATATTTACAAAAAAGAAGGCAACCGCGACATGCAGATGAAGCACTACGCCCTGTCCGCCATCTACGATATTCGGAATGCGGTGAAAGAAAATGCATCCATGATGTCGCTGGCATTCCTTTTTTACGAAAAAGGCGACATCGACAAAGCGTATAAATGCATCCGGTATTCGCTGGATGATGCGGTTTTTTGCAATGCCCGGTTTCGGACGTTTGAAATCTCGAACGTGTTTCCAATCATTGACACGGCCCATCATCAAATGACGACCAATTATCACGCAGAATTGAAAAAATACCTGATTCTTGTCAGTTTGCTGTCTCTTTTTCTGATTGTTGTCATGATTTACGTTTACCGGCAAATGAAACGTATTGGCCGCATCCGTAAGGAGTTACACCATACGAATATCAAACAGAGCGATTTGAATAGCGATTTGCAGGCGTCGAACTTGAAATTGCAGGAATTGAACAATCAGCTGTCACTGACGAATCTAAAATTAACGGAAACCAATCGCGTCAAAGAAGCTTATTTGGGGAAATTTATTGATTTATGTTCCAACTACATCGAAAAATTAGACAATTACCGCCGGCGGCTCAACAAGATTGCGAATACCGGCAAATTGGAAGATCTGTTTAAGTCCCTTAAATCCTCCCAATTTATCAAAGATGAATTGAGCACGTTTCATACCAATTTTGATGAAACTTTTTTGCGGATTTATCCCGGTTTTGTTGACGATTTTAATGCTTTATTGCCCGCAAACGAACGGCAGGTGCCCAAACAAGGCGAATTACTTAACACCGAATTGCGGATTTACGCGCTGATTCGTCTCGGCATCAACGACAGTGCCAAAATAGCAGATTTTCTGCGCTATTCAATCACAACGGTCTATACTTACCGTTCCAAACTCAAACACAAGTCTTTCTTCCCTCAAAACTTTGAAGAACAAGTCATGAAAATTGGAATCATCGAACAATAAATTAGATTAATTCGAGAAAATCGGTAGGGATGTAGGTCGTTGCTAAGGAAACAAGCCCGTCTAAGCGCACCACCACGCGTTTGTGTCCTTTCACGCGCACCAATTCGCCTTCGATGCCGGCAAAAATGCCTCGCACGACGCGCACTTTATCGCCGCGTTTGAGATTAGCTGTCAAAATTTCAAGACTTTCCGCCTCACTCAAATCCACTACCCGCATAAAATCCTGCATCTGCTTGTCAGGGATGATTTGCAGTTGCTTAGTATCTGTATTACGAATATAATTGATTGTGAATCCGGTAGTTAGAGGCAATTCAAGCGCCGTTTGACGGTCGGCGTACACGAACATCAAACAGGGAATCAAAGGTTTTTCGCGATGCGTTTTTTTGCCATTGCGCTCCGTTTCCACTGTCTTCATCGGAATAAAATGTTTGATGCCGGCAACTTCCAATTGCGCTTTTATCTTTTGTTCGGTTCGATACTTCACGCGTGCGGCGTACCAAACCGTTTCTGTGACTACTCTATTCATATTACAAAGGTACTGCAAATAGTTTAAAAAGACAAACGTCCACACCTGTTACAGATGCGGACGTTTTCTTTAGTGTAGGCGGGAGTGCCCTCCCATCCAATTTATTCTTTGATAAAGATAGTTACACGGTTCCAATCGTTTTCTTTGAACGGTTGAACTGAGCTACCATAATGTTTCTTGATCAAACGATCTTTTGCGATGCCGTATTTAGAAATCAATACTTGAGCTACAGCGTCAGAACGTTTTTTAGACAAATTCAAGTTGTAAGCAGAAGTACCGGTATCTTTATCGGCATAAGAAGCCAATTCCAATTTTGCACCCGGATGAGATTTCAAATATTCAGCAGCTGCAGTTACAGCCGGATATTGGTTTTCACGAACTACGTGGCTACCAAGCAAGAAAAATACCGGATCCAATTCTTGTTTTACTTCAGCAGGCAAAACCACAGGAGCAACTACTTCAGGGCATTTTACTACCGGAGGGCATACTACTTGAGGACGGTTGCGCAATTCGTTGATTTCGCGGTTCAAAGCGTCAATTTCAGATTGTTCATACAAAGGAGCTTTGATGAAGTGACGGAAATTGATGTTGTAAGTCAAACCGATGCTTGCACTCGGAAGTAGATCAGAACTGATTACAGAAGCATAAGGATTAAGATCAAAATCGCTTGGAGCAAGCACTACTTTTCCATCCAAGTAGATGTTGAATGCATCGTTCAAACGGAAATTCAATTGCAAACCTGCTTTTTCTGCCAGGTTAAAGAAACCGTCATGATGTTTACCGTGTTCGTTAGTGTGGATAACACCGGCACCAAGATACAATACAGGGTTAAACAAACCTTTAGGATTGTAAGGCAAGAACACGTTTTTCAAGTTGATCAAGTAATCAGCTGTCACTTCAATATATTTTTCTGAAGTGGTTAATGCGTCCTTTTTGTCAAAGGATTGAGCAGCACCATGAGAACCTGATAAACGAAGACCCCAAACAGGAGAGAACCATTTACCTACTGCAAGACCATAAGTCGGATGCCAAAATGCCTCGTCTTTGTTGTCAAACCATTTGAATGGATTGCTAATGTTAGTGTTGCCATCGCTCAGAACACCACCTAAACCAATTTGTCCGGAAATAAACCAGTTGCTTGATGGACGATCAGCCAACCAAGTTGTTCTAATGGCCGACGTTTTCTCATTAGATTGTTTTTCAACCGCTGTCAAATATTCAGTCAATGCTTTATCATCGCCCGGATATTGATTGGCAACTGCCAATTCTTTCTGTGCAAACACAGTCATTGTAGAAAGCAGAAGTACTGCCATTAAAAATAACTTTTTCATCTTCTTTTTTAATTTTTTAGGATGTTATTTATTGTTTTTATTTTCTTTATTTTTCAAAAAAAACTAAATCCGCTGCAAATTTACTGCTTTTTAACGAAACCACCAAATGTTTTTTCATTTTTTTTCATTTTTCTTTCGTTTTTTCCTTCTTTTGCTATAAATAATAACACTTGTCTGCTCAAAATTGTTCAAAAAACCGGTGATTTTTTTCAGAAACTCTGCGTATTTAACAAATTATCAACCAAAATTCCATCTTGGAGTTTCAAATCAAACGTTAATTTGCGTTTGGCTTTGAATGTCAGCACAAACAAATCGGACGAGCCTTCGAGATACGCTTTAGCGCCTTTATTCACAAACGTCGGATACAGGATTTTCGAGCCGTTGGTATGCAGACGGTCGTTTGTCAGATTCGCCATTCCCTGTAGGGGTGTTGCATACAACACCCCTACGCCAATAAATTCGTAGTCCTGTTGGTCGTAAGGGATTGCAAAACCGAGCGCATTGACCGATTTCAGATCACGCCCTTTCACCATGATTTCAATGATTTCGCCCGCGTGGTATACCTTTTTCGGAGCAGTCAATTCGATAACCCCTGCGATTTTATCGCTTGCCCGCCGGCTCGCACGACCTTCGAGTTTGGTAGCTACCACCGAAATGTCGTAAGCATCGATGCGTCCGTTTTGATTGACGTCGCCCTTATCGACATAGCCGGCAAAATCAGAGTCACCTACTTTCAAGCCCGTATAATTAATGTAGGACGTGAAATCGTTTTCGTCCACCAAACGGTCGTTATTGATGTCGCCCGGCAAATAGCTTGCTGTGCCCGGCACTTTGAATACATACAGTTCGCGACCGGAACCAAATCCGCCAACGCCCTGTGTCACTGTGAGTTTCACGTATTGAGCCGTGGGACGGTCTTTAAACGTGAACACTTTCACATCATCATTTCGCTGCCAGTCAAACGTGCCGGCATCCGTCCACGTGTGGTTATCGGAACTGTAAGCGAGGGAGCCTTTTAAGATAGTGCCATTGCCGGAGCCTTGACGTCCCAGATAGTGAATTTTATCCAATTGATTGAGGGTGTGCAAGTCCATGACGATGTCAAACGACGTGTAAGTCGTGTCATACCGGGTGTGCCATTGGTTGTTTTCGTCGAAGTCAAACAGGTAGCGCAAGGCGTAACCACTCTGATTTTTTACCGCTGAAATGCCTGTGATGCCTTTGATGGCAAATTCCAATGGATCGGCTTTTGTCCTGCCCGAGAAAGCTGTCCAGTCGGAATGACCGTCTTGATTCACAGCACGTAAATTGAAATCATAACCCGTCTCGACATCCAAATTTTCAAATTGCAATTCGGTATCTCTAATCGTGGTGTAACGCATGCCGTTCAAATCAATTTCATAGAAATCGGCATTATCCACAGCATCCCAAGTGGGCGTTAACGTGTATGCTTTGCTGTGTTCGTCCGTGATTTTTGCATTTTCAGGCGCAGTTAGTGCACCTGTTTTCGCAAGCGTGCTTGCCGGTTCATACACGAATCCATCAATAGTAAGCGTGATTTTTGAAGACACATCCGCTTTTGCCAATTTAACCACCAATTGAACGATATGGCCGGCAAAATTGGGATTAGCCGGCTTCGCTTCATACAAAAAGACATTCACACCTTTCTTAACTGCTGCCATCGTTGGCACTTCGGTCAATTTAACCGGCTTTCCTCCAATAGTTGCCGTCACTTTCTTCGGTTTAGCAGTCACGTGAAGCCAAAATTCGGTTGTTTTTTCTTTCACAAAACCATTAAATTCGCCCTGTGTCGGATAAACGGTGATTGTTGCCTTATCCTTGTTCAAATCCGATTCAATCAAAGTAGTTGCACCGGCTCCCACCTTGTAGGCTTCCGAAACGCCATCGTCATCGTATTCGGTAAATGTGCTGTGGCCATAAGGATAAATGTCATAGATACGTGCGTCTTTTTTGATTTCCGACACATTATTATTCTTGTTTGCCATTGGAATAATGGCCCCATTTTTCACAAATACGGGCAATTTCCAAATTGGCGATGCAAAATTGTTGATGATCACATTGCCGTCATATTTCGTGTTTGAGAAATAATCAATCCACTGCCCTTCCGGTAAATAAATCCCGTTGCGAATGTCATTGCCGTTCGTATCGGACTTCGTTGCTTGATAAATCGGAGCCACCAAGAAATTCGGACCGTATAAATATTGGTATTGCGTCGCTTTTCCTAAGGTATAGTTGTTAGGGTATTCTAAAAACAGCGCGCGGATGATTGGCAGACCGTTCACAGCTTCTTTTGCGATACTATAAGTATAAGGTATCAACTGCGATTTCAGTTTCAGGTAAAAACGATTGACAAAAGTCGCCGGTTCACCTAAGGCTTGCGGATATTTTTCGTTAGATCCCCAACCGTCCATATTCAGTTCCATCGGCGTCCACGTTTTCCATTGGAAATCGCGCATATTGATGACAGCATGTTTGCCGCCAAAAATCCCGTCCATATCGGATGTAATATTCGGCTGACCCGACAAACCTGCTCCGATGTAAGTCGGGATATGAAAACGGATGTATTCCCACAAGCCGCCTGTCTGGTCGCCCGACCAAACGCCGGCATAGCGTTGCGTGCCTGCCCAGCCGTCTAATGAAATGATAAACGGACGCGCATTATTACCATAAGACGTCATAATATCTGCCACATCGGCGATGCCGTTCAAGCCGAACGAATAGCCCGGACCTACCCAAGCGACGTCGGTTTTCAGGACGCGCACGCCTGCATCGCGCACTTCTTTCACAATGTCGCGTTGCAACAGCGGGCTGATGTCCGGTTTCGGATGCAGTGCAGATTGTGTCCACAGACCGATTTCGACGCCATTTTTGCGCGCATAATCGCCTAACGATTTCAAATTTTGAATGTTACCGTCTAATGTTTCGGTCTGTCCATAGCCTGCACCATAACCGTCATTCGGCAAAATCCAGCCCAACGGCATATCGGCAGTTTTGTAGCGGTCGATGACGGCGCGTGCCGAAAATTGATAGTTATTGAGTTCGCCGTTCAGCGATTCTTTCGTGCCGCCATTGTCTTTTTGACTTTCTTTATAGCGTTTGCCGTCCTCAAACAGGATGCCTGCCGGGTCTTCTTTCCAATAATCGCGATTGTAAGCGTTCAAATGCCCTTGATAAAAACCGAATTTGGGCAACAGCACCGGATTGCCTGTCAGTTGATAAAAATCGTTCAGCAAAGCCACAGCACCGTCATTAATCATGAAAAAGACATCCAAATAATCAGAGGTATGCAGCAGTTTCACCAATCCTTTTTCTTCCGATCCAAACGCATAACGCCCTTTTTGGAACGTGTAAAACATCACGGCATACCCATGGGTTGACCAGTAATAGGGAGTTGGCGACGCTACGCCACCGTCTGTCCAACTGTTTTGATTTTCAATCGCAATCGTTTGGCCTTTGTGCGAAAACCGTCCGTTTTGCACGCCGCCACCATAAAAATATTCGTCCGGATTTTCTTTCAGCGTCAGTGTGACTTGTCCTTTCTGATAATACACCGGTTTGACTTCTTCAAAAGCTATTTTTCCTGTTTTTATATTAGTCACTTTGAGCAACGAAGTTCTCTTATCTAATTGAATAACAATCTTTTCCGTAGTAATAGAAATAACTCCGTTTTGGTCGTTCACGTCCAATTTGGAAACGGCTTTACGCGGATTATCCACTAAAATTTGTGCATCCGGCTTCGCTTCCGGTGCGCGCAAAACACCTCCGGAATTGTCTTGAAACAACCGGAAAATATGGTCACCATAAAAATCGAACGTCATCCGTTGAGTACCTTCCAACAAGACCTCCACAGTAGTCGGATTAATCTTCTGCGCACTCACAACAGCCGTCGACTGCGCTTGCAACCCCATACACACCAATAAAAACGCCAAAATGATAGAAAAAGAATATTTCATACTATTAAATTTTCGACAAATTTAGAAATAATTTTTGAATTTTGCAACATTGCCCTTCAAAATATAACCTGAACATCATATAAAAAATCCTCCCGAAACTAATCGAGAGGATTCTTGATAAACTAAAAACTCCGAATAATTCGTAATTTTTAATTTTTAATTCGTAAGTGAGTGTTATTTCTCAAAAATAACCACCACACGATTCCAGTCATTTTGATTGAACGGCTGTTCTTTATCGCCCTTCCATTCTACAATCACGCGACCGGGAGCAATCCCTTGATGACGTAATTCAGTCGCTACCACTTCCGCACGACTGTGACTCAAGCGCAAGTTAATCGTGGCATTACCTGTTTTCTTATCAGCAAAACCAACCAACAATACTTTCGATTCCGGATTCGATTTCAAGTATTCTGCAATCTTAGCCAACTTCCCACGTTCTGAGAACGGGATCGTAGACGAATTCAACGCAAAATAGACAAACTCCGGCAACACACGGCCATCGTCTTTTATAACCGTTGTAGTACTACCGGCGGCTGGTGAATTGGTCCGTTTTTCAAGACGAGCCAACAACGCTTGCTGCTCATCCAACTGATCTACAATCAAACCCATCGCTTGTGTATTAGCGGCAATAGACTGACGGTTTTCGTTGATTTTTGCATTCAAGTATTCAACCTCTTCTGATGAAATACCCAAACCTCCTCCGGCTGCAAGATCCTTATTCAAATTAAATTGAGCTCCAACAAAAACATTACCTACCACGTCATTGTTACGATCTCCCATATAACCGTCAAAATCTTTATTCATAATGCTCGCTTGGGGCTCCAAATAAAGCGCCAGTTTCGATGAAATGTTGAACAACGCGCGTCCACCAAATTTTACAAACAAATCATCGTAATTCGGATTCGAATCACTCTTCTGAGCATGCACCCAGCCCAAACCGGCAAAACCTATCAACTCAAAAAACTGACCTTCCTTGGCGGAACCACGAAACAAATTCGTTACGTTACCCAACAAATCAATAGAGGCTGTACCGTATTTGAACTTTTGTTCAAAAGCAGGACGTCCTTTCAACGTAGAACTCTTAAACGCACTGTAATCCCCCGTTGCATACCATCCTATCGGATGTTCCTGTGCCTGACGACCAGCTCCAAAATAATACCCATTACTCCAAGCATTGGCCGGAAGATCAACATAATTGAAGCCTTTCAACTGACCCGCTACCAACTGAGCACGAAAACCAAAATTAGGCGTAAACCATTTACCTACCGAAAGCTCTCCTGAATAATTCAAGCGATCTTTAATCTTAGCATCATTATCCTGCTCCCCTTGAAGCAAATTCCCTCCTACTCCAATAGAAACAAACCAGTTTTTGCCGTAAGCTGACGAACTCGGCAACTCTTGGGCGCTCAGGGAAGAAACTATACAGAAAAGCCCGATCCCTAACAAACCTACTATTTTCTTCATAATCTTTTAATTTATTGAATTTTTTTTATTAATTTT
>JAISKM010000113.1 GCA_031261285.1 Candidatus Symbiothrix sp. | reverse complement strand
TGCCTTTCCCCAGTAGCCTGAGGCTACTGGTTAGTTAGCTGAGCTCCCCAAAGGGAGCAGGATATAGTTTTAGAAAGAGCACCCGCACGGGTTTTTGTACATAGTTTCGTTTCGTTTTTCCCAAACGGGTCTCTTTCTTTTTTTGTCACAAAGCCGGCAACACTTCAATCCAATAGCCGTCCGGGTCTTCGATGAAGTAGAGTCCCATGTCGTGATTTTCGTAACATACCCAGCCGTTTTCTGTGTGAAAACGACGGATTTCGTCGGCGTCGCCGTCCACGCGCACGCACAGGTGTTGTTCGTTATCACCCATCTCGTAAGGGGCTGACCAATCGCGTAACCAGGTCAATTCGAGCAAAAACCGGCTTCCCGCATCTTTCAAAAACGTGATGATGAATGAGCCGTCTGGTGCTTTTTTCTGATGATCGACTTGCAATCCCAACGCCTTTTTATAGAATGCCAAACTTTTTTCCAAATCCAGCACATTACAGTTGTAATGATCGAATTTTACTTTCACTTCCATAATTTTCTTTTTTTTATTTAGTATGACAAAGGTAATCAATAAAAACGTATTGAAAAAATGTGTATCTTTGCAGCAAAATTCAATAGAAAATGATTGACAAAATTAATACTTTGCTGGACGAAATCAAAGATTTGAAGGCGCAAAACGCGGACGAATTGGAGCAATTACGTCTCAAATATTTGAGCAAAAAGGGGGCTGTGTCGCTTTTGATGGACGATTTTCGTCAAGTGGCTGCCGAACAAAAACGCGAAATCGGACAAAAACTGAACGTGCTGAAAACGGCTGCACAAGATAAATTTAATGAACTGAAAGAAAGTCTCGAAGACCATTCGGATGCCGGTTGCGAACTGGATTTGACGCGCACAGCGCATCCTTACCGTGTGGGCACGCGTCATCCGCTGTCAATCGTGAAGAAAGAAATTGAAACAATTTTTGCGCGATTGGGCTTTTCGATTGCCGAAGGTCCTGAAATTGAAGACGATTGGCACGTGTTCGGCTCGTTGAACTTCGCTGAAGACCATCCGGCACGCGATATGCAAGACACCTTTTTTGTGCAACACAGTGCCGACGTACTGCTGCGCACCCACACGTCGTCCGTACAAACGCGCGTGATGGAAAATACCAAGCCGCCGGTTCGGATTATTTGTCCGGGACGCGTCTACCGCAACGAGGCGATTTCATACCGTGCCCATTGCTTTTTTCATCAGGTGGAAGCCCTTTATATCGACAAAAACGTCTCTTTCGCCGATTTGAAACAGGTATTGATGTTTTTCGCGAAAGAAATGTTTGGTGCGGAAACAAAAATCCGGTTGCGTCCCTCGTTTTTCCCGTTCACCGAACCGAGTGCGGAAATGGACATCAGCTGCAATCTGTGCGGCGGAAAAGGGTGCCCGTTTTGCAAATACACCGGTTGGGTAGAAATCCTCGGTTGCGGCATGGTCGACCCCAATGTGTTGGAAAATTGCGGCATCGACAGCACAGTGTATTCGGGTTACGCACTCGGTATGGGCATCGAACGCATCACCAACCTGAAATACCAAGTGAAAGATTTGCGCCTGTTTTCCGAAAATGACGTCCGCTTCCTACACCAGTTCAAAGCGGCCACATAAGGTCAAAGCAGGTTATGAATGTCACACAACAACCCGCCCTGAAAGGGCAGAAGATAAATATGAACATTAAAACGCGTTATAAAAAAGTAATTGAATGGTTTGAAGTGAATATGCCGGTTGCCAAAAGCGAACTGCATTACAACAATCCATTTCAGTTGCTTATTTCCGTGATTTTGGCGGCTCAATGCACCGACAAGCGGATAAATATCATTACGCCGGCGTTGTTTCGCGACTTTCCGACACCAGAAGTGTTGGCAGCATCCAATCCGGAAACGATTTTTGAATACATTAAAACAGCCACTTATCCCAACAGCAAAGCCACCCATTTAGTTGGCATGGCGCAAAAATTAATTGCTGATTACGGTGGGAAAGTGCCGGCCACCATTGAAGAACTCATGAAACTGCCCGGTGTGGGCAAAAAAACGGCGAATGTGGTTGCGTCCGTTGCTTTTGACGTGCCTGCATTGGCAGTCGATACACATGTTTTTCGCGTTTCCAATCGCATCGGACTCACACACGATTCCAAAACGCCGTTAGAAACGGAGCGCGAACTCACTAAATACATTCCGAAACAGTTGTGGTCAACTGCCCACCATTGGCTTATTTTGCACGGGCGTTACGTCTGCGTTGCCCGCAAACCCAAATGTGAAACGTGCGGATTATTTCCCTACTGTGAGCGAAACGGACTTTAAATTTACCCCAATTACCATTGGGTACTAATTTAACACCCAAGGCGTTGCCGTTGGGCTGGAATATGTAAGGCTTTCAGCCTACTTGGATTTTTTTTATTTAACGTCCGACGCGACTACCCGAATTTTCAGATCGCCTAACCCCTTTTTCAGCGAGACTGCTGATGGGGCGAGGTAATTGGATGTAGCATAATCGACATACGACGTCGTGTAATACGACGATTGGTCGACTGAATAGGACACTTGCACGGGAATCAGCAGCAGTTGCAGCGGTTCCGGCGTCTTCTTTTCTTCCAACGCTTTGTTGATCATGCGTTGCACCACATTCGCAATATTGGGATACAGATAGGAATAGGATATCGTATTAAATGTGGAGAAATAGTAGCTGCTATTGTCGGCCGTTTTTTGCCCTTCAAAGAAAGTTTGCACGGAGTCCTTTTCTATCAACAACAATTTTGAACGCGTTGTATTGAGCGTATTCATTGTATTTAGACCCGGAAATTCGAAATTGAAATCGGTGGTGTACTCTTTCGGATATGCCTTGATATCGAGGCTCACATTGCTAAGTTTGCGATTAGCCATTTTATTCATAATCTGCTGAACATCAATCGTGAGCTGTGCACACACGCCTGCGGGCGTTTTTAGATACATCTTATCTGCACTTGGCGTCAACAACGAACCATCACCCGAATTGGTATAATGATTTTGCTGAACCACTTCTTTCGTCACCGTCAGCATAGAGGCTCCCGTACCAATGTAAATCGAATCTTCTTTATTCACATCTTGCGTCGTGTATTCACGCTGATAATAAATATAAATCGCCGTTTTTTCGATATTAAGCATACTGCCGGTTCCAAACGTCGACTTCAAATAAGTGCCCGGGAAAAAGGCCGCCATCGCTTCCGGAGAAGAGTATGCGCCATGATTTGGTTTTTTATATTCCGCCAGCAAGGCATTGCCCAATTCTGCCGGCAAATTAATGGAAAGTGCACGATAATAACCACTTGCAGTAGCATTGTAGGCCGAATCGGTAATCGTCATGTCACGCGGCGTATAAACCTGCTTACCTAACACAGTGTTCATATCGCAAAATTGCGTTGGATCCACGTTGGTATAATAATCCGGTGTCAAAGGCTTGTTCACAGGATACACACTTACCTCCATTGGCGCAATCGAATCGCCAATATAGGTCGTATACAAAATTTTCAACTGTACGGAATCCACTGTGTTGCCAACCATGTAGTCAAGATAAAAGCCTTCGGACGGGTAATATTGACAGATATAACCGCCTTCGGTGGTACCGTAAAAGGGATCGGAAAGTTTGCCTAACAATCCGAAAATGGACTTCGCATAAATAGTATTCATGGCAATCGTCGAACCTGCGACATCAAACGAATCGCTTGTCACAACGATTTTGTCGCTTCCGGGCTGAACACCCGTTCCCACCTCATCAAGCGTGTCTTGATCGCAAGACGACAAACAGAAAATACCCAGTAAAAGTGCTGCAAAAATACTATTTAGTTTCATCTTTTTTGTTCGATAACAGTTGATCATAAAATTCATTAAAAGTATCAATATATGTTTCTACCGACTGAAACTCGAGGAACGGCACGTTTTTAGAATCTGCATAGTCTTTCAATCCGCCATGGATTTTAGAACTTCCCTGAATCACGCCGTCCGAAAAATCAATCGCTAATTTGCTTAATGCTTCAAAATCCGGTTGTTTTTTTATGCCTGCTACGTCTTTGTCTTTCACATTTTCAATCTTCAATTTCTCATGAAAAGAAGGTGAGAGAACACCTTTAAACGCATCGTCGTAAATGGAATAAACCACTTTGGTGTTTTTGAAACACGGGTCACTCTTGTAATGTTTTTTGATATAAAGCGGTGTCAAAGCCGATATCCAGCCATGGCAATGAATCAAATCAGGCGCCCAACGCAGTTTTTTGACCGTTTCCATCACACCACGCACATAAAAAATCGCACGCTCATCGTTATCCGTAAATTCAACGCCTTGTTCGTCGTGAAATAAATTTTTACGTTGAAAAAAATCCTCGTTGTCAATAAAATAAACCTGCATGCGAGCCGACTGGATTGAAGCCACTTTAATAATCAAGGGGTGATCGGTGTCGTCTATGATGAGATTCATGCCGGAGAGGCGTATGACCTCGTGTAGTTGATTGCGTCGCTCGTTGACGGCACCAAATTTAGGCATAAACGTACGGATTTCCCGCCCCTTTTCGTGAATACCCTGAGGCAGGCGACGCGCGATAAGCGACTGCTCAGATTCCTCCAAATAAGGGGTAAGTCCCGTTGTAATAAAAAGTATTTTTTTGACCGGCATAAGCGTAATTCCTTGATTCAAGGTACAAAGGTACTAAAAAAAATTCAATAAATGGAATTTATTTCATTTATTTTGTCTACTTTTGCGCCGTTTTAATGTTTATTAAACATTTACAGATGAAAATTATAGAAAAAATCGACGACTTGCAAAGTGCTTTGAAACGGGCACGACAGAATCATAAATCCATCGGTTTAGTGCCGACAATGGGCGCCCTGCACGCCGGACACATCGCTTTGGTGCACCGGGCCGTAGCAGAAAATGACGTGACGGTAGTCAGTATATTCGTCAATCCGACGCAATTTAACGATAAAAACGACCTGAACAATTATCCGCGCACACCCGAAGCCGATTGCACACTCCTTGAAAAAGCGGGTGCGACCATCGTTTTCATACCGGCTGCCGACGAAATGTATCCCGAACCGGACACGCGCCAATTTGCGTTTGGAGAGCTGGAAACAGTGATGGAAGGGCAATTTCGTCCCGGTCATTTCAATGGTGTGGCGCAAATTGTGAGCCGGTTATTTGACATTGTGAAACCCGGCCGCGCCTATTTTGGCGAAAAAGATTTTCAACAGTTAGCCATTATTCGCGACATGGTGAAACAGTTGAATCTCAATCTCGACATTGTAGCATGTCCCATCGTGCGCGAAGCGGACGGTTTGGCGATGAGTTCGCGCAATGCACGCCTGAATCCGGCACAGCGTCAAGCGGCGGTCAATATTTCAAAAATTTTGAATCTTAGTAGGGGATTGCGGGTCAAGCCCGCAATGACAGCGAGTGAAACTGTCGCCGGCACAAAAAAATGGGTCGTAGAGCAACTTAATGCCGTTCCTGAACTGCGTGTCGAATATTTCGACATTGTGGATGGTCAGACACTCCAATCCATTCACGAGTGGTCAGATACCACGTTTCCGGTTGGTTGCATCGCTGTTTTTGATGGTGATGTTCGCTTGATTGATGTTGTTTTTTATTGATTTAAAGAAAGAAGCACCCGCTGGAGCAAAAATGAAACGAAACGATGTACAAAAACCCCGCGGGTCTTCTTTCTTGTTAGTTGATAGGTTTTATGAACCAATGCCCTTTCAGCCTTAGAATGCAACCCACGTAGAAGTAATACCATTATAGGTATACACTTTGTTGTCAGCCAAACTGAAAACCATCATGCCGGCTGTGCGCGTCGCCATAATTGTGTCACTCACTTGTGGCAAAAGCAGTCCGCCGGTACCTTGACTTAAATCCAGCACAGACCCAACTGTGACGGAATCGTTTGCACTACCAATCGAAATCTGTGCATTTACAGTGTAGGGGCAAAGCGTGCTTTGCCCAATTGCCAACAAGCCAATTATCGTGAACAGTGTCATCCCGGATGTAATCCGCAGCGATGATGATGTCATTGCGGACTTGACCCGCAATCCCATAACTAATTTTATTTTTTTCATTTGTTTGTAATTTTATAAATTTAATTTGTTTGTTTTCGCATTCCGTTAGAATGGTAGCTCGGTAGAAAACAATGCTCGTCGACCATTCCTGCATGCCGTAGGTATGCAACCCATCTCCCCCTTGAGGGGGGTTGGGGGGGCTGGTAGCATCCTATCGGGATGAAACTAATCACCCCCCCTCTATGTCCTCCTATCGTCATGAATGTTTCATTTGTAATCATCTTTTTTGAATTGACCAAATCTTTTCTAAAAAATACAGAAGAAAAGAAAGATTCAAAGTATCAAACAGATGTCATCATAATAGATCACGCACACAACGCATAGTTGTAATGAGTTCATTGGACATTGTATGCGTGCCTATACTCCATACACCAGTCTTTGTTATCTCTGCATAATCTTCATTCTGATTAACACTCTTTATTTCCCATCGTCCCACTTCATTCCAACTTTTCCAAACACCCAATGTATAATTATACCCAGCTAAAGATGCGGGAGAGTTTTGCCACGCATCTTTTTCTGTTTCTGTCAGCGTTGTGTAGCCATCTTTAAGAAGAGTCCAGTCTGCACTGTTAGGTAGCCGCCAATTGGCACCTAAGGTGTTCCTACAAAGGTTTATCGCATCGGGATTCGCCTCCCAACGGTAATAATAACCCCGCCCTTCTGATTGTCCACTAAAGTTAGTAGCATATTGCCCGGCCTCTTTAAGATTAGTTAGTGTCCAACACAAGTATTTCAAGCCATTTGTAGCATTGGAGTAATTACCAATCGGATACACATTGCCGGAAACACCTGTCACTGTGCCACTACAAGACGGGGACGGAGCAGAGCCTCCGGAAGTCCAAGCAGTGCCATTGTAGAAATAAACGTTGCCGTCAGTTTGGTTGTAAACCAGCATGCCGGGCTTTCGCAACTCATCCGTGAGTGTGTCGGCACTTTCAATTTGGGGTAGCAACAAGCCGCCGGCATCAGTGGCTTGTGATAAATCCAGAAGTGATCCGGGCGTAATCGAATCATTGGCACTCCCAATTGCCACTTGGGCAGTTACCGGTGAACAGTTACCGGTTGCCAGCAAACAGGTAATCGATAACGCAACTGTCATTGCGGACTTGATCCGCAATCTCTTAAAATTAAATTTCTTCATTTGTACATAATTTTTTTCGCCTCTCCGTCCTCAAGTTCGGCAATTTATAAAATGAAAAGAGCGTGAGGAACTATTATCCGCTCTCCAGTTTTGAGGCTCGCAAAAGCCCTTATAGGGGAGAGCAATAGCTACTCACGCGTCAATCCCATATAAAGTAGAATTCATAGAATTCAAAATTATATACAGAAAAGAAACATGATCGCTTTTTGCTCACATCCCCCTATAAATTGAATTTTGCGATTTCAAAACTGGGATATGATAAAAGCAGTTCTATACGATTGCCGACGCTTCGGCGATATAGAACCGGTGCAAAGTACGGCATTTTTTTTGAATCTACCAAATAATCTTACAAATAATTGTAAAAATGTTTGGATATTTGAAAAAGATGTCGTATCTTTGCAACATGGAAGAGTAATCTTCTTAGCGTATGCTACGGCATGGCGCCACTGCAGAGGGAGATTAGTCTCCCTGCTGTTTTTTAAATACCTGTCGCAATTTCCCTTTTTCGTATGCCCATACCTCATCTAAGTCAGCAGTTTGCACTAAACGAGTATGTATATATCTCCTGAGATAAGTTTCGGATGCTCCTTTGTTATTATTAATGATAACTCTTGATGATTGTCGGGCCCCATGCGAAAGCATGCGCCTTAATTTTTTCGTTCTGAAAGGAGGCATAAATCCCTCGTATTCGTAAAACAGGTCGCCAATTTGCATATCAGGACATTTCCAATCGTATTTTGTTCCGGCAAGTGCCTTGTAGATTTCCTTGTATGCATCCGATTTGAAGTGAACTACAGGCGTTAGTTTGACTATTTGCCCATCTTTAGCAGATTCTTTGGCCACATTAAGAATGGCTTTGTAATCAGATTTATTTTTATCAACCAATGGATGAATTAGTATTTTGCCTCCATTTTTATACTTTTTGTACAATTCAAATTTTTCAGCTTCTGTCATTTGATTAAAAATTTAAAATCGTTTTTGTTAAAAAATTAACGTCGCAAAGATAGTAATTATTTTGAAACTTTGCAAATATTTCACAATAGTTTTGCAAATTATAAACGAAAGGGTCACTATCTATATAGCAACCCTATACGATCGTCTGTTTTTATCAACACATCAGAAAAATCAACGCATCATTCCGGCTTATTATAGATCACTTGCTTCATCACATCGGGATTTCTATCGAGCGTGGGCGTGTTGAGCAATGTTTCAATCACGACATCGTCATCTAATTGGCCGAGCGAGCTGAAGATAAACACCTTGGTCTTTGGCGTATGAGCCTCTGGTCCATAATAGATTCTCTTCAGGCGTCCGTTTTCTTCATCTTGTTGTTCTTTTTCGCGTTTGAGGCGTTCCTTTTCTTCCCAGGTTTCCTTATCCAATAGCTTGAGTTGATTGGGTTCGAGGGGTTGTGATTCGGACACACTTTCCATACCAAAGCCGGATGCTAAAACGGTGATTTTGACCTCGTCGCCCAATGTATCGTCACTGGCAAGCCCCCAAATGACATTGATGTTTTTGTCTTCAAATCGAGACATAAACACCGGAATATCATTGATTTCAGGTGCCAGCAACGGTTTTTGCGACCCGGAATAAATATAAAATAAAATTTTCTTTGCTTGAAACGCATTGTCATTGTTGAGCAACGGCGATTTCAAGGCATCGGTAAGTGCCTTATACACACGACCTTCTCCCGAACCGTAACCGTTGTTCATCACGGCAATGCCCCCCTCTTTCAAGGTGGTGCGCACATCGGCGAAGTCCACGTTAATTTCACCTTCTATCGTGATAATGTCGGCAATGCTCTTAGCGGCGGTCGCCAATACTTCGTCGGCTCGTTTGAACATCGTTTTCACGTCTAAATCAGCATAGATGCCCGGCAACCGTTCGTTGTTGATGACCAACAAGGCATCGACGTTTTTGCGCATCTCTTCCGCACCTTTCAGGGCACTCCCGATTTTGACGGCTCCTTCAAACATAAACGGAATGGTCACAATGCCGATGGTCAACAAGTCCATTTCTTTTGCTACTTGAGCAACAATCGGCGCAGCACCTGTGCCGGTTCCACCACCCATAGCAGCTGTAATCAATGCCATTTTGGTACCATCGCTTAACATTCGGCGAATCTCCGGAATACTTTCTTCTGCCGCTTCTTTGCCAATTTGAGGTTCTGCGCCGGCTCCTAATCCGCCGGTTAGTTTTTCGCCCAACTGCAATTTCACCGGCACACTGCTGCTGATAAGTACTTGCTTGTCGGTATTGCACAACGCAAAGGTCACATCTTTAATGCCTTCGGTGTACATGTGTTTTACAGCATTCCCCCCGCCACCGCCAACGCCAATGACTTTGATAATCGCCGGTTGGTCTGTGGGTGCTGTTTCAAAAATGAATCCTTTCAATATATCTTCCATAAATCTTATGCGTTTTCGTTGTTATCTTCATAATCTCCAAATAAATCTTTCATCAATATTTCTGCAGTTCGCTTTAAAAGTCCGGGATGTTTCCGTCTGTAATCTTCCTGTCTTTGTTTTTCTTCTTCTCGTTCTTTCTGTCTTATTTCTTCCTGATCTTTTTTGAGTTGTGCCAGTCGATCTCTTTCTTCTTTTTCTCTCTGTGCCCTTTCTTTAGCTTCTTTTTCCCTTTGCTCTCTTTCTTCTTTCTCTCTCCGTTCTCGTTCTATTTTTTCTAATCTCAGCCGTTCAATGTTTGTTGTAATCTGAGGCTCCGTCGGTTCGGAAATTGTAATGGGCTTTGAAATGGGTTCAAACCAAGTTGGTCGTTCTACCGGTTGGGCACAATTTTCTTTGCCTGATAGCACTAAGCCCAACACACAAGCTTGTGTAGGGTCATTTATAGGTGCTAATTGAACCGTTTTCCCGGATGCTTGTGCCAATAATTTATCCAGATTTTTCAGTTGGGAACCACCACCGGTGAGTACGATGCCTGCATTCAGTAATTCGGATTCGTAGCCTAATTCTTTGATTTGATGAATGATGTTGGCACAAATTTCCTGTGCACGTGCTTTAATTATTTTGTTAACTGCCGTATCGGCTTCTTCCGTTTCCTCCAAAACAATACCATTTTTGCGTTTCAAATCTTCCGCATCCGCTACGCCCAACGTGCTGATGTCTTTCGTGATCACATCGCCGCCCAAAGGAATAGTGACCAATGATTTTAACTGACCACCCTTGTAAATGGACACGTAGGTGAGTGCCGCGCCAATTTCAACTAAGGCAACTCCGGCCTCTTTCTGTTGCGGGGTCAAGGCAGCTTCGGCAGTTGCCAAGGGGGATACAAAAAATCCGGCTACGTCGGCTTTGGTGGATTTTTCGGCAAGGATTTTTTCTAATTCGTCACGCTCCTCCGCAAATGGACGTGCCAACACCAGCAAGCAACGCATCTCAATTGCTTTGCAAAATTCGCCCACCGGATTGGGGGTTAAAACGTCGTCTAAATAGTATTCCTGCGACACAATTTTCCACATTTCGGGTCGATCCCAACACTCTTTTTCAAGATAGCCTAACGTTTCTTTGGTCACAACGCCATTGATTTCTTTTTTTACGGAATAGGCTTCCGTGTGCAGCGATTGTCCGCCAATGCCGATGTATATCTGTTTAATACCTTGAACGAGACGCGATTGCCGGCTTAAACGGCTCACCACTAAATGGGCTTTGTTCGTTGCCTCATCCGTATTGCTGATGCGTCCGCGACACATACAATCGTCTGCAGGCAATGTTTCCGTGCCGAGCACTTCCAATTCGCCTACGCTATTTTTTCGTGCTGCCATTGCCAGCATCTTGGACGTTCCTAAATCTATTGCTGCTACATATCCTAATTGTTCCATTATCTTATACTGTTTTTTTCGTGCATACTACCTGATTTTTATATTTTAAATTTATAGCCGAATAGCGATTCCAGCCCACTTTATTCAATCCTTTTTCATAAAAAAGTTGCAATTTATCCAAATTTTCCCGATAATCTGCGATTTTACCTAACAAAATGGTATGATCGCCGATTTTCGGAATCAATTCCACATCCAGATTGGGCAACACATTGATTTGCTCGATTTGGGTGTTCCAAAACCGATCATGTTGCAAATATACAACAAAATTATATAATTCCCGCTTGGCAAACGCCTCTTTTACGTTACCGGTCGCCACCGGCACGTATGCTGCAAAATCGGGCGGCACGGGCATAATCCCTCCTTTATCGTCCACATAGTAGTTTTTCCCTTCCGCAATGACCCGCAAAATCGGCGTGCGCGGCGTAATTTTAATTTTGACCGAACCGCCTATCGTCTTGTAAACTTCCGCATCGGCAACAAATTTACTTGCCTGCAAGGTTTTTTCGATGGAGTCTGTCTGAATAGCCTTGCCTGTTTTGCCAACCGGATACAACTGCTTGCTCGTGAGGTATTTCACAATATCTTTTTCGCTCAAATAATCATTTTCGGGCGTACTTTTCAGTTCGATTTGCACCTCCGTACATATCCGTTCCGCCGATGCTTTCCGGCTCAAGAAAACGACCGCGTAAATCAGATAAGCCGTCAGAGCAAGCACAACGCCGACGATTGCGATTTTTTTGACAATAGCGTTCTTTTTCCTCATTGCAATTTTTGTTTGAGAGGTTGCACCAGCAATTCGATATCACCTGCCCCCGCTATTAATAACACTTCAATGTCCGATTTTGTTATCGAATCCACTAAATTTTCGTAAGCTACGATTTTTTTCTTGGGCGTGGTGACCAAATCCAAAATCAGTTGCGACGTGACGCCCGGCACCGGGAGTTCTCGTGCCGGATAAACCGGCAACAAAATGACTTCGTCCGCCAACGACAATGCCGCCGCAAAGCCGGGATAAAAATCGTTTGTTCGCGAATAGAGATGCGGCTGAAAGACAACCGTCAGTTTGCGACCGGGATACAGTTTGCGCACCGACGAAATACTCGCCTCCAATTCCTCCGGATGATGCGCATAATCGTCGATCAACACGAGGTCTTTTGTCTTGATATGAAAATCAAATCGCCGTTGAGCGCCACCAAACGATGCCATGCCGGCGCGTAATGCGTCGTCCGAAACGCCGTTCAGCCAAGCGATTGCCAAGGCTGCCGTGGCGTTCAGGATGTTTATTTCGACCGGAACACCCAATTGAATGTTTGTGATCACGCCCTTGGGATTGACAAAATCGAACGTGATTTCGCCGTTTGCAATGCGGATGTTTTGGGCGTAAAAATCGGGAGTGGAATAGTCACTCGGTCGACATGACGACCCGCGATGACTATCAGCAGGCTTTTGTCCATAGCTATAAAAGCGGACGTTTTTCTGCAAACGCAGGGTGATGTCTACTTTTTCTTCTATCAATAGGAAGCCGTCTTCACGCACCAGTGAACTGAAGTGAGCGAATGCTTCACGGTAGTGTTCTGCTGTGCCGTAGATGTCCAGATGGTCGGGCGCAACGGACGTGATAACCGCCATGTAGGGTGTCAACCAGTGAAACGAACGATCGTATTCATCCGCTTCAATCACCGTCAAATCACTGTTGTGTGACAGCAATAGATTCGTATGATAGTTTTTCAGGATACCGCCCAAAAAAGCGTTGCAATCCACCGGCGATTGTTTCAAAAGGTGAGCAATCATGGATGAAACCGTCGTTTTGCCGTGTGTTCCGGCTACACAAATGCCACGCTTGGTTTTTGTGATTTCACCCAACACCTGGGCGCGTTTCATCAGTTCAAAACCGTTGGTTTTGAAATACACCAGTTCCGAATGGTCTGCCGGAATGGCAGGTGTCCACACGACCAGCGTAGTGTGTTTGTTTTTGAACACGTCCGGAATCAAAAACACATCGTCTTGATAGTGGATTTGTGCGCCTTCGGCGTTCAGTTCGCGCGTCAATGCCGATTCAACTTTGTCGTATCCGCCCACGATTTTACCTTCGGCGAGGAAGTAGCGCACCAGATTGCTCATCCCGATGCCGCCGGCTCCGATGAAATAAATCGCTTGTATGTCGTTCAGATTTTTCATTTTTATGCAATTGCGTCGATTTCGTCAACAATTTTCTTGGCAGCGTCCGGTTCTCCCAGTTTTGAAATATTGCTGCTTAATTTTTTTAGCCGTTCGTCGTTGTGAATCAGTTCCATCGCACGAGGCAACAATTCGTCCACGGCTCGATCGTCTGTAATCATCACCGCAGCGCCTTTTTTGACTAAAGCTTGGGCATTTTTTGTCTGATGATCTTCTGCCACATTGGGCGACGGCACCAAAATCACGGGTTTGCCCAACAGGCAAAATTCGGAGATAGAACCAGCTCCGGCACGTGAAACAATCAAATCGGCAACCGAATACGCCAAGTCCATGCGCGAAATAAATTCCAGACGTACCCACGACGGTCCTTTCTTGTAAAGTTCCCGTCCTTGCAGTCCGCCCGCCGGCACTTCCCCGACGGATACGACGCTTTTGCCCGTTTGCCAGATAAATTGCACATCGCCTTCTTCAATGCGCCGGATGTATGCCTGCATGCTTTCGTTGATGGTTCGCGCACCCAAACTGCCACCCAACACGAGCACCGTTTTTTTATTCGGATTCAGTCCGAAATAGGTGTAGGCTTCCTGTTTCTTCGCTTTCGTCACGACCAAATCCTGACGCACCGGATTGCCGGTCAACACAATCTTTTCCGGCGGAAAAAATGCCTCCATGCCTTCGTAAGCCACACAAATGATCTCAGCATTTTTTGCCAATAATTTGTTGGTGACTCCGGCAAATGAATTTTGCTCCTGAAGCAAAGCCGGATAACCCAGTTGTGCAGCGGCTTTCAAAAGCGGTCCGCTGGCATAGCCGCCCACACCGATGACGATGCTTGGACGAAACTCTTTCACAATTTTTCGCGCTTTCGTCAAACTGCGTCCCAATTTGAACAGCACGGGAATATTTTTCCACAAATTTTTGCGGTCAAATCCTGCCACCGGCAAACCGACTATTTTATAGCCCGCAGCAGGCACACGCTCCATTTCCATACGGTCTTCCGCGCCTACAAACAGAATTTCTGCCTTCGGATGCCTTGCTTTAATCTCGTTAGCAATCGCTATTGCCGGGAAAATATGTCCCCCTGTGCCTCCGCCACTAATTATTACTTTCATATTGTTCGTCTGTTATTTGTTTTCTATCAAGGGCGGGGGCAAGCCCTGCCTCTGCATCATTAAATTCTTGTTCAATTGCTTGATCTTGGGCGATGCCTTTCGGATCGTCGAAACGGCTGACGCTTAGGATAATGCCGAAATAGACACAGGTGATCAGGGTGGACGTTCCACCGCGACTCATCAATGGCATCGGCTGACCGGTCACAGGAATGAGACCCACTGCCACCGCCATATTTGTCAACGCCTGCGACACCAGCATCAGGGAGCATCCGATCACCACGTATTTCGAGAAATTTTTCTCGCTCCGTTTGGCGATAATGCCCGACCGGATAAACAATATTATATAAAGTAAAAGAACGCCTAATCCGCCGATAATCAATCCCATTTCTTCAATAATAATCGCATAAATAAAATCGGAATACGCCTGCGGCAAAATATCTCGCTCGGTGCTGTTGCCCGGAAATCGCCCTAAAATTCCTCCATTGGCAATGGCAATATAGCCATGTGACTCTTGGAAGTTTTTATCATCAATCCTAAACGCCGGGTCAGTCACATTAATCTCAGTACTTGAACCGAAAAGCCGGTTCTTCCAAGTCAATGCCTTCGGAAACACTTTCTCAAGCGTTGTGTCTGGAGTAACCATCAAAATAGATACAGATATACCCCCAACAGCCACCAATACAGCTATCAACAGCCCTAACCTTTTCCCCGAAATTTGTCCAATAAACATCATCACAATGACAACCCCAAACAATAATAGCGCCGTCGACCCATTATCCAATACAATCAAACCACACGTGATCAGTGTTGCAATCAATATAGTCCAAAACGTGAGCATATCATCGGATTCGTTTTTTTTCTTACTCAACGTGAATGCCGTAAACACTATCAAACAGAGTTTAGCAATCTCTGACGGCTGAAAACGCAGTCCGAAAATGCTAAGCCATCGCGCTGAATCATTGAGGCGAATTCCCCAAAGCTGCACCGCCAAAAGCAATCCCCATGCAAAGATAAGGAAAATTCCGATAAGTGAAAAATATTTGGCCTTAATGTTATGAAAAAACAAGACTACAAATGTTCCTCCCAAAAGAAACATGACATGTCGCAAAATAGGGCTCCAATAGTTGGTATTGAATGTCAACATAGCCGAAGCACTGTAAACTTCGATAATCGACACCAAACAGAGGAACAAAAAGACTCCCCAAATCACGCGGTCGCCCCGAAATATTTTATTTATTGATGACTCCATTTAATTAAAAATTAAAAATTACGAATTAAAAATTACAATTTTTCTACACATTTTTTGAATTGTCTGCCACGATCTTCATAGTTTTGAAATAAATCGAAACTTGCACAACACGGTGACAGTAATACTGTATCGCCTTTTTGTGCCATACCGTAGGCCTTATTTACCGCTTCTTGCATTGATCCGGCATCGGTAATCGTGTTCACTTTGCCATCGAAAAACGCATGCAGTTTAGAATTGTCTACTCCGAGGAAAATCAGGGAGCGGACTTTATCCTTTACCAGCGATTCGATTTCCGTGTAGTCGTTGCCCTTGTCCGTCCCGCCGAGAATCAATACGGTTGGCGTTTTCATGCTTTGTAGGGCATACCAGCACGAATTGTCGTTCGTGGCTTTGGAATCATTGATGTATTCCACGCCGCGCACATGGGCGACTTTTTCCAGGCGATGTTCCACGCCTTTGAAATCGCTCAGCGACTGTCGCAGATTATCGTCCGAAATACCGATCAACTTCGCCGCCAAACCTGCTGCCAGCGAATTATATAAATTGTGCGTGCCCGTTAATGCTACTAATTCTTCTTCCATTGTAAATTTGCTATTGGGTGTTTCTATAATCAGTTTGTTGTTTTCTGTGTAAGCTTTCACACCAACTTTCTTATTTTCCGCAAAAGGATAAAGCGTTGCGTGATTTGTTACTAATTCATAATTCCTAATTCCTACTTCCATGACGGGGTCATCGTTCCAAAAAATGAACGCATCGTGTGCCGTCTGATTTTGCAAAATCCGAAACTTAGACGCCACGTAATTTTCAAATTTGTAATCGTACCGGTCCAAATGGTCGGGCGTGATGTTCAGCAAAATAGCGATGTCTGCTTTGAAGTCATACATCCCGTCCAACTGAAAACTGCTCAATTCGATGACGTAATAATCATAATCGTTTTCAGCCACTTGCAACGCCAAACTATCGCCGATATTCCCTGCCAACCCGACATTCAATCCGGCATTTTTCAAAATATGATAAATGAGCGATGTCGTCGTCGTCTTGCCGTTGCTGCCCGTGATGCAAATCATTTTGGCACCGGTGTAGCGTCCGGCAAATTCGATTTCCGAGATAACCGGGATATGTTGCGCTTTGATTTTTTGAATAATTGCCACTTTGTCGGGAATGCCCGGACTTTTGACAATCTCATCGGCATTCAAAATCAACGCTTCCGTATGTTGTTTTTCCTCAAACGGAATGTTATATTGTTCCAAAAGTGCCTTATATTTTGCCTTTATCTCCGACGAATCCGACAAAAACACATCAAAGCCCTGCTTTTTTGCCAACACTGCCGCGCCTGCGCCGCTCTCGCCGCCGCCCAGCACGACCAACCGCCGCATCGTGTCCAATAGATTCAACGCTTGTGGTTCTTTCCGTTTTATTGTTGCTATTAGTCCCATAATTTATTAATGTTTTTATCGCGACATCGCGATGCCCAAAATGTCGCGATAGGAAAAATTTCATTCCAAACAATCTGTCTATCGCGACATCGCGACATCAAAAGTGTCGCAATTTAATCTCGTAATAAGTATTGGGGCCTCCTCCTTTGCGCTGAATCAATCCCAAGTCCACCATTCGCCCCAAATGCCTTTCAGCTTTCTTTTTATCATATCCGAATACTTCTTCATATTTTTCCCTTTTAATAGTTTGAACAAGGCGAATATAATCAAACCCACGTAATTCCTCCTCATTAAGTTCTTTCAATTTATCATTTCCCGCAACTTCTTTCAAAGCATTTATATTGCGAGGAAATGTGAATATCATGTATGGATTTTCAAAAGTAACGACAGGTAACGGGAGATTATACTTTATGGGAAGTGATTTAATGGTTTGAAAACCTAATCCTCGTTGTTCGACCAGTCCCATCTGCTCCAACACATACATAATCTTCGGATTTCGACTAAGCGAAGGAGCATTAAACTGTTGTATCTGTTCTATTCTTATGGGATTAACCGGTGCTCCCGGACTTTTAATGATGATAGCAGTATCGTCAATCTCAAAATAAACAGGTGCGCTTTCCAAATCATAATCTCTGTGTGCAATCGCATTGAGAATACACTCACGAATTACTTCTGTGGGATAATCATAAATAGTTTGCCTATGTGCAGTAGAACGATCTATTTGTTTCCCGATATGGTTTTCATACCATTGTATTATTTCGTCTGCCTGATTGACCAATGCACCTTCTACTGTGAAAATTTCCTCCTGTCTTCCTAAAGTTTTATACGTTGCTCTTATCAAAGCATTCGGATAAAGGAGTTGTGGTCTTGTTCCAAACAATAAAATTCCTAACCCCGTAGGAATAAAGGCTTTGTTTTTTTCTTCCAACAAACCAAGTTGTGAAAACAACCGGTTAAATTTAGTGGTATTTTGTTTAACATCTAATGTCGCTTTTTTAATAAATAGTTCAATATCTTCGACCGATAAATCATCTAATTTCGATTTTGTTTCTGCTTTTTCTTTTTGAGATAATATAAACGCTATTGATTCTGTTTGCACTTTTTTTGCCCGGTCTTCCGCTTCTTGAATAAATTGTTTGTTTGCCTCTCTTATTACTTCTTGTAAGTCAGCATCAAACATTTCGACTTCAATACCATTGTTGAGCAAATACTGAATACCTTTTCTATCAACAGAAGGATCGGGGTCTTCAATTCCAATCCAGACTTTTTTAATCCGAGCATTAACAATCCGCTCTGCACAACCTAATTTTGGATGTTTTCTTGCACCCGGTGCACAAGGCTCCAATGTGGCAAATAAAATTGAATCATCCAAAGCAATAGACCGGTTTTTGCGTTCAAGTAATGTAAATTCGGCATGATCTCCATGGCGTAATTCTCCTCTAAATGCAGTTTCAATTTTTCCATCAGATTTAATTAGTACAGCACCAACCTTAGGGCTAACTTTATCACTACGAGGTTCTTGAATTGATTTATTCATGACCTCAATAGCCATTTCCATGTATTTTCGTATATCCATATTCCTAATTTTATTTATATATTTCATTTTCAACGAATTACAATTGTGTCCGCGGTGCGTTCGCAGTTCAAATCTATCTCATTTTTAAGGTTGCCAATGTGAGAACTGCGAGCAGGATGCCGATGAGCCAGAAGCGGACGGTGATTTTCGATTCGGGCACTACGGCGTAGGGGCGTTGGATGAGAGCGTCAATGCCTGAATTGCCTGCTTTTTGAAAATGATGGTGTAACGGGGTCATCTTGAAGACGCGTCGACCCGTGCCGGTGCGCTTTCGCGTACACTTGAAATAGGTGGTTTGAATGATGACCGACAAACTTTCTACAAAAAATACGCCGCACAGGATTGGCAAGAGTAATTCTTTGTGGATGATAATCGCAAATACGGCGATGATGCCGCCCAAAGTCAACGAACCCGTGTCGCCCATAAACACTTGTGCCGGAAAGGCATTGTACCACAAAAAGCCGATACACGCGCCGATAAAAGCAAACGCGAACACCACCAATTCTTCCGTGCCCGGCACATACATAATATTCAAATAGCCGGCATATTCTACGTTAGAGGACAGATAAGCCAAAATCCCCAACGCGACCCCAATAATCGCGGAACTTCCCGCCGCTAATCCGTCTAATCCGTCAGTCAGATTGGCACCATTGGAAACCGCTGTTACCACAAGAATGGCCATCAGTACGAATATCGCCCACGTGGCTGCCGTACGGTATTTTACCGGCACAAATGAGGCCATATCGCGATAATCCAAATTGTGATTTTTGACAAATGGGATGGTCGTTTGCGTAGATTTCACAGCCGGCGAATAGTTGACTTCGATTTGGCTGTCGGCTTGCATTATTGTTACGTTTTCACGCATAATGGCATCCGGGCTCAGATAAAGCGTTAGCCCGACAATCAATCCCAAGCCAATCTGCGCCACAATCTTCATTTTGCCGGATACACCTTCTTTGTTTTTGCGAAACACTTTGGTGTAATCGTCGGCAAACCCGAGCGTTCCGAGCCATACGGTCGTGATAAGCATCAATATAATATAGGTGTTTGACAAGCGCGCCAACAGCAAAACCGGCACCAAAATCGCCACAATGATGATGATTCCACCCATCGTGGGCGTCCCTTTTTTCGCCATTTGTCCTTCCAAACCCAGATTGCGGATGGTTTCGCCAATCTGCTTTTGTTGCAACCACTCGATGATGCCTTTCCCGATAATCGTGGAAATCCCCAGCGACAATATCAACGCCATAGCCGACCGGAACGAAATGTAATGAAACAGTCCCGCACCCGGAAAATCCAATTGAGCCAAATAGTTAAATAAATAGTACAACATAATAATTAGTTTTTAGAGTTTAGAGTATAGAGTGTAGTTAAAGTGTAGAATTTCGTTGTTTCTACACTCTAATAACTACGCTCTAAACTCTAATTTTACGATTTCTTTATCATCAAAATGATGTTTCACGCCTTTCACTTCCTGGTAGTCTTCGTGACCTTTGCCGGCAATGAGGATAACGTCGCCGGCTTTTGCGAGCAAGCATGCCGTGCGAATCGCCTCTTTGCGGTCGGTGATGCAGACCGCTTGTTCGCGTTCATTGGTATTTAATCCTGCGACCATATCGTTGATAATATCCTCAGGCTCCTCGTTGCGGGGATTGTCGGACGTCAGGATGACTTGATGGCTTAACTTGACGGCCTCTTTTGCCATGATTGGGCGTTTGCCTTTGTCGCGATTGCCGCCACAGCCTACTACGGTGATGATTTTCCCGTCCCTCAGCACTTCGCCGATAGCAGTCAACACATTGGTCAACGCATCGGGCGTGTGCGCATAATCCACAATCGCCGTGTAGCCTTTCGGCGAACGAATCGTTTCAAATCGTCCGGAAACAGGAGTGAGCGTGCTCAATAAAACGGCAACATCCTCAGGATTTTTTCCCAAAAGCACGGCGGCACCATACACCGCCAACAAATTGTAAGCATTGAATTTCCCTACAAATTGTGTGTGAATTTCTTTGCCGTTAATCGTCATTTCCGTGCCGTCGAAATGCGCCTCCACAATTTTGCCTTTAAAATCCGCCAATGTTTGGAATGAATAAGTCTTTTTTGCTGCTTTTGTATTTTGCAACATAAACAGACCATTTTTATCGTCGGCATTCGTCAACGCAAACGCATCCGCAGGCAGTTGATCAAAAAAGCCTTTTTTGGCATCGCGATACGCCTCCACCGTTTCGTGATAATCCAAATGGTCGCGCGTCAAGTTGGTGAAAATGCCGCCTTTGAACTGCAATCCGGCAATCCGTTGTTGCACGACCGCATGCGAACTCACTTCCATAAACGCATACTCGCAACCTTCAGTCACCATTTCTGCCAACAACGCATTCAGTTCGATTGGGTCGGGCGTGGTGTGCGTGGAAGGCACCGCACGGTCGTTCACATAATTGCAAACCGTTGAAAGCAATCCCACTTTGTAGCCCAATTTTTGAAACATATTATATAATAAGGTAGCAATCGTTGTTTTGCCGTTCGTGCCGGTCACGCCCACTAAGGTCAGTTTCTTGGACGGCTCATCGTTCCACAGCGATGCCAATTGTCCCAGAGCTTCTGCGCTGTCCGGTACTTGGATGTAAGTAATCTCTTGACCCGCAACCCTCTCCTGAAACGCACTACCTTCCTGATGCACAATAACCGTCGCGCCGTTTTCGATGGCTTTGTCGATAAACGCGTGTCCGTCGGATTGCGTACCGGCTATGGCTACGAATGCGTAATCTTTATTGATTTTGCGGGAATCCGAATGAATGCCGTTAATTTCCAATTTCTGACCATTAAATACAATTGTTTTCATAACATTCTAATATTTTATTATTAGGGCGACCGCAAGGGTCGCCTCTACTGTAATTGTAATTTTACTGTTTGACCTTTCACTATTTTGCTGCCTGCCGGAATGGATTGTGATACGACTGTGCCTTTTCCGGCTACTACAGCGTGCAACCCGACATTTTCCATTGAGAAGATGGCATCTTTTGCCCCCATGCCGCGCGTGTTGGGAACCGTTTTTGTTTGCGCCAAAAAATTGCGTTTCACAGGTGGAGCCGCTTGATGAAGTGTATCGACCGGGAAATTTTCTTTATTATGGATGATGTTGCGCGCATAAATTTCTTCGGCAATCGTTTTGAACACCGTCCCGCACATATATCCGCCACCGGGGTTACCATTGCGCGGTTTACGAATTACTACAATCATGGAATATTGCGGGTTGTCGGACGGGAAATAGCCGCAAAACGACACTTGATAGCCCGAAGCCACCCCTTGTGATTCCAAACGAGCCGTTCCTGTTTTGCCTGCAATAAGAAATTTGTCCGAATGAGCCGGTTTTCCGGTACCATCATGGGCATTGACCACGCTATCCAGCATGATACGAATTTCTTTCAACGTCGATTCCGAACATAGTTGTTCGTTGATGACCGTCGGTTTTTTCTTTTCAATTGTTCGACCGTTTTCCTTAATTTCACGTACAAACATCGGTTTCACCAATGTGCCATTGTTAGCAATCGCATTGAAAAACGACAAGGTGTAAATCGGCGGCATCTGTGTGGCATAGCCATAAGACATCGCCGGCAAATCCGAATTAGACCAATAGTGATTTTTATCTTTCGGATGATGGATGACCGGATGTCCGGAACCCGGAATTTCCAAATGCATATCCTTGTAAAATCCAAGTTTGTAAATGCCGTCCACATATTTACCCGGATTTTTACTATATGCTTTCATAATCAGTTTTGCAACTCCAAGATTGGAAGAATAGCGGATACTTTTTTCTGCCGTAATCAGTGATTGATGGCTGGCACGATCCGCATTGTGGTCGGAAATGACATAGCTGGTGCCGGGAATTTTCCATCTGCCATCGCCTGTGTCTACCGGATCGTTCGGTTTCACCAACCCATCTTCCAACGCCACCATCATCGAAACCACTTTAAACGTCGATCCGGGTGCGCTCTGGTCGCTCACGGCATAGTTTTTTGTCTCGCCCCATTCACCTTCACGCAGGCGTCCCATATTCGTAATCGCCTTAATCTCGCCCGTCGCCGTTTCCATCACCACCGCAGTGCCCGATTCGGCATCCAATTCGCGCAATTTGTTGAGCAATGCCGTTTCGGTAATATCCTGCGTATGAATGTCAATGGTCGAAACGATGTCTTTGCCGTCTACAGGTCTGTTTTTTATCACCGTAAGCGATCGACCGTCCACCCTTCGACGCGATCCGAGACCCGGTTCACCTCTCAAAAGCGAGTCGTAAGCCAACTCCAACCCATTTTTACCACCTTTGTCAAATTCGCCGTAGATACTCCCAATCGTGCGCAACGCCAATGTTTCGTAGGGGTTGGTGCGCTTTTTAAATTCTTTCGTGTACAGTCCCGTTTTGTTGACACCTTTATTAAAATAGGGCATTTGTTGCACGGCTTTCCACTGACTGTAATTAATGTCTTGATACAGCAAGCGGTATTCGCGATTTTTCTTCTTGCCGCTTTTGCGTTGGTTCCAGCCTTTCATAATATGATTTTCATAATAACCGGCTGATTTAGAGGGAAATAGTTTTCTCAATTCCGCAGAAAGGGGTTTGACGTATTTTTTGAGCGTATCTCCCTTGATTCCTTCCGCCCAGAAGTCGATGTACAGGCGATATTGCGGTTCACTAATCGCCATGAGTTCGCCGTTTGAGGCATAGATATTGCCACGTACTGCCGCCACAAGCACACTGTCGCGCACCGTTTTTTCACCCCACGCCCGCCAATAGCGCCCTTCTCCCACGGAAATATAAGTCGCTTTGCCAATAATCGCAACGGCAAAAAGAATCACTAACGCTGCTATAATGGCGTAGCGTCCAATAATTTGATTGCTTCTGTATTCTTTTTCTTCGTCTGACATATTTCGTCATTGCGGGCTTGACCCGCAATCCCCCTGTTTTTATTTATTTTTCTATTTCATACGCCGGAGTTGTTGCTCCGGTCAGTTCAATTCCATTTTCTTGCAACAGCTTGATCAGTCGTGATTGCCGGCTAATTTGCGTGAGTCGCGTCATCAGATACAAATTGTCATATTTCACATCTTGCAATTCCGTTTTCAAATGCTCAATTTTTGTCAACTTTTTGCGACAGGCATAATCGTTGCTAATTAAAAAAATAACCAACACAACACCCAGTGCCACCAATTTCCATTGCTGCACAATCACTTGCTCCGTCAGAATGTCGCCTCCCAACACCGACTGAAATATGCTTTTCTTTTTCTTTTCTGTTGCCATAATTATTTTGGGCGACCGCAAGGGTCGCCCCTACCGTTATTTTTTTTCTACAATTCGTAATTTGGCACTGCGTGAACGCGGATTGCGGGCGATTTCTGCGTCGCCGGGCACAATCACTTTATTGTTCAACACCGTGAACGGCGATTGTACATTGCCGTAAAAATCTTTTTGAATGTCGCCCTCAAAATTGCCGCTCTTGAAAAAATGTTTCACCATCCGGTCTTCCAGCGAATGATAGGTGATGACCGCCATCCGTCCGCCCGGTTTCAGCAGTTCGCCCGCCTGCTCCAACAACTCTTTCAGGGCATCCATTTCGCCATTAACTTCGATGCGCAACGCCTGAAACACTTGTGCCAACTGTTTTTTCTCTTTTTCGCGGCTGAAAAACGGCTGCAAAACCGCCAGTAAACCGGCTGTTGTACGAAACTCCTTTGTTGCCCGTTCGCGCACAATGGCACGGGCAATGGCACGGGCATTGCGCAATTCGCCGTAATGAAACAACACGTCCGCCAAAGCCTCCTCCGTATAGGTATTGAGAATTTTTGCGGCAGTCAGGTTGCCCTTTTTATTCATCCGCATATCCAAATCACTGTCGAAACGGAACGAGAATCCACGAGTCTCATCATCAAAATGGTGCGATGAAACGCCCAAATCCGCCAACAATCCGTCAATTTTTTCGACCCCATACCAATCCATAAAATTCGCCAAATAGCGGAAATTACTGCGCACAAACGTAAACCGCTTGTCAGGCAAACTGTTTGCAATCGCATCCTCATCCTGGTCGAAACCGTAAAGTCGACCGCTCGTTCCCAAACGGTTCAACAGTTCACGCGAATGCCCACCGCCGCCGAACGTCACATCCACATACGTGCCGGAGGGCTGAATATTCAGTCCGTCGAGGCTCTCTGTCAGGAGTGCCGGGGTGTGATATGTTGTCATTTGACAAGAAATTTACGAGCGTTCATTTTAAATGTGTCGTTATTTTGTTTCATAAATTCGTCAAAATTGGCGTGGCTCCAAATGCGAATGGTATCGCCCATGCCGATAAAACGTACATCATTCGTAATATTAGCGATTTTCAAATAGCGTTTGCCGATCAGAATACGCCCGTTGGAGTCCATTTCCAGCACTTCAGAGTCAGCAAGAAAATACTGATAAAAATCGTTTTGTTCCTCATCGTATTCGTCGAGCCGTTCGCGAAGTTTTGCCAATTCGGCCTCCCAAGCATTCAGGGGATACAATACCAAGCAATCTTTGTAAATATCTTTGCGCAAAATGAGGCGCGCATCCTCTGCAGGTTGCAGAATTTTGCGAAACGTCGCCGGCACGAACACCCGTCCTTTGGCGTCCGTTTTTGCATCAATATTTCCAATCAATCGCTCCATCTGAAGTAGTTAGTAGTTATTAGAGTATAGAGTTTAGTCTGTTCGGGGCAGTTTTTAACTACACTCTAAACTCTACACTCTAATAACTCATTATGTCACAGTGCAAAAGTACAAAATTCCCCACAATTCCCCACTATTTTTCAATACATTTTTATCAAAAAGTTATCAACAGTTTACAACTAATGTAACTAATTGATAATCAATTGATTAATTCTTATTGTTAATAAATTTAAACTAAAATTGTTGATAAAATTAGGTCGTTCATCTATTTTTTGTATTTCTGTTGCGTGAATTTTTTAGTGAATTTTATTAAATTATTTGGTAGTTTCAAAAAAAATATGTTCCTTTGCACAGTCATTCCCGCGCAGGTGGGAATCCCATAAATATAAATATAACATAAAAAATATATGCGTATGATAAAATAATGTGTTAAAACACACATTGGGGGAATATTCTGGGTTGTGAAACTTAAGCACTTTCAAAATACACCTGAATAATATGGAGGCTTCGTGCTATAAAGCGCGGGCATTCTCGTTTATTTGGTGTATTAGGTAGCTTAAGACCTCACAACCCGATAAATTGAGTTTGCCCGCCCTCCTTTTATGTGTGTATGCGAACGAAAAGGGCAAACAATTTGAATTAGCACTATTAATTTTAATTGTATAAGAAAATGAAAAAAAGAATTTTGTTCTTATTGGTTGCCACATTGTTGGTAACAGGGCCAAACATGTTTTGCCCCTACACGGCCACTGCCCAAGTGGCA
>JAISKM010000109.1 GCA_031261285.1 Candidatus Symbiothrix sp. | reverse complement strand
TGCCACTTGGGCAGTGGCCGTGTAGGGGCAAAACATGTTTGGCCCTGTTACCAACAATGTGGCAACCAATAAGAACAAAATTCTTTTTTTCATTTTCTTATACAATTAAAATTAATAGTTTTAATTCAAATTGTTTGCCCTTTTCTCGTTCGGATACACACATAAAAGGAGGGCGGGCAAACTCTAATTTATCGGTCTTACGAGGTTCTAGACTACCCACTGTACCAAATAAACAGAATCCGCCCGCGCTTTATAGCGTGAAGCCTCCTTCTTATTTATTCATGGTACAGTTGAAATTGTCTAGATTTCGCAAGACCAGAATATTCCCCCAATGTGTGTTTTAACACATTATTTTATCATCCGCCTATATTTTTTACGTTTTTATTCATATTATAGTATGGGATTCCCGCCTGCGCGGGAATGACACTGCAAAGGAACGTATTTTTTTTGACACTACCAAATTTTTTCAAAATAATTTCAAAAATGTTTGGATAAAAAGCAATAGAAGTGCTATTGTTAGCAAAGGCCACAGAAGCCGTGTTAATGGCGAAGCTCCCGCAACTTTAGACGCCAGCTAACACACGTATGTGGGTCTGTACTCGACAGACCCACACTGTGTTAAACTATGTTAAAAACTTGGATTATAACATAAGCTAAATTGTTAATCATCAAAGTCCTTTCACTATATACTCTTCACACAACGGTAATTATGATTCGCGGACTTCAAATATTGGTTTTCGTCCGTTATTGACCCTTGATCATCCAAGCAGAGGGCATACATCCAGCCCCCATTCTCCGTTGAGCTGGTCCAATACCACCGGTTGTTCCACAACGTTGGCAAAAGCACAGGCGCAGTACCGGCGATCACTAACTCGTCTTTCGTCGGTAGTCTAAAGCCCATAGTTTCACAAGCCGCAGTTGCGGGCGCCCATTGCGTGTTTGCATATACCGGTTGTAACCAACAAAGTGAGTTCTTTATTCCGTTGCAAATCGTCACCGCGTTACTCGCAGTCCTGGTTCCCGAGGTTCCACAGGCATTGTTAGCTACAACCTTCAAATCAGCAGCATTGACCGTTCCGCGCTGACCTGCTACAGTAGTGAGCGTAAGCACATTGGACGCTTGCGTTATCGGACTTGTTTCGACAAAATAAGAATCCGGGAACGTAAACACATACTGAGTAGCACCCGTGACGGGGGCAGCTGTCAAAGTCAGCGTTTGTGCAAATTCTGTCAACGCGCCAACACTTGGTGTGAGCGATGCCGGAATAGCCGGAGCGACGTTCACAACGAGATTGGCACTGATGGCGTCACCTGCGGTAACAGTGATATTAGTAGTACCGGTTTGCATAGCATTTATGGTGGTGAAATTAGATCCTTGTGTCAGGTAATTGGCAATAGCAGGGTCACTACTGGACCATCTGTATGAAATTTCCGACCATTCTGGATATACAGCATTAGCCGTAACAGTAATCTGATCGCCTTGTTGCAACCACTGAACAGCAGAAGGATCCAATGTCACTGACACCACACCGGGAAATGTAGGCGAAGGCGTGCCGGGAGTTGTATCCATATCACTGACCTGAGGCGGGTCAAAGGCTATCCGACCATTGGTCAACGTAAAACTGAACGTGTATTTGCGTCCTGCCTCGAAGACGATGCCTTTGGAAGCATTGTATGGATCTGCAACCAGAAAGTAAACCGTCTGGTTGTTGACGATGTCCTTCGTAGCAGGATCAACTTCGGCATAAGTGACTACCAGATACGTGGCATCAGCGTCGCCGGATTTCTCACCGGCGGAGCCTTGCTTCTCCAGACCGTTAAAAGCACCAAGTATCGTTTCTTGAGGCATCACAAACAGTCCGTTGCTTTGATTAGTGAGACTGAAGTAGGTATCATCTCCCTCCGGGCTGTAAGGCACAAGTGTGTTCGTTGAGCCTAAATCAACTGCATAATCTATCCGGTCTGTCCGGTCTTTCCAGAGTATTTTGTAACCGCTTCCGTTATTGGGATAGACGAACGGATCAGTGCCGTTAGGCAAACTGTCTTTCATCAGCAGCGTACCTTTAGAGTATAAGTTGCTGATTTCAATCGTTTCAATCACGATATTCTTGTTCGTATTGGTATTACGTGCCTTGAATTCAATGCGGGAAAGTGCATGCTTGAAATCCAGATTGACTGTACCGGAAGTATTGTCCAGCCCTGCTGTCTTGGCAACCATGAAATCTTCCTGTTTCTCAGCATCGGGCGAAACGCTATAGCCGATAGACGGACCGGCGGCAACCGGAGTCGGAACGCTTCCAACATCAACTTTCAACCCCGTGCCCGGAGTGATATTCACACTGGAAGCCGGCGCGTAGGCAAAGAAATCCGTCTTGCCTGTCAGCGGGAAAAACGCCGGTG
The DNA here is from genome assembly GCA_031261285.1 of Candidatus Symbiothrix sp. Taxonomy (GTDB): domain Bacteria; phylum Bacteroidota; class Bacteroidia; order Bacteroidales; family Azobacteroidaceae; genus Azobacteroides. The sequence goes on along the minus strand of JAISKM010000109.1, from coordinate 20,924 downwards.
GAAAATAATCCCAAGCACTGCCGGCCGCCTCACTGCGCGTGACGGTGGCACCGTTGATCACATACTTGTCGTAATCCCCTGCATCCGGACAACCGAAAGCCGACGCGGTGAACGACTTGAACGTGTTCTCGGAAGCGATTGTTGCCCGCAAATCTTTTAAAGGCGCCGTTTCAAACGCAATGGCCTGTCCATTGTTTTGTCCCGAAGGGTAGTTATCGTCTGCACAACTGCCCAAAAACAGTAACGCTGCCAAACTTGTATAAATCAATTTATTGCTCATTATATTTTAAAATTTTAAATTTTTAATCTTTCACCCGGCACTCGCACCCTCGTGGGTGTCCTCCGATTACCCGCCTTCATCCGACACATCCGACCACCGCCGACCTACACTCACAAACTGCGCACACAGCGAACAGTTGACCAGAAGTAAGCGTACGTGCCGCTACCCATGGTTGCACCGCCACTATTGACGTAGTAGAGCAGCCATGAAGTATCCTTTGCCCACCAACAGCCGACGCCGCCCCAATAGTACCAAGCGATATCACCCGTGTCGTAGTAGCCTGCCATAGCGGCCCCACTATTCCAGAATACTCGTTGTTCAGGAGAGAGAGTATATAATACCTTCTGGAAATCGGTCCAATTTTGTTTACTCGGAAGCATCCAACCTGTTCCTAAATTTATACAGGCTTGCTCAGCATCCCCCCATGTATAATAATAACCACGCTCACCTGCAGTTTGACCGTTATAAGCAGTTGCGGATTGACCAGCTGTTTTAATGTTTTGTGTTGTCCAACACATACCGGCAAACACACCGGCAGAATAAGTATTACCATCGTCGCCTATGAAAGGAGAAGGACAGGGATCCGGAAAGTAAAAATACAGTTGTATAGGATATTCCTTTCCCGCCTCAAATACCAGGCCGTTATTGAAATTGTAATAATCACGTATGCGGAAATCACGCGTGACAGGGGTAGACGCGACGCCACCGGTTACCTTCACAAAGGTAACGGATACATAGAACGCATCCGGATCGGTGTAAGTTGGGGCATCCATGAACTCGTCAGCAGGGTTAGTGAAACTGCCAAACGTGGTGGCTTGCGGTAATACAAACAAACCGTCGTCTGCGGAAGTCAAAGCGCTGTAGGTATTATCTGTCGGAAGATCCACCGGCGAAGAAGACAAATCAATCGTATAGTTAATAAGTCCTGCATCGGCGGTCCACATAACCCGGTAATTCGCGCCATCTTTCGGGTAATCAAAACTGCCTGATTCCGGCAAATTGGTGTCAGACAGATTGAGGGTACCGGAGTGTTTCAAATTTTTGAGCGTGATGCCGGTCACTCGGAGCGTTGAATATTTCAGGTTGGTCTTTGCCTTGAAATGAAGGTATGACAACGCATGCTGGAAAGTCAACTGAACATTCCCATCCTCTTCGCTGAGATCAGACTGATGGGCAACCAACAGATCTTCCTGATCCGCAATCGTATAAGCTGGATCGCCGGTGTAGCCCGGCACATCATACGCGATGGCCGGGGTGTTGGCTTCGGAGGAGCTGCCCCCAAGTGCCAAGCCGGTGGTCACGTGATCACTGCCGGCAGGAGAATAAGCAAAGAAATCCACAGTGGCTTCGTCCGGCCATATTTGCAGCGGACTATACGTCCAGGCGTACGGTCCTGAGCCTGTCCGAGTGACCGCAACTTCATCCAAAACGACATTGTCGGCATACACAACGCCGGTCTTTTTTCCCCACCCCGACACCGAAAAGTCAGCGATGTCAGCGGCAGTGGTCACGCCGGCACGAAGCGACACAGACTCTTTAGCGGAAAACCCGATGGCTTTCCCACTGTTCCCACGCATCGGGTAGTTCTCATCGGCACAACTGCTCATAAGCAGCAGCGCAACCACCCCCGAATAAATCAATCTGTTACTCAACCTGTTTTTAATCCTATTCATAATTTTTCTATTTTATTTTTTTGTCCTTCAAACCCTTCACCTTAACAACAAGGTGTCAATCAGCATGTCAGGTATGGTGTCGCTTAGTTCTATTTGTGTTGCGTTCAATTTGGGAGTAGTAGCAGGTATCAGCTGCTACTACCCTGGTTAACCATTGGTTCTCAACAGTTATTAAAGATCCAAAGCCGTGTCAGATGCCCAAGCAACAACCGTCGGATTGAACTCGATCTTAGCACCAATCGACTTGGTCAATGTGATAGTCGCCTTATACGCAGTGCCTTTCGCAAACATACCGGCGGTTACCGGAATATAAGCTATGTGTGAGGTTTGCGGGGTAACATCAATACCCGTTTCTGTCTCCGTAGCTTTGTAACTTACGATAATGAACGTTTTAGTAGCATCCCCCGGCGCAACGTCACCCTTAATAGCCGTTTCGGTAGGAGCATCCTGGGCACCGGGCAAGATATACAACGCCGTATTTTGAGCCACAGTGGTCAAATCAATCGGTGTGGTACTGTTGACAATCATCGGACCTGCCAAAACATTCGTACTGTCACATTTTGTAGCATAGTTCGTCCAGGCATCGGTGCCGTAGGTGTAGGTGGCTGCGCGGTACATATTTTTGATAGCTACCGAGGTGATAGTCCAAGAAAAACCTGTAGCTGCGTCACCCTTAGCGGCAAACGTGATTTGCGACAGAATGTGGTTAAATTGCAACGCGATTTGTGGTGGAGTAACACCATCCTGATCTGTCGCTTTCGCAACCACCAAATCCTCTGAACCATTGAGCTTAGCCGGTACCGTGTAAGTAAACGCCGGTCCGGAAGCACCCCACGTGGTCGCAAAAGAAGTCACGTTTTGCGAATTAGCAGGGGAGTAAGCAACAACATCCACTTTGTCGCCGGTCGGAATGTACTTCACAGGTGAATACTTCCATGCAGCACCTTCCTTGTAAACAAGCGAACCGGGAGAACCGGATGTACCCAGGAAGTCAAGCGCATCTGTACCGGCCGCACTGCCACTTACATACTTGCGAGCATACGCCTTAAAATCGATCAACACTAACAGCGGCGACGAACGCAACTCCTGCTTGCTACCGGTCACACTGAACCCAAGGGCTTTTCCCTCTTTCGAGGAAACCACCACATCATCATCATTGTTGCTACAGCCCAATGTCACTAAGCAGACAGCAAGCATTAAAAAACTTTTTAAACTTTTCATCTTTTTCACCATTTTAATAATTAATAATTAATAATTTTTCTTATTTAACATTCATAACTCATAACTCATAACTCATAACTTATAACTTATAACTCTTTTACATCGGAACATCCACAGTCTCGCCCCAACCATCTACATCCGGCTTAAAGCCACCTTCACCGGGACCGGGCGCCGGGGGCTGAGGAATCACGATATTGGCTGCCATGGTAAAGTGGTAAGTGCCATTGTTTTCTGCCTCTATCATCAACTGTTTAACATCCCAAGGTACAGACATCATGATATCACCCACTAATATTTCGATGGTAAAGTCGTTTAGAGCATCCGCTACTCGTCCGAATGTTCTAAATGAACCCTCTATCGTGTTGGTCTGACCGTTTTTCTGTGCATAAAACAGAATGGTGGAAGCGGTGGTTGCTAACGCGCCGGTAGACAGGAAATACGACCCGGACATCCCGGTGAGCGCACCACGTGTATCTCCAATGTTTTGCGCATCCTCCACGTTGGTAATAGTAAACGTGTAGGTCTTCAACACATTTTTCGGATAGAAATACAGCGTGTCGCCCGATTGCGGACTCACCTGAAAGCTATCCACACGTGCCACATAAAACGCTCCCGGCTCTGCTACGGTCGATTCCAACTTACCGTCGCGAATCGGCGCTACGGCATCATAACTGGCGCGGTTCATCTGTGCCGAATACGCCTCAATCAAGTCGGGGTTGTTTTCGTTACGAAAGTAAATGTTTTCACTGCCATAGTAATCATAGCACAACGCGCGATAGATTCGGTCGATCGGCATCTCGTAAGTTTCAACATCCCCAAGCATATCCCGCATTCCGAAATCCAAGCCGTTAAGCCCAAACAGATTCAAACGCATGCCAATCTTAGAGATGTCCTGTTCCGGCACACCCTCCCAGTGTATCTTCACCGTCACCCTGTTTTCCGGCACGTCTTCCAACACCAACAGCCGGTGCTCTTCGCACGCAAGCAGAGTCAAAACGCAACAAGCAACGCCAAGCCGGCTGAAAGCCTTAGATACCTTTTTCATTAGTTTATATTCCAATTTTATCATTTATTTGCCTCCTTTCCTGTGGGTTTACCACTGATTAACCAAACCAACGTCACACCTGCCTGTGTCGGCAGCACGGTATGCACTTGCTTATCACTGCGATAGACAAACTTGTCGCTGTATTGAGCTGGATAGTACTGATACTGTTTTCCGGTCACATAACCCGCGCCCAAACTGAAATCCAACCGAAAGGCCCGGCTAAGTGTCGCCGAATAACCACCCGACAGCCCGACAGAATAAGAGCTGCGACTTAAATAACCCGAACTGTCCCACTCTTTGGGAAACAGGCGAAAATCATAGTCAAACCGCGCCCCGTAAACGCCCAAGTGCCAACCGGACAAAGGCTTGTTGTGAGGATTGAACCAGTAACGTCCCTCTGCCCAAACACCCCGAAAACGATAACTCGAAAAATCCGTCCCTTGTTTGGTTTCTGAGGTCTCCCACCAGTTCCAAAGACCCTGAACCAACACCGACCAGCGATCGGAAATCCCAACTTCCAACGAAACATTAGGCAAAAGCACCGCATCATAAAGCAAATTACTGCTCAAAGCCAGCGTCAAAGCCTGACGATTTCCACGTTCCTTAACTCTCTTAGCGTCCCAAAGGGTATCAGGCACGGTCGTATAGATCGTGTCGTGCACGGGCGTATAAATCGTGTCATGCACGGAGGCTGTTTCATATTTATGAGAGGTGAAAGCGGATCGATAGTCAGAACTTTGTTCGACCAATATCTTAATCGGACTGTTCTCTTTGCAGTAAATACGGTTGCCGTCCGTCATTTTCAAACGCACATACACATACTGCAAGCGAGGATAAATGTACGTGCGCAGATAATTATGCTCTGCCGGACTACTCAATGACAAATATTGTGACAGTAAAAAATAGTTGCCGGAGGTAAGATACCTTAATAACTCCTGCCGGTTGGGCACGCCATAGTCGGCCTCGACCAAAGACCGAAAGCCTTCCCAGTCTATCCCGATAGAGAACGTCCGTATACGTTGAATCGGGAAAGCCGGATAGTTGCGACGTATGTAATGCCACATCTCTTCCGACCGCTTAAATGCCAGAGAATTGTTTATATCTTCCCTGCCAATAGGCGATGCCGCAGCAACAACATCAATCGAATCAATCCGTGAAAACACATCCGGCAGAGCCAACAGTGACCTCAAGCGCTCAAACACCTCCGCATTGCCGCCGTAATCATACATCAGTTCCGATTTACCCAACGGAAAGGTAAACACCATCGGCGAATTGTCCAAATAGGAGTGCGATTGGGCAAAAACGCCCGGCCACGCTCTAATCAAGGACAACAACATCACTAATACTACATTTTTAATTTTCATTTTATCGCGTTTTATTTTTACTCAACACTTATCGTCTGTTTAAAAGATGCCCTGCACAAAACCAAAACAACGAATGAAAACGAAACGAAAGACAAAGAGTCATCGAAATAAATTTTGTGCGGGATCTTCTATAAAAAGATCGCTGCACAAAGTCAACAGTTAAATGAAGAAGTAAATGAAGAATAAAACAAACACTTATCCGCTGACTTTGCACACAATCTTCTTAATTATTTTTTAACGTTTATTAAGTTTTTGACATAGTACTACTTGTACTATAACAACGAGAATTTTTTAAATAGTTGATTTAAAGATAATTAGAGATTTTTGAAATGTTTAAAATTTTAACGTTTGGTTAAAGTGATTGTGGATTAAGCCTACAATGCCCGCGAGACGCTCTGAGAGGAATCTTAGAAATTAAAAAAAGTTGCAGTACAAGTAGTACTGCAACTTTTTTAGTTCAATTTCCGCCATTTGGAAATGAATCCGGGTGCAAAGATAAAAACTATTTTTTGAATGACCAAATATTTTTTTCATATTTTTTCATATTTTTTTATATTTAACATTTGATACTATCCAGAGTGATGTATTGAGATAGTTTGTCCCGTTAGGCACAAAACACCGCAGGCTAAAAGCCTTGGGTAATAATGCGGACAAGTGTTTTATTTTTTGAGCAAAAAAACAATTTTTGTGCTGTAATCCGGAATTTTATTACTATCTTTGCAGGCTCAAATGAGTGTATTTTTTCAAAATAAAAATAGAAAATGACTGAAATAACAAAAGAAACAGGAACATTCAAAGTGAAAACAGGCCTTGCAGAAATGCTGAAAGGCGGTGTGATCATGGATGTAGTCAATCCGGAACAGGCAAAAATCGCTGAAGAGGCGGGTGCTGTTGCCGTGATGGCATTGGAGCGTGTGCCTTCGGATATTCGCGCACAGGGTGGTGTGGCACGTATGTCAGACCCCGAAATGATTATTGGCATTCAAAAAGCCGTGTCCATTCCCGTGATGGCGAAAGCCCGTATCGGACATATCGTGGAGGCGCGTGTGTTGGAAGCTTTAGATATTGATTTTATTGACGAAAGCGAGGTTCTGACGCCTGCCGATGATGTTTATCACATTTTGAAAACGGATTTCAAGGTACCTTTTGTGTGCGGTGCACGCAACTTGGGCGAAGCCTTGCGTCGCATTGGCGAAGGTGCGGCAATGATTCGTACCAAAGGCGAGGCCGGCACCGGCGACGTAGTGGAAGCCGTGCGTCACTGCCGTCAGATGGCCGCCGATATTCAACGCGTAGTTGGCGCATCCGATATGGAATTGATGACCCTTGCCAAAGAATTTGGAGCTCCTTATGAACTGATTCAACAAGTTAAGAAATTAGGTCGCTTGCCGGTAGTGAATTTCGCAGCAGGAGGCGTAGCAACACCGGCTGATGCAGCTCTGATGATGGTTTTGGGGTGTGATGGCGTGTTTGTAGGTTCAGGCATTTTCAAATCCGACAATCCTGCCAAACGGGCAAGAGCAATCGTGGACGCAGTAGCTCACTACAACGATGCTGCCGAAATCGCTCGCGTGTCCAAAGGTTTAGGCGATGCCATGCGCGGTCAAAGCGTAGCTCAAATGGACGAAAAAGATAAATTAGCCGGTCGCGGCTGGTAACGGAATGAGGATTGGAATTTTAGCACTGCAAGGCGCAGTGCGCGAACATCGAACGATGTTGAATCGGTTGGGTGCAGAGACGGTCGACGTTTTGTACACAACCGATTTGGTTGGTTTAGACGGGCTTGTGTTGCCGGGCGGCGAAAGTACGACTACCGGTAAACTCCTCGAACGCAACAATCTTTTGGAACCGGTTGCCGAATTGGGTCGCAACGGTCTGCCAATCTTTGGCACCTGCACAGGCTTGATATTGCTGTCCAAACACATCATTGGCAGCGATCAACAGCGTTTGGGACTGATGGACACATACGTCGAGCGCAACGCTTACGGTCGCCAATTAGCCAGTTTTGAAGCCGGCATGCCCATTCCGGTCTTAGGCGAACAACCGTTTCCGTGTGTGTTTATTCGTGCACCCTATATCGAAAAAGCAGAGGCTGACGTGCAGCCCCTACTGAGTTATGATAACAAAATTTTGTTTGCCGAACAGGATAATCTGTTAGCTGCCGCTTTTCACCCTGAATTGACGGATGATCCCCGCGTGCATCACTATTTCCTGCAAAAAGTTATACGCCGGAATAGGAGCTAAAACCACCATCCACAGGCAACACCACGCCGGTCACAAACGAAGCGGCTTCGCTGCAAAGGAATTGCACGGCACCGTTGAGTTCCGACAGTTCGCCAAAGCGATTCATAGGCGTTTTATTCAACACTTTCTTACTGCGGTCGGTATAGGAACCGTCCGGATTGATGAGTAACGCCCTGTTTTGGTCGCCGATGAAAAAACCCGGTGCAATCGCGTTCACACGCACGCCGTCGCCGTATTTTTGCGCCACTTCCATTGCCAACCACTGTGTCCAGCAGCTGACACCCGTTTTCGCAACCGAATAACCGGGGACGCGCGTGATAGCCGCATACGCCGCCATGGACGACATATTGATGATGCTGCCGCTTTTTTGCTTCGCCATCACTTTTCCAAACACCAACGACGGATACACCGTGCCGTTAAGATTCAGGTTCGTCACTTTTTCCCAATCAGGGATGCTCATGCCAAACACTTCCTGGTCGGGCTGCAAGGTAGCTCCAGGCATATTGCCGCCGGCGATGTTCAACAAAATGTCGATACGTCCCCATTTGTCAACGATTTCTTGCGCCACTTTTTCCAAGCTTGCTATATCCAGCACATTGCCCACAATGCCGATGGCTTCGCCACCTAAGTCGCGCAATTCCTTCACGCGAGCATCCAAAGGCTCCTGACGAATGTCGAGGGCTACAATTTTCACACCTTGCGACACCAAATGCTTCGCAATATTTCCACCTAAAACGCCGCCGGCACCTGTGACGACTGCGATTTTTCCTTTTAAACTAAATAATTCGTTCATAAAAAAATAATAATTAATGGTTAATGGTTAATGGTTAATGATAAATGGTTAATTAGCAAACAGCCATTAACCATTTATCATTAACCATTAACCATTTTTTTCTGTTTTTACTGCCGCCATGATTCCCATGACTTGCGCGAGGGCATGCATCCGTCCGAGGAAGGAGTAGCCGGGGTTGTACGTTTTTTGGATGTCGTCGAGCATCAGTTGGGCGTGGTCGACACGCATCGGCAAGCTTGGATTTTCTTTTTCAAAAATGCGTACAAGTTCGACGATGTGACCGCGACCTGCCAAGTGACCGGTTTCCAGCACATTGCCGTTCGGTTCCACCTCCGTGCTACGCAGATGGACGAAATGGGTGCGATTTGCAAACCGTTTTGCCAATGCGGGAACGTCGTTGTGGATGCCGGCACTCAAAGAACCGGCACAGAACGTCAACCCGTTGTGCGGATTGTCGACCGCCTTCAACAACCAGTCGATATCCGCTTCAGAAGTCACGATACGTGGCAAACCGAGCACTGCAAATGGAGGATCGTCGGGGTGTACACACATGTTGACGCCGTATGTTTCGCACACCGGCATGAGTTGTTCGAGGAAATATTTCATATTTTCACGCAACTTTTCTTTGTCGATACCATCGTAAAGCGCGAGCAATTTTTTGAACTTTGCCACCGGATTATCTTCGCCTTCCTTGATATTGCCGTTCACAAAGCCCTGCGTCTTAATGATAATGGCTTCAATCAGCTGATCTTTTTCGGCTTCCGTGATGGTTTTGTCCAATTCGGCGGCTTTTTTCAACTCTTCGGCTGAATAATCTTTTTCCGCACCTTCGCGTTTTAGAATATAAACATCAAAATAGGCAAATTGCACACGGTCGAAATACAACGAATAACTGCCGTCGGCATTTTTCTTTTTCAAGTCCGTGCGAATCCAGTCAATCACAGGCATAAAATTGTAGCAAACGGTTTTCACGCCTGCTTCGCCCAAGTTTTTCAGACTTTCTTTGTAATTTTCAATCAATTTGTCGCGATCGGGACCACCATATTTAATAGATTCCGAAACAGGCAAACTTTCGACCACCGACCAGCGCAAACCCGCCTTTTCGATGTAATCTTTCAATTTCTTGATGGCTTCCGGCGTCCAAACTTCACCATTCGGCACATCGTGAAGAGCGGTCACAAGACCTTCCACACCTATTTGCCGCAACATTTCTAATGTAATTTGATCTTTGGGACCAAACCATCTCCAAGTTCTTTCCATATTTTAAATTTAAGTTTTTATTTTGACCACAAAGATACAAAATAATTGTTAATTGTCAATGGTTAATGGTTAATTATTAGTTATTATGATTTTTTTTCGTAAATTTGCAAAATAATTGAAAAAATGCATATTATTCACATACAATCAACAGACTCCACCAATCGACAATTAAAACAGTTGTCGGACGAGCAACCGTTGCCGGAAGGCACAGTGTTGGTGGCTTGTGAACAAACATCCGGACGAGGACAAGCAGGCAATACTTGGGAGGCAGAAGCCGGTAAAAACTTGACTTTCAGCATGTTGCTGTATCCCACATTTTTGTCACCCAAGCAGCATTTTCTCCTTTCGGAGGCAGTCGCACTGGCATTGACAGAAGCGTTATCGACCGGTGTCATTGCGGGGCTGTCCATTAAATGGCCCAACGATATTTATGTGGGTGAGCGCAAAATAGCCGGCATTCTGATTGAAAACGATTGGCAGGACAATCACATTCAACGGTCAATTGTTGGTATTGGTCTGAATGTTAATCAGGAAATCTTCCGCAGCGATGCCCCCAACCCTGTTTCCATCAAGCAAATCACCGGACAAGACACGGATTTGGACGCCTTATTAAACGAAATTTCAAACCATATATATAAGGTATACGAACAACTGAAACAGTATTGCGCAGATGAGGGCGACCGCAAAGGTTCGGACGAGGGCGACCGCAAGGGTCGCCCCTTCTACGCGCAAAATCTTTATCATGGCAACGGATTTTTTGATTATGAAGACAAAAACGGACGATTTCGCGCCCAAATTCAATCCGTTTCCGACGACGGACTGTTGCATTTAGAAACAGATCAGGGTGAACGGCGCTCGTATGCCTTTAAGGAAGTTAAACAGATTCCCGCCTGTACTCCTGTTGAAACACACATAAAAACTAATATACATGAAAACAAAAAGGTATCAGGGCGAATGGCCCAAAATTGGTATTCGTCCCACCATTGACGGACGTATGGGCGGCGTGAGAGAGTCGCTCGAAGTGCAAACCATGAATATGGCACACGGTGTAGTGGAATTTCTCGGTAAAACATTGAAATATCCCGACGGCACTCCGGTTCAATTCGTGATTGCCGACAGCACCATCGGTCGCGTGGCAGAAAGTGCTGCTTGCGCTGAGAAATTCCGCCGCGAAGGCGTGGCAATCACCATCACGGTAACGCCTTGCTGGTGCTACGGTAGCGAAACGATGGACATGGCACAAGACACGATCAAAGCAGTTTGGGGATTCAACGGAACAGAACGTCCGGGCGCGGTGTATTTGGCAGCAGTTTTGGCGGCACACGCACAAAAAGGGTTGCCCGCTTTCGGCATTTACGGACACGACGTGCAGGATGGCGGCGACACGACCATTCCGGCAGATGTGCAAGAAAAATTAGTATTGTTCTCCAAAGCAGCATTGGCAGCATCCATCATGCGTGGAAAATCCTATTTGTCGGTGGGCGCCGTTTGTATGGGTATTGCCGGCTCGATTGTCAACACCGATTTCTTTGAAGACTATCTGGGCATGCGTTGCGAAGGCATCGACGAAGTGGAAATCATTCGCCGCATGACCGAAGGCATCTACGACAAAGAAGAATACGCCAAAGCATTGGCTTGGGCAAAAAAGAATTGCAAACAGGGTGAAGATATTGTCAACCGCAAAGATTTGGTAAAAACGCCTGCTGAAAGCGAAAAAGACTGGGAATTTAGTGTAAAAATGACCCTGATTGTCCGCGACTTGATGATTGGCAATCCCAAATTGAAAGAAATGGGCTTTGGCGAAGAATCCCTCGGGCACAACGCCATCGCCGGCGGTTTCCAAGGACAACGTCAATGGACGGATTTCTATCCGAACGGCGATTTCACCGAGACCATTCTCAACTCGTCATTCGACTGGAACGGCATTCGTGCGCCTTTCATATTGGCTACGGAAAACGATGCTTGTAACGGCACAGCGATGTTGTTCGGTCATTTATTGACGAATACGGCGTCTATTTTTGCCGATGTGCGCACCTATTGGAGTCCCGAAGCCATCGAACGCGTGACGAAATGGAAACCGGCCGGATTGGCAAAAGGCGGCATGATTCACTTGATTAATTCGGGTGCGGCCTCTTTGGACGGCAGTGGTTATCAAAGCGACAAAGACGGCAAGCCTGCCATGAAACCACATTGGGAAATCACCGAAGCGGAAGCACAAGCCTGCTTGGATGCAACGACTTGGATGCCTGCCAATCGCGAATATTTCCGTGGCGGCGGCTACTCTTCCAAATTCCTTACGCGCGGTGGAATGCCTTGCACGATGGTACGCCTGAATTTAGTGAAAGGCTTAGGTCCGGTCTTGCAAATCGCCGAAGGTTGGACAGCCGACATCGACCCGGCAGCGCACCATATCTTGGACGAACGCACCGACAAAGGTTGGCCTACCACCTGGTTTGTGCCACGTACCATTGAAGGGAATGATTATTTCAAAGATGTGTATTCCGTGATGAATTATTGGGGCGCTAATCACGGCTCTATCAATGGCGGACACATTGGCGCCGAGTTGATTACGTTGGCGAGCATCTTGCGCATTCCGGTTTGTATGCACAATGTGCCGGAAGAAAAGATTTATCGTCCGGCTGTTTGGAATGCGTTTGGAATGGATAAAGAAGGAGCGGATTATCGCGCCTGCCAAACGTATGGTCCGCTATACAAAAAATGAATGAGCAACTCCGGACTAAATTCTAATACAGATGAACAACACATCATTATTCAAAGGAAATGACGGAACAAACTACTTATTTCCGTTCATACTTGTCACGTCCCTGTTTGCGTTGTGGGGCTTTGCCAACGATATCACCAATCCGATGGTGGCGGCATTCAAAAATATTCTGTTAATTAGCAACTTTGAGAGTTCGCTGGTGCAATTTGCTTTTTATGGCGGCTATTGTTTTATGGCTATTCCGGCAGCGATTTTCATTCAGAAATTCAATTACAAAAAAGGTATTTTGGTTGGCTTGGGATTGTATGCCACCGGTTGTTTGCTTTTTATCCCTGCGGGCAATGCCATGGCATTTTGGGCATTTTTAATTGCTTATTTCGTGATGACTTGCGGATTGGCTTTTCTGGAAACGACTTCCAACCCATTTATTTTGTCGCTGGGGTCGGAAGAAACCGCCACACGCCGGCTCAATTTCGCGCAAGCATTCAATCCCATCGGTTCGCTCACGGGGATGTTGATTGCGAAAGAATTTATCCTGGCAAAATTAAATACGGCCACAGAAGCTGAACGTATGGTGTTGCGAGATACTAATCCCGGCGAACTTGTCGCCATCCAACAGTCCGATCTCGACATTGTCGGCGGACCTTACCTGATGCTCGGATTAGTTGTAGTATTCTTTTTCGTCGTTTTTGCCGTATCTAAATTGCCTCAGGTCAGTGTTTCAAATACGGTTGCTGTCGCTAAATCGACCACCGGCGCCATCTTTAAACGCTTGTTGGACAACAAAACATACATCCGCTCGGTGATTGCACAGGTCTTTTATGTAGGCGTGCAAATCATGGTTTGGACATTTATCATCCAATATGCCGAAAATGAGTTGGGCATGAGCAAAGCCGGTGCGCAAGGATACAATATGTGGGCGATGGGCATTTTCGTCACCAGCCGTTTTATTTGCACATTCCTGTTAAAATATTTCAAGCCGAGCACACTGTTGACCACGTTGGCAATCGGCGGCGGTATTTTCACTCTGGGTACGATTTTCATTCACGGCATGATGGGTTTATACTGTCTGGTAGCCATTTCTGCCTGTATGTCGCTGATGTTTCCAACCATTTACGGCATCGCGCTGGAAGGCATGGGCGACGACTCTAAATTGGCTTCTGCGGGCTTGATTCTGGCCATTGGCGGCGGCTGTTTGATGCCTCCGTTGCAGGGTCTGCTGATTGACAAAGCGCACTGGTTTGGTCCGGCACTCGATTCCACGCGTGTATCGTTTGTCTTGCCGCTGATATGCTTTATTGTGATTACTGCGTTCGGATGGTGGGTCGGAGCCAAAAATAGATAAAAAAGGAGGTGAGTGCTCAGGCGGTACCTATAATTGCAACGACAATTTCAGCCCGGTAGCGACATTAGTACCATCGAACAGCATCGTGGGCGACAGGTCAAGTTGATTGAGTAAACTGTTGGGGTTGACTACGCCTTGGAGTATGCGACCACGTTGGGCGACGACTTTGGCAAACAGATAACCGATGCCAAACCCCAACGGGTAATCGCTTGCCCAATGCACGCCGTTGTTCATCATCGAAAACGCACACAATCCCATCAGTGAATAGCCGATGGGGCGAATCAAGCGGTTGTCAGGATAAGTATCGGCAAGCAATGTGACCGTAAAGGCCATCGTTGCCATGTGTCCCGACGGCATGGCATCGTATTTTGAAACACTGTTTTGATAAGTGGAAAACGATGGAAACGGACGGAATTTACCTCTGCCGGTACTGGTCACTTTGGGCGATTCGCGCCCGAACGAGCGTTTCAATATCTGAACGGCAATCCCCATTTCAATATAGCCTTCTACGGCTTGACTCAACAGTCGAATCTCTTTTTTATTATCTGTGATGGCTCCGTGAATACCTATCCCGCCAAAAATCAAGACGCTCGTCCAGCCTTCGCCAATAAAGTAAAGACCGGTGTTCACGTTGCCGGGCACTTCCAGCACTTTCAAACCGCCGATTTTGATCAGCGGTTCAAACTTACTTTCGGGGTTTAAGCCAATGTAACGACTGAATTGCTGCGCACCATCCAGCAACGGTTTGTCAAGGAGATATAAAACAGCCGTCGAACCGGCAATAATGCTTAAAGGCACCATACTTTTTTTGCTGAATACCGTTTTCCCGGCTGTTGCAAAATCGCCGGGTATGTTGGTAACCGGCTCGTGCCATTTCGGCATAGAATAGTGCACCTCCGGAGTGTCGTATTCCAAAGTGTCTATCGGCTCCACATCCTGTGCATGTAATGGAACGCAGACGATAAACAGAAGGACTATTATTTTTAGGGGATTGCGGATCAAGCCCGCAATGACATGTATTGTTTTCATTTTTACAGTTTTAGAGCAAAGGACAACCCGGCACTGTCCGCATTGTAATAGGGAGAAAGAGCGATTTTGCCGGATTTTGAAAACGGTTGCCAATTTTTGAGCGGCTCAAAATAATAAACCAAATTGGCGGATAAAATACCGATTCCGGCACCGGCAAGCACATCGGACACCCAATGTTTGCGATTGGTGACGCGCAAGGCTCCGACTGCCGTAGCAACCACAAATCCGCTGTAGGCAATGGGCTTGTTTGTCTCTTTGAACTCGTGAAACAAAACCGTTGCGCCAACAAACGCGACACTCGTATGCCCCGATGGAAAGGAGTTGTAAGCACCGTCATTGGGACGCTGTTCGCGAACGGTATATTTCAATGTTTGTACTAAAACGGCACAGGTTAATTGAGAAAACGCCAAGTATTTGGTTTGATTCCAAGCACTGTTTTTCGCCTTAACGCCTGCCATATCAGCAATATACATCCCCAATACCGGCGCATATTGCAACAAATCATCCACCTTAATGTGCGTTTCGGGAAAGAGACCGGATACATCCTGATTGAAATCAGAGACAGCCACCAGCGCACTCCCTGCCACCATCAACGACGCAGGCAAGATAATTTCTTTCGTCAAAAAATGCTTCTTGTCAGATATACTGTCTGTTGGCGTTTGCGCAAACAAACTGTTCGGCACCAACAAGCATAAAAGCAAAATCAGTCGATAGAAATTAAACGGTGCCATTGGTGTTTGCGAATTTAACTTCCTCCGGTGTTACCGGCAAGCGTTTGCCGTAAACGGGTCGACAGCCCTTGTCCGTGATGATAATATCGTCTTCCAAACGGATGCCGCCAAAATCGAGGTAGTTTTTCAGTGCACTGAAATTGATAAATTCCGTGTTAATTTTCTCTTTTTCCCACTTTTCAATCAGTTGGGGCACAAAATAAATGCCCGGCTCAACGGTCAGCACGTGTCCCGGTTCCAAACGTTTGCCGAAACGCAAACTTTTGTAGCCAAACAGCGTGTCGCGCGTGATTTCGTCGTCGTAGCCGACCAATGTCTCGCCCAAATCCTCCATGTCGTGCACATCCAAACCCATCGCGTGACCCAAGCCGTGAGGCATAAACAGCGCCGGGGCGCCTGCGTCAAGCGCCGCTTCCGTCTCTCCGCGCATCAAGCCCAAATCGCGCAAGCCTTCAAAAATAATTTTGTAGGCATTGCGATGCACCGATTTATAAGTGATGCCCGGTTTTGCCAACGCAATCGAGTCGTTAAGTGCTTTTAACACAATGTTGTATATCTCCGTTTGCTTTTGTGAATAATCGCCGTCCACAGCCGTTGTACGCGTAAAATCCGACGCATAATGATTCAAATTTTCAGCACCGGCATCGCAGAGCATCAACCGTCCGGCGTGCAAAATACCGCTGTGGTCGTGGTTGTGCAGCGTTTGTCCGTTCATCGACAAAATAGTGGCAAACGAGGAACGACTACCATGAGCCAGCGCCAGCCCTTCAATCATCCCGGCGATTTCGCGTTCGGAAACGCCCTTGTGACACATATTCATTGCTGTGAGGTGCATCGCGTAGCCAATCGCGCCCGCATCTTCCAGTTCGCGAATTTCTTCTGCCGATTTAATCAGACGCATTTTAATCACCGCTTTCGTCAATTCTACGGAATAATTGTGTACAATTTCTTCCGTTTTGCAATTAAACAATTCGCTGAGAATCAATAAATTACGGTAGCGATACGGTTTTAGATAATGGGCAGGTGCAAGACCTGTCCCTACGATTTTTTTCAAATCGGCTGACGGCAAAACGGTTGAAATGCCCACTTCGGCTGCGCGGTCTTTCAACGACGGCAAATTGCCCATCCAAATGATGTCGTCCATCGTCAGTTCGTCGCCAAACAAATATTCTTTGTTGTTGTCGATGTCCAAAACGTATGCCAAATCGGGTGTATCCAAGCCCAGATAGTAGATAAACGTGCTATCCTGCCGGAATGCGTAATCATTTCCCGCGTAGTTCACCGCCGCCTCGCCATTGCCCAGCAACAAAACGATTCCCGACTTGAGCGATTTTTTCAGCGCTTCTCTCCGCTGTATGTAAACTTCTTTTTTAAACATGAGTGTATTTCTTTTTATTTTTGCAAAGATACGAAAATTTATTTTAAACCGGTTGAAAAACAAAATTTTGTGAGCAAGAGTAGCCGCAAGTTGATGATAAGATTGCTCCGAACAGCCGTTTCGTACTTTTCAAAAAGATGATAAACCAATTCAATATCTTGTTCTGCTTGTCCGGCACTCAATAAGCGAGATGACATAAAATCGTCTATTATCGCTTTGGATTTCCATTTAAGATCATCTGCGTTTCTTAGATTGACATTGCATCCGGGTCGCCATTGTTTTTTCCTGCTGTTTCATAACCGTAGCCTTTCATGTCTACGGTAAATTGAAACTATTTGTTTTCACTTCCATTTCTTAATAGAATGTAAAGCAAAAAGGTAAACACTTCACAGTAATTTTTTACAACAATTGTGCTATTACAAAAAAAGTCGTATCTTTGTTGTCGATAAAAAAACATAATCCAATATGGAAGCAAAAATATTAGATAAGGAAACAAGTGATAAAATTAGTTTTATCACTTACATTATTCCTGCATTTGCGGATGCATATAAGATGAATATACAAGATGCCTACCGATTTTTGAAAAAATACGGTGGGTATGATTTCCTTTGTGAACATTGGTGGGCATTGCATACTGACAATGTTATTTGGGCTGTGCATGACATTTATGAAATTTGTCGCAATAATGGAGGACCACGATAATGCAAGTTTATCACGGGAGCTATACAGAAATAGATGATATAGATTTGAAAAAATGTATATCCTATAAAGACTTTGGTAAGGGGTTTTATGTGACAAAATACCGCCATCATGCAGAAAATTGGGCGAAAATTATTGGGCTACGCCACCATACCAAAGGAGTTGTTACCGAGTTTGATTTTACAGAAGGCTCTTTTACGGAAAGTATATGTAAAGTAAAGCGTTTTGATGACTACAATGAAGAATGGTTAGATTTTGTTGTGATGAACCGGAACAAAAAATTGCCGGAACCTGCCCATGACTACGATATAGTGGAGGGTCCCGTTGCCGATGATAAAATTCAGAATCGTATTGACTTGTATTTAGCGGGAGAAATATCTAAAGAAGATTTTCTCAAAGATTTGACTTACCACGAGGCAACGCATCAAATTTGTTTTTGCACCGTAGTTTCCTTGCAAACGATAGATAGAACAAGCAGAAGTGCCATGTTAAAAATCGTGCGTATTGGTGAATTATTAGTAGAGGCGATGGTACTTGATAATCAGGAACTGAATGAAAAGACTGCCACAGATTTATTCTACGGCTCCAACACATTTACGCAACTTGCAAATACTTCCACACAACTTTATCTTAAACCGTGGCAAGAAATTTACGAAATGCTTAAATTGGAATTAGGAACAAAATAAGACCACGCTAACTTACTCCCTCTGTTCTCTTGGAAATCAATATTCAATTTTAGCAAGAAATATTGCAAAGATACAAAATAATTTTCTAATTCGTAATTTTTAATTCGTAATTCATAACTTTTTCGTACCTTTGTCGCGTCATTCCCGCGCAGGTGGGAATCCCATCATTATAAATATAGTTAATAATAGTTTGAAAACATTCGAAGAATTAGGGGTTGCTCCAAATATTTTAAGAGCAATCACAGAAATGGGTTACGAAAACCCTATGCCGGTGCAAGAAGAAGTGATTCCGTATTTGCTCGGCAACGATAATGAAGTAATCGCCTTAGCGCAAACAGGAACAGGTAAAACGGCTGCTTTCGGGGTGCCAATTCTCCAACGCATTGATGTAAAAAACGTTCAGCCACAGGCGATTGTCTTGTGTCCGACACGTGAATTGTGCCTCCAAATTGCAGACGATCTCAACGATTATTCCAAATATATCGACCAATTGAAAGTGTTGCCGGTGTACGGCGGTTCCAGTATTGAAAGTCAAATTCGTTCGCTGAAACGGGGCGTACACATCATTGTGGCAACGCCCGGACGGCTTATTGACCTCATCAATCGTCGCACGGTCAATTTAGACCAAGTGCGCAACGTGATTTTGGACGAAGCCGACGAAATGCTCAACATGGGCTTTTCGGAAAGTCTGGACGAGATTTTGTCACACATACCCACCAATCGCAACATGCTGCTTTTTTCGGCGACGATGCCCGCGGGCATTTCGCGCATCACAAGAAAATACATGCGCGACCCGAAAGAAATCATTATCGGCAAGAAAAACGAAGGCGCGAAAAACGTGAAACACCTCTATTATATGGTGAATGCGCGCGATAAATATTTGGTATTGAAACGTATTGCCGACTACAATCCGAATATTTATGGCATTGTATTTTGTCGCACCAAAAAAGAAACGCAAGAAATTGCGGATTTGTTGATTAAGGACGGTTACAATGCCGATTCGTTGCATGGCGATTTGTCGCAAGCGCAACGCGATTCTGTGATGCAGAAATTCCGCTTGCGCAATGTTCAATTGTTGATTGCAACCGATGTAGCGGCACGTGGATTGGACGTGGACGATTTGACACACGTCATCAACTATGGTTTGCCGGACGAAACCGAATCCTACACGCACCGCAGCGGGCGAACAGGTCGCGCCGGCAAAACAGGTATTGCCATTGCCATCATCAACTTGAAAGAAAAAGGCAAAATCAAGCAGATCGAAAAAATTATCAACAAACAATTTGAAAAAGGCGAGATTCCAAGCGGCAAACAAATTTGCGAAAAACAGTTGTTCAGTTTCATCGACAAATTGGAAAAAGTGAAAGTCAACGAGGAAGAAATCGCCGATATTTTGCCTTCTATCTACCGCAAATTGGACTGGTTAGAGAAAGAAGACCTTATCAAACGACTTGTCTCGAACGAATTTAATCACATGATTGAATACTATCAGGACGCCCGCGACATCGAAGCCCCTACCGAAGGTAGAGGTCGTGAGCGCAACGGCGGCGATAGTTGGGGCGATCGTACCAGTCGTGGTGGACGTGAACGTGGCGGCAGAGATCGCAATCGCGGTGGTCGCGATCGCGGCGACATTTTTTCCGAAAAAGGCTATGCTCGCCTGTTTATCAACCTCGGCAAAATGGACGGCTTTGGTCCGCAAAACATCATCGGATTGCTTAACGATAACATGCAAGGCACGAAAGTGACGGTTGGACGCATCGACTTAATGAAAAACTTCTCCTTCTTTGAAGTGAAAGAAGCCGACAAAGAGCGTGTCATCCAAAGCCTCGACGGCACCAAATTTGCCGGTCGCCGCGTAGCCGTAGAGCAAGCCACCGAAGAACGCGGCGGCGGTTATGCCGGTCGCAACGGCGGCAACAGAGATAGCGGCGCAGGCGGCTACAAAGGCAAAAGCGACGGCTATAAATCCAAAGATAGCAAGCCGAAAGACAGTCATAAATCCAAAGACAGCAGCTACAAATCCAAAGACAAAAAGAAAGGCTATCCCAAGAAAAAATACTGATTATTGAGGCTATTTTGTCATTTTTTTTGGAACAAAGCCTGTTATTTCCGCGATGGTTTTTTGTCCGTACCGGTCATTCTTCCAAGCACAGAATCTCTCAACAAGTCCGCAAATTTTGTCCGCTGTCAATACACCGCTTTTATACGTTGATTGCCCGACGCCACAATGTAAATTCCACGTACATTAAGCGGAACAAACTGTTCCGGCGCTGTCGCGTTGCCGTTGTAAACCAACTGACCCGATGTATTGTAGATGCTCAACATTTCGCCATGCACAAGTCCGCTTACCTGCAAACCGCCATCCGTGGAAATGGCTTGCAGTTTGGCGGACTGCACGTTTTCAATGCCGGTCGGAAAAACGGTTGCCGTGATGGTAATGCCGGTAACTGA
>JAISKM010000048.1 GCA_031261285.1 Candidatus Symbiothrix sp. | reverse complement strand
GATATTTTTTTGAGCGTTTTGAGTTGTTCGGGGCGCAAACGGGCAAAACTCGTCCAAGCACCCTTGAACTCGTCCAATTCCGCTATTTGCGTGAGCATTTGCGGCGTGATTTTTATGTTTTTTAAATCCAACATATTCCCTTTTTTGTCATACATTCGCAGACAAAATTACGAAAAAATTTGTAAATAATTGAGTTTACGCAAAAAAAACTCATAATTGATGATTCCTAATTCAAAAAATAGTTGTATCTTTGCAAAAATTTTGCAATTTAGTTGTGTAATTTTAACAAAACAAATTTAAAAAACATACCAATTATGAAAATGTTAAAAAACAAAATCTTATTGTTATTTATAGCTGTAAGTTGCCTAAACGCAGGTAAAGTAAATGGTCAAAACTCCGAATGGATGCGCTATTTGGAAGAGTTGGCAAACAGTGAAGAGGCTGACGATGAGGCGATAGCGAACTTGTTTGACGAGTTGTCCTATCTTTCGGATCATCCGTATGATTTGCAGACAGTGACGAAAGAGGAGCTGGAGCGGCTGCCGTTTCTTACGGCAATGCAAATCGAAAATTTGCTCTACTATATATACAGGTATGGTCCGCTGGCAAGTATTTACGAATTGAAAAATGTGGAGGATTTGGACCGGCAAACAATCACCTATCTGATACCATTTGTCTATGTAGGGGCGGGGTCCACCCCCGCCCTGACACCGCCGACACCGCCAAAAACGCTGAAATATGCCAAGCAGGAATTGTTGCTGCGCTACGACCGCACGTTGCAAGACAAAGCGGGATATGCCTCCGTGCCGGATGAAGAGCGCGTCGCACACCCTAACAAATATTATCTGGGCGATCCCTATTATCTGAATTTCCGCTACGGCATCAGTGTGGGCGATAAAATTCAGTTAGGACTTAGTGGCGAAAAAGATGCCGGCGAACCCTTCCCGGGCAAACGAGGCTTTGATTTTTATAGCTTTAATCTTAATTTCAAGCATTTGGGTATCTTGGAAGACTTACACTTTGGCAATTACCGGCTGGGATTTGGACAGGGCTTGGTGATGAACACCAATTTTTCGATGGGCAAAACTGCCGATGCAGTTAATATCGTGACCAAAAACGGCGGCATCAAACGGCATACATCGACCAGCGAAAGCTCCTATTTTAGCGGAGTTGCCGGTACGCTGAAATTCAACAACGTGCGACTTAACGTGTTCTATTCCAAGCGCAATCAGGATGCGAACGCCACCGACAGTACGATTTTGACACTCAAAACGGATGGCTATCATCGCACGTTTGGCGATTTG
This sequence comes from Candidatus Symbiothrix sp., assembly GCA_031261285.1. Classification (GTDB taxonomy): domain Bacteria; phylum Bacteroidota; class Bacteroidia; order Bacteroidales; family Azobacteroidaceae; genus Azobacteroides. Next base: position 9,853 of record JAISKM010000048.1, on the reverse strand, counting down.
CAAAAACGCGCGACTGCCCGCACCGAACTGTTTGGAAGCAGCGCCCAATGGCGCAACAAAGATTTTTCGCTGGGCGTCACCGCGATTTATTACAATTTTGACGACAAAATGCTTAGTCCTGCGTTGCATCCTTACAATGTATTCGCCTTGCGGGGCGACGACTATTGGAATGTGGGCGTGAATTATGCTTTTCAGCAACGAAAATTCCAGTTTCAGGGCGAAACGGCAGTTGACAAAGGGGGCAAAATCGCGACGGTCAACCACCTGACCGTTTCGCCCACATCGTTTATGGATTGGGCATTTTCGTTTCGACACTACGACCGCACCTACAACGCGCTGTATGGCAAGAGTTTTGGTGAATCAACTGCGGTGCAAAACGAGACGGGCTTGTATACGGGAGTGAAAATTCAGTTGCCAATCCGCTGTGAATTAACCGCTTACTATGATTATTTTTCCTTTCCGTGGCTGAAGTATCAAGTGAATGTGCCGTCGGGAGGGCATGAAGCCTCCGTGCAACTGAACTACCAAGCGCACGAAAAGTTGAGTATGACGTTGCGCTATAAACACAAAGAAAAGGTCAAAGACAGTTCACCCTACACGCAGCAGAACGTACGTTATCAGCTCAATTTCAATCCTAACGACCGCTGGCATTCCAAGACACAAGCCGATTTGGTGTTTTATGGTTTTGAAGCGACGCACACGAACGCCCACAGCATCACGCAATCCGGTTCGTACATCGGCAGTGCTAACTTCCAGATCGACGGTGCATTAGGCTATTTCAAAACCGGCGATTGGAACACGCGGATCAGCATTTACGAGAAAAACATCCTCTACGCCTTCAGTTTTCCGACCTATTACGGCGAAGGATTGCGCTATTATATGGTAGCCAAATGGAAAATTTTCCCTAAATTGACTGTTTATCTGAAATGTGCTTCCACGCACTATTTCGACCGTTCCGTCATTAGTTCGGGCTTGGAAGAAATTCAAGGCAATGAAAAAACCGATTTTTCTGCCCAAATTAAGTACGCGTTTTAATTTTTTTACTACCTTTGTGTCGTAATAAAATAAATATATTATGAACAATTTATTGTTAGCGATGCCTTCGGGCTGGGAGTGGATTATCATATTGGTAGTCGTGTTGTTGCTCTTTGGCGGCAAAAAAATTCCCGAACTCATGCGTGGTGTAGGAAAAGGCGTGAAAGGTTTCAAAGAAGGTCTGAAAGACATTGAAAAAGAAATCAAATCCGACGAGGAAAGTTAGAGTGTAGAGTTTAGAGTGTAGTTATTAGAGTGTAGAGTTTAGAGTGTAGCAAAAACATTATTCTAAATTCTAAACACTATATTCTAAACACTATATTCTAAACTCTAATAACTACACTCTAAACTCTAAACTCTACACTCTAATAACTCTACGCTAATGGAAATGACTTTTTGGGATCATCTGGAAGAACTCCGTTGGACGTTGTTCCGTATCCTTATTGCACTGTTTATCTTTGCGATAGCTGCTTTTGTGGCTATGCCGTGGCTGTTTGACACGATTATTTTAGGTCCGGCAAAATCTGATTTTTTTGTCTACCGCTACCTGTGCGAATGGAGTCAACAAATCGAATTTTTGCCTGATTTTTGCGGAACAACTCACACGATCGGTATGATTAATATCGACCTGACGTCTCAATTTTTCAGGCATTTAAGCACATCCGGTTGGGTGGCGTTTGTGCTTATTTGTCCCTATATTTTGTTTGAAGTTTGGCGGTATATTAGTCCGGCTCTTTACGAAAACGAGCGAAAAAACGTGCGATGGGTGTTTCTGTTTGGTTCTTTGATGTTTTTCACCGGTTGCGCGGTCGGTTATGTTGTGATTTTTCCGATGACGCTCCAGTTCCTTTATACTTATTCGCTGAGCGATGTGATTCACAACGAAATTTCGCTGGATTCCTATATGGACAATTTCCTGATGCTGATTCTCGCGATGGGGTTGATTTTTGAACTGCCGTTGCTCTCGTGGCTTTTGTCGCAATTTGGCATCTTGAAAAAATCCTTTTTTCGTAAATACCGCCGTATTGCCATCGTGTTGTTACTCGTTGCGGCTGCCATCATCACGCCCACAGGCGATCCGTTTACGCTTGCGCTCGTCTTTTTCCCTCTTTACGGACTTTACGAATTGAGTATTTTCTTTGTTAAGGCGGATCCAATTGAAACGGATTAAAAAATATATATAAATCACAGTAAAATTATCCGGTATTGTCACAAATATTTTAGAATTATAAAAATGTTTTGTATCTTTGCGGCTTCATATAGAAAATGAGTTATGGCAAAGAATTTTTCCGAATACAATAAACTCGATTTAGCCGGCGTCAATCAGGAAATTTTGAAACGTTGGGAGGAGTTGGATGTCTTTCATAAAAGTTTGAAAATCAGAGAGGGCGCACCGGGTTTCGTGTTTTACGAGGGACCGCCTTCTGCTAACGGTATGCCCGGTATTCACCACGTGATTGCGCGAAGCATCAAGGATATTTTCTGCCGCTACAAGACGATGAAAGGTTTTTTGGTCAATCGAAAAGCCGGTTGGGATACACACGGACTGCCGGTTGAATTGGGCGTGGAAAAGGCGCTCGGCATCACTAAAGAGGACATCGGCAAAAAAATCTCGGTCGAAGAATACAACGCCGCCTGCCGCAAAGATGTGATGAAATACACGAAAGAGTGGGAAGACCTGACGAACAAAATGGGTTACTGGGTGGATATGAACGACCCCTACATCACCTACGACAACCGCTACATCGAAACACTCTGGTGGTTGCTTAAAGAATTGTACAACAAGGATTTACTGTATAAGGGTTACACGATTCAACCCTATTCGCCGGCTGCGGGCACAGGGCTTAGTTCGCACGAATTGAACCAGCCCGGTTGCTACCGCGACGTGAAAGATACGACTTGCACGGCACAATTCAAAATCGTGAATCCGCTCCCGAAGATGTCTAATTCCGGGTCGAATTTTGGCGAGGCGTTTTTCCTCGCTTGGACCACAACACCGTGGACATTACCCTCAAACACAGCCCTTTGCGTAGGACCAAACATTGAATACGTGGCTGTACACACAAACAATCCGTACACAGATAAACCGATGACGGCTGTTTTGGCAAAAGATCTATTACCGGCGTATTTCAAAGAACTGCCGGAAATCGCCGGCTCGTGGAAAGGCGAAGAATTGGCAGGCATGGAATACGAACAACTGATTCCATGGGTAAATCCGGGAAAAGGAGCGTTTCGCGTCATCACAGGCGATTTTGTAACGACCGAAGACGGTACGGGAATTGTTCACATCGCGCCGACTTTTGGTGCCGATGACGACCGCGTGGCAAAAGCCAACGGCGTTCCGCCGTTGATGATGATTGACAAAGACGGCAATCAACGCCCGATGGTCGATTTGACCGGCAAATTTTTTAATATAGAAGATTTGGACGATCATTTTGTCAAAACACACATGAATGTCGTACTCTATAGCGAATATGCCGGGCGATTTGTCAAGAATGCGTACGACAACACGCTCGCTGACGATGCTGCAACTCTCGATATTGACATTTGCGTGATGCTCAAACAGCAAAATCGCGCCTTCAAAATCGAAAAACATACACACAACTACCCACACTGTTGGCGCACCGACAAACCGGTGTTGTATTACCCGCTGGATAGTTGGTTTATCCGTTCCACAGCCGTGAAAGAACGGATGATTGAACTCAACGACACAATTAATTGGAAGCCGCAATCGACCGGTTCCGGCCGTTTTGGCAAGTGGTTAGAAAACTTGAACGACTGGAATCTCAGTCGCAGTCGCTACTGGGGCACACCGTTGCCGATTTGGCGCACGGAGGATGGCATGGAAGAAAAGTGCATCGGTTCAGTGGCCGAACTCATCGACGAAATCAACAAATCGGTGGCTGCCGGTCTGATGAAAGCCAATCCGTACAAAAATTTCCAACCGGGCGTTTTTACCGCTGCAAATTATGCGGTGGAAAATATTGATTTACATCGCCCTTATGTGGATGATATTATTTTAGTCTCCGAAAGCGGCAAACCCATGAAGCGGGAAACCGACCTCATTGACGTGTGGTTTGACTCCGGTGCGATGCCGTTTGCACAATTGCACTATCCGTTTGAAAACAAGGAATTGATTGATATTCATTGTGGGCAACTACAATCCCCTGCGAATTGTCATTGTGGGCAACCACAATCCTTGGCGAATTATCATTGTGGGCAACCACAAGGGTTGCCCCTACATAATTATCCGGCTGATTTTATTTCCGAGGGCGTTGACCAAACGCGCGGCTGGTTTTTCACGTTGCACGCCATTAGCACGATGGTCAAAGATTCCGTTGCGTTCAAAAATGTGGTTTCGACCGGCTTGGTGCTCGACAAAAACGGCAATAAGATGTCCAAACGCTTGGGTAATGCCGTGAATCCGTTTGAAACGATTGCGCTGTACGGTTCTGATCCGTTGCGGTGGTATATGATTACCAATGCCAGTCCGTGGGACAATCTGAAATTTGATGCGGATGGCATCGAGGAGGCACGACGCAAATTTTTCGGTACCTTATATAATACGTATTCATTTTTTGCACTGTATGCCAATGTCGATAATTTTGACGGTTCGGCGGCAGATGTGCCCTTTGAAAAACGTCCCGAAATTGACCGTTGGATTTTGTCGCTTCTGAATACGTTAGTGAAGGACGTAGACGACTATTATTCGACTTACGAACCCACACGAGCAGGTCGCGCAATCAACGATTTTGTCAACGATCACCTCAGCAACTGGTACGTCCGCCTGAATCGCAAACGCTTCTGGGGCGGCGGCATGAATGACGACAAACTGTCGGCCTATCAAACGCTCTACACCTGTTTGAAAACGGTGGCGCAACTTATGGCTCCTATCGCGCCGTTTTATTCGGACAAGTTGTACTTAGATTTGGTACAAGGTGAAAGATGTAAGGTACAAGACCCTACACCCTACACCCTACACCCTACACCTGTTTCGGTGCATTTGACCGACTTTCCCAAAGTAGATACCGCACTGATTGACAAAGACTTGGAGGAGCGGATGCAAATCGCACAAGACATTTCGTCGATGGTGTTGGCACTGCGCCGCAAAGTCAATATCAAGGTACGCCAACCGCTGTCGTCCATCATGGTACCGGTGTTGGATGCGCATCAAAAAGCAGCGATTGAAGCTGTTCAAGCATTGATTTTGAACGAAGTCAACGTGAAAGAAATCAAGTATGTGGACAGCGATGCCGGCATTTTGGTCAAAAAAATCAAAGTCGATTTCAAGAAATTGGGACCGCGCTATGGTAAAATCATGAAAGAGGTAGCCGCCGCTATTACCGCTTTGCCGCAAGCCCAAATCAATCAATTGGAGAAGGACAGCTATTTGGAAATTCCCGTGGCCGGCGAAATGGCACGTATCACGACTGACGACGTGGAAATTATCTCCGAAGACATTCCGGGCTGGCTGGTTGCCAACAACGGACGATTGACCGTGGCGCTCGACATCACCCTCACGCCCGCATTGGAGCAGGAAGGCATCGCCCGCGAATTGGTCAACCGGATACAAAATATCCGCAAGTCCAACGGCTACGAAATCACCGATCGCATCAGCGTTGTGATTCAGCGAAACGACCGAATCAACGCGGCTGTTGAAGCCTACAAAGACGAAAAAGCAAATAAAGATTACAACATCGCGAACCAAGTGCTCGCCAATAGCGTGAGTGTTGCAGATTTGACAGACGGTGTCGAATTGGATTTAGACGATTTTAAGTTATTAGTAAAAATAGAAAAACAATAAGTATTATGGAAGCAAATGGAAAAACGAGATACAGCGATGCGGAATTGGAAGAATTTCGTGCGATTATCAAAGAGAAATTGGAAGCGGCACGTCGTGATTACGACTTGCTGAAAGCCTCCATCTCAAACACCGATGGCAACGATGTTGCCGACACGTCGCCCACATTCAAAGTGCTGGAAGAAGGTGCAGCCACGCTCTCCAAAGAGGAAGCCGGACGGCTTGCACAACGTCAAATCAAGTTCATTCAGAGCCTGCAAGCAGCATTGGTGCGCATCGAGAATAAGACATACGGCGTTTGTCGCGAAACCGGACTACTAATCCCGAAAGAACGCCTGCGCGCCGTCCCCCACGCCACATTAAGTATTGAGGCAAAACAAGGCAATACCAAGTAGGCTGAAAGCCTGACAGAACCCAATACAGGGCAACGTCCTGGGTACCCAATGGCATCCCCCTGGTACATAAAAAATCCCCTTCCTCGTTAGAGAAAGGGGATTTTTTATGTAGGTGGAGATTAATATCTGTTACGATTAAAACCACCGCCACCGCCACCATTGCGGTTAAAACCACCTGTGCGTGGACGTTCTTCGCGTGGACGTGCTTCCGATACAGAAATTGTTCTGCCATCATATTCAGCGCCATTCAATTCGGCAATCGCTTTTTCAGCAGTTTCCTGGTTGTCGATTTCTACGAAACCATAACCTTTGGATTTACCTGTTTGACGGTCTGTAATCACTTTCGCTGAAGTGATTGGTCCATACTCTTCGAATAATGTCTCTAAATCGGCATCGTTTACTTTGAAACTCAAGCCTGCAATAAAAATGTTCATTTTAAAAATAAAATAAATTGTAAATAAAAAATAATTGTAACTGTGAGATTTTTAATTGCAGACATTAGTACTTGAATACGAATAGAAACCCGAAAAAGCAATAAACCTGTTCTAAAGAACTCAACTGTCGGCGGCAAAGGTACACTAATTTTTTGACATTCCAAACAAAATTGCATAAAATTTGCAAAAAAGATAATATTTTTGCAAAAAAACGTATAACTTATACTCATAACTCATAACTATTTTGTATCTTTGCCCCATGAAATACAAACGCATTCTGTTGAAATTGAGCGGAGAATCCCTCATGGGAGCGAAGCAATACGGTATTGATGAAAATCGTCTGGCGGATTATGCCAAGCAAATAAAGGACATTGCGACCGCCGGCACACAAGTGGCTATCGTGATTGGCGGTGGCAATATTTTTCGTGGCTTGAGTGGTGCGACCAAAGGCTTTGACCGTGTGAAAGGCGACCAAATGGGGATGCTGGCAACGGTCATCAACAGTCTTGCCCTTAGTTCGGCATTGGAAAAGGAAAACGTTGCAGTACAAGTGTTTACGGCAACCGGAATGGCACCGGTTGGGCGATTGTATGCTAAACCGGAAGCGGTTGAGGCACTGAATAAAGGGGTAGTGACGATTGTTTCGGGCGGCACGGGCAATCCGTTTTTCACGACCGACACGGCGTCCGTTTTGCGTGCGGTGGAATTAGAAGCAGATGTGATGCTAAAAGGCACACGCGTGGACGGCATTTACACGGCTGACCCCGAAAAAGACCCCACGGCAACCAAATTTGACGACATCACGTTTGACGACATCTACAAACGAGGACTGAAAATCATGGATTTGACGGCAACCACGTTGGCGCAAGACAATCATTTACCCATCATCGTGTTTGATATGGATACGACCGGCAATCTAAAAAAAGTGCTATCAGGCGAAAAAATCGGTACGTTAGTGCATTAATCGCAAAAATATTGAGCAGCAACATTACCTCATTTATACTTGCATAGTGAGAATTTTTTTGTAAATTTGCAAAAAAATAACGTTTATGCAGAAATTTAGGATTGGAAATTATCAGGAAAACGATTCGATGAGCCGGTTAGTGAGCGAAAACTATGGGGCACTGCTGGTCATGAGCCGTTTTGAAATTGCGCTGGGCTTTGGCGATAAGAGCATCGGCGAGGTGTGTCGCGATAGTCATGTGGATACAAATACCTTTTTGTCGGTCATCAATATGTCGGACAACGACTTTTCGTTGGAGGCGCTGATGGACTATTTACATCGCTCGCACGACTATTTTCTCAAGTATCAATTGCCGGATATACGCCGGAAATTGGCATTAGTATTGAATGTAGGGCAGGATGAATTGAATAAAGCCGTGTTGGGCTATTTTGACAAGTTTGAAGCGGAAATGCGCAAACACATGAATTACGAGGACAAAAAAGTGTTTCCATACGTCAAGGCATTGCTCAAACACGAAAAAACGGAAAAATGTCCGCTGATTTTTTCCAAGCAACACGAACAAATCGAAACGCGCTTGACGGAATTTAAAAATATCCTGATCAAATATTATCCTGCTCAAAGCACCAACGAAATGAATAGCGTGCTGTTCGATATTTTCAACTCGGAGTACGATTTTGAATCGCACAATGCCGTGGAAGACCAACTTTTTTTGCCCGCCATTCACGCATTGGAACGTAAAAATGAACAACCAGCATGAGTCGACCGGTTAAAATTACCATTATTGAACCGTCACTCATCCTTCGTAGCGGGATAATCGCTGTTTTACAGCAGTTTAAAGGCATTTCGACGGAACTGTTTGAAGTCAGCGACTTCGAACAACTCAAAACGTCGCCCAGCTGGCAAAAGCCGGATATTGTGATTGCAAATCCCATTTTTCCACTGAAAGAAATTAAAAAAGAAGTGAGCAATCCGAACGTGAAATGCCTCGCATTGCTCAATAATTTGCTCGATAGCACAGCCCTAAAAGCCTACGACGACGTCATTTCCATCTACGATTCGGCAGAACACATTCAGGAGAAATTGACGAAACTACTTCACGAACCGCTTGACGACAAAAAACAGGAATCGCTCTCGCAACGTGAAAAAGAAATCATCGTTTGTGTCATTAAAGGCATGACTAACAAGCAGATAGCCGACTCTTTGAACCTCTCGTCGCACACAGTGATTAGTCACCGCAAAAATATCGCGAATAAACTGCAAATTCACAGTACGGCGGGGCTAACCATTTATGCGATCGTAAACAAATTAGTCGATTTGCCGGCTTAATTTTGCCACATCAATTTTTTTTTGAAAAATCATCAAAAATATTTTGTAGTCTCAAAAAAAATGCCGTACTTTGCAGTTGGTTAATAACAAAAAATAGATATATGGTATAAAAATAATGTGATAATACACACATTTTAAAGACATTTTGGAAAAGCGTTAGCTTTTATTCTTGTGTTCTGAAACTTAAGCAATTTCAAAAACGTTCAAGAATAGAGTGAATACGTTCACGCCGATTGGCGTGGGCATGATTCATATTTATTTGATCGTTTGGGTAGCTTAAGACCTCAGAGCACAGATAAATTGAATTTTGTCCGCGCTTTTTTTATGTCTATGTGTGAGATATTTCCTCCTTTGCATGGTTTGCTCTGCGTTTTGGTTTCGTTTCGTTTTTTCGTACAGTCAGGCTGTGCAGGGGGAATTTTCTAAAATAATGGTTAATTATTAATGGTTAATGATAAATTGTGAATGAAATATGAAAATTATTAATTAATAAATAAAATTGTATGAAACGTTTAAAATTAGTTTTGTTGGTGGCAGCGTTGCTGTTCACTGTAACCGGTTCGCTTGTGACAGCACAGGTAGTGATTGGCAGTTCAACACAAGAGGCTAATGCCGGTGCCATCTTGGATTTGTCAAAATCAGGCGATGGCCTGAACACAAATTTGGGGCTTTTGTTGCCCAGTGTCAATCTTACAGCAGCCGATATGCTGTTGATTCCTCACGTGGATGGTGTAGATGATGTGCCCAATGTAGAAGGCATGCTCGTCTATTGTCCCGGCGGTGATGGCAATCTCGACAAAGGTTTGTATGTTTGGGATGGAACAGAATGGAAAGGAGTGATTCTGTCTTGAATCGGGCGTAACACCCCACGCTGCATGCTGCACCTCGAAGTGATGTG
>JAISKM010000038.1 GCA_031261285.1 Candidatus Symbiothrix sp. | reverse complement strand
ATCTTAATTGGTTTATATTCAACCCCTACGGGGTTGCGCAGGGGAGAGCATTTGATCTTTCCCCCAGTCGCCCTATCGGGCTTCACTGGGGGTTATTCATATTCAAGACCTTCGGTCTTTGCAAACACAGGGTTTTACTGGTGAGCCCCCTTTAGAGGGTTGGGGGTAATATTGCGGATAGTCATTAAAAATGTTGCCGCGAAAGCGGCAAAAAAAGAGGGGGAAAGAGAAATTTTTTGCGGTCCCTTGTTGGACGTAACGTGTTAATAATGAGATGAATTGTTCGGCGTAGGCTCTGCCTATGTCGTTGTTAAAAGCAAGCGTTCTCGCTTGCAAACGAGCTGAAAGACTCATATAAAAAACAGGATGAGTAATGCAAATGAATATTGAAAATGAAAAGAGAATAGTGGAAGAAACAAGCCAAATGGCTTGTGGCAAGGCCGGAGCCTTGCGATTAACACAACATAGGCAAAGAGCCTATGCCGAACAGGGGTATTCATAATTACGGTACAACATAGCTTCCAAACATTTTTAAACAAAAATTTGCAAAATCAAAAATAAAGTAGTACCTTTGCCCCGATGTAGGGGCAACCCTCGTGGTTGCCAAATACCCTCGCGGTTGCCTAATACTCGTGGTTGCCCAATAGAAAAATTGTTTGAATGAAATTAAACGAATTGACAGCAATTTCGCCCGTTGATGGGCGGTATCGTCAAAAAACTGAGTCGCTTGCAGCCTATTTTTCGGAATACGCGCTGATTAAATACCGTGTTCTTGTTGAAATAGAATACTTTATCGCTTTGTGTGAATTGCCCCTTCCGCAGTTACAAAGTCTACCTTTGGCATCCGTCAAAGAGGCGTTGCGTGACGTGTATCGCCAATTTTCAGAGGCAGATGCGGCGCAAATCAAAGAAATCGAACAAACGACCAATCACGATGTAAAAGCCGTCGAATACTTCATCAAAGCGAAGTTCGACACCCTGAAACTGGACGATTACAAAGAATTTATCCATTTCGGACTCACGTCGCAAGACATCAACAATACCGCCGTGCCGCTTTCGATCAAGGAAGCCTTAGATGCGACGTATTATCGGGCTATTCAACAAATTATCGACACACTGACGCAATACGCCAACGACTGGGAAACGATTCCGATGTTGGCAAAAACACACGGGCAACCCGCCTCTCCTACCCGCTTGGGCAAAGAAATCCGGGTGTTTGCTTACCGCTTGCAGAAGCAGGCAGAGGTGTTGCGTTCCATTCCGTTAACCGCCAAATTTGGCGGTGCTACAGGCAACTACAATGCGCACCATCTGGCATATCCGCAAGTTGATTGGAAAACGTTTGGCGACCAATTTGTGTATGAAAAATTAGGGTTGGCGCGCGAACAATATACCACGCAAATATCAAATTACGATGCGTTGGCGGCGTTGTTCGATGCAATGAAGCGTATCAACACCATATTGATGGATTTGTCAAAAGATTTTTGGCAATACATCTCGATGGAATATTTCAAACAACACATCAAAGCCGGCGAAATCGGTTCGTCAGCAATGCCGCACAAGGTAAATCCCATTGATTTTGAAAATGCAGAAGGCAATCTGGGCGTAGCAAACGCACTGTTAGAACACTTGGCGGCAAAGCTACCAATCTCACGTCTGCAACGCGACTTGACCGATTCCACCGTTTTGAGAAACGTAGGCATACCGTTCGCACACATCTTAATTGCCACCCAAAGCCTGCAAAAAGGCTTAGGCAAATTAGTACTAAACAAAGACGCCATACACCGCGACTTAGACAACGCCTGGGCAGTAGTAGCTGAAGGAATCCAAACGATTTTACGTCGCGAGGGCTATCCCAAACCCTACGAAGCCTTAAAAGCACTCACGCGCACCAACGAAGGCATCACCGAAAAAACAATCAGCGAATTTATAGAAACATTAAAAATAAACGATAAAATAAAAAAAGAATTACAAGCAATCACCCCACACACATACACAGGAATATAAAAAAATAAAATTAAAAATTAAAAATTAAAAAAAATCCAAACAAAATGATTACAGAAGATTGGACGCACCGCAATGAGGAGCAAAGTGAAGATGGTTATAATCGCGAGAGAAAACCATTAACGTTAAATCGCGCTCCCGCCGGAAGCGCTAACAGTTACAACAACGGTGGAAGTTATAATCGCCCACGAAGCAATTATAACAGTTACAACAATTCAGAAGGCGGTTACAACTCCGGAAACAGCTACGATCGCCCGGCACGACCTTACACGCCACGCCCCTACAATTCGGATGGCGGCTACAACAACGGAGGTTATCGTCCCAGAAACAATTACGGCAACAATGACCGTTCGGAAGGTGGTTACAATTCCGGGAACAGTTACTCCGGAAACAATTACAACTCCGGAAACAGCTACAATTCCGGAAACAGTTACAACTCCGGAAACAGTTACAACCGCAATTCGGGTGGCTACAACAACAACTACAACCGTGAAGGTGGTTACAATTCCGGAAACAGCTATGATCGTCCGGCTCGTCCGTACACGCCACGTCCTTACAATTCGGAAAGTAGCGACGACATGCGGAAACGCCGTGCACGCGTAGGCGAAGAGCAGCAAAACCGCTATCCGGGCAGTGGCAATCGCTATCAATCGAACGATCGCTATCCGGGCAACAACCGTTACCCAAGTAACAACAATCGCTACCAATCGAACGGTTACAACCGCAATCAACCGCAGCGCATTGACAAGTATGCGGAAATCAAGAAGTCAAAATACCGTGAAGAAAATTTTGACCCCAATGAACCGTTGCGTTTGAACAAATACCTTGCCAATGCAGGCGTATGTTCCCGTCGCGAAGCCGATGCCTTTATTCAGGCAGGCGTAGTGAAAGTGAACGGTGCCGTGGTAACCGAATTGGGTACGAAGGTGAAACGCGCCGACGAGGTGATGTTCCACGATCAACCTGTGCGTTTGGAAGCTAAAATGTATGTGGTGCTGAACAAGCCTAAAAACTGTGTGACCACCGCCGACGATCCGCAAGAACGCTTAACAGTAATGGACTTGGTGAAAACGGCTTGTCACGAACGCATTTTTCCGGTCGGACGTTTGGATAGAAACACCACCGGTGTGCTCCTGCTGACCAACGACGGTGATTTAGCGTCTAAATTGACCCATCCGAAATACGCGAAAAAGAAAATTTATCACGTGTGGTTGGATAAAGGCGTGACCATCGAAGACATGGAAAAATTGGCGAAAGGCATCGAATTAGACGACGGTGAAATTCACGCCGACGCTATCAGCTACGTCACCGAAGATTCGCAAGACCAAGTCGGCATCGAAATCCACTCCGGTCGCAACCGCATCGTGCGTCGTATGTTTGAAAGTCTGGGCTATAAAGTGACCAAACTCGACCGTGTCTATTTTGCCGGTATGACAAAAAAGAACCTGAAACGTGGCCACTGGCGCTACCTCACCGAACAAGAAGTGAACATGCTCCGTCAAGGCGCTTTCGAATAAAAGAAAGGGGTGGCAAAGCCACCCCTTTCTTTTTCACTCTTTTTAAACACATCGTCCTGTCGACCGAAGCCGCAGCGGAGACACCCCCTGCCAACAAGCCTTTAACGTAAATGCTTCGTCGTTTTCACTACGCCCGACTGCGTCACCACTTGCACAATGCAAGGATAATCCGGTAGTGTATGCCGAACCGTCGACCAGTTAGCATTCACAGCATTATTTCGATAAACCAAGCCACCTTGCAGATTGTAAACCGTTACCGTCCGAATCATTTCCTCATCCGACACAACCACAGTGATGTCAGTAGGATCAATAGAAATTCCCCCATAAATCGGCTCAGCACTAAACGTGAGATAATTGGCAATCAAAGAATACTCATAATCACCGGCGGGCACGTTTGGATCCAAATACGTTGTTGTACCAGCCAATACGGAAGTCAAATCGCCACCATTCCGTTTAATCAAGTACGACTGGACAGATTCGGTAGGTTCAATAGATGCATTTAATGCCCAATTATTATAGTCGCGAGTGGCATTGTTATCCCAGACACCTCCTTCAAAGGTCCAAATCCCTTTTCCGAGTACTTTGGGACCGGCATCGCAAGCAAAAGGATAAATAGGACCATCTAATACAAGGAATGGATTCTTTTTCGTTACACGAATCCCAAACCATAAATCCTTGGAAGAGTCAATTGTAATCGGACTATCAAGCGCAATCTTGTGCCATCCTGCATTAAAATTGGACGCGAGGTCAGGCACATCTTGTTCATGAACCAATATCTGTGGAGCCGTACCGTTTCCTCCTGTCCAAACACAAAGCGTATATTTAAGTGTCGGACTCCCTGCAACGACAAGGTTGATATTAGAATTCAAAACACCGTAACTGATAGCCGTTAATTGATAGCCGGGATAAATCTCCAAATCATCGGGCGTGAATCGTACGGCATAAGTACGTTCATTCACAACTATCGACCAGGCAGACGCTACTTGATCGGCATAAAAGAGCGTGGAGGGTAAATAAGGCTTAGGTGTTTGCCATTGCACCCGGACGTCATTTCCGACAGCGGTTAGTTCTAACGTTTTATACGGATCTTTTTCTGCCGGATCCATAAATGTGAACGAAATTTTATTCCTGCCATACTCGGTTATATTCGTAATGGGCTGACCGATACCTTGCATGCCTTGCCAAGTAAAGGCTTGAGGAACAGACCAATCCGTAAAACTCGTTTTACCGGATGAACCGGGGAACGGCGTTCCTGCCGAATTGATACTACCGTAAGAAGTGGGTGTATTACCGGGAAGAGCCAAAACGGAGGAAGCCACCACCGGATACAATTGTTGCGGAGTAGTGCGATTGTTCGCATTCCCACCCAAAGCTTTTTGATGGACGTGCCAAATCAACAAGCCATGTCCGGGGACGTAGCTATCAAAACCGACCTGTTGCCGATTTTCCAGCAAATACCTTTCGCCGTTGGCATTGGCTGTGTAAGTGTAGGCTTGCGGATTATTTGCCGAAGCAGACATGTCGCTAATTTCTTGATATGAAGTCAATTCGGTAGGTGTAACCCAACCAAAGAGAATTTTTTGTAACATATTAATATGGGCAGGAACATCTCCGGCGCCATTCCAGTTGCCACCACTCATCAAATCCCAGTTGCCGGAGCCCTGAAATTGACCACCGGTTTCCTCGTCCGTATCATAATAATCCGGTGCCCCAAACACGTGACACGTTTCATGGCAAATCACTCCAATACCCGTAGTCATTGAACCACTGCTCCCACGCAATTCGGGCGAATGTGAGGCGCGATAAAAAC
This sequence comes from Candidatus Symbiothrix sp., assembly GCA_031261285.1. GTDB lineage: Bacteria > Bacteroidota > Bacteroidia > Bacteroidales > Azobacteroidaceae > Azobacteroides. Next base: position 12,985 of record JAISKM010000038.1, on the reverse strand, counting down.
TCACTCCATCAGCGGAAGCAAAAGCACGTCCATCAGGCCAAGAAGCAGCATACGACCAAATATAGTCATTTTTAGACAGTCCGGTTTCTGCACCCCAACCGGCAAAAATAATGTGAAACGACTCCACTTTGCCGTCCACTGCAAAATCGCTTAAATTAACATTAGGATCTGCGCTTAACTTTTCAACCGCTGCTTGGGCTAAAGTAAAAGCACGACTTGTTGCATAATAAGACGCATTCTGACTGGTAGTATAAGGACCAAGCACCGTCACTTCCATATCCATTTGCTCATACGAATTTTCCTTATAAAAATCCTTGACACTTCCTTGGGCTGTGCCGGCGGAATAACCCGTTTGATTCATCAGAGCATCAAATTCGATAGCCGATTTTGTAAACCGCCTATCCGGAAAATCCATCATCACACAAATCACTTTTTTGGTACCTTTCACCTCTCCCAATCCCAAACCTGCACGTAGAGATGATTTACTCGTGGTCGCGCCGTCGTCCAATTTCCAAGTTTGCAGAAAAGCGGCTCGCTGACTTGGGCTGTAGCGCAGCCCTTTTTGGAACTGCCCGGCTTCGGACGACCGCAATCCCGAAGCAGTGTACTTGACCGTTGAAGGCACTAAATCGCCCTGCTCGTTGTGTTGAGCATAAACGATTTCCTGTTCGTCATTACATAATAAGGTATAACCGCCGGGGGATTCCATCCAGTTGATTTTCTCGTCGCCTTTGAGGTAATACGATATCGTGCTGCCGTCCGCTAATTGTTTGTCAATCAGCCAAGGTACAGCAGGAACGGCAAATACTGTTCCAACAGCAGTTGCCAAAAGCACCAAAAAGATGCAAACTCTCTGTTTCATTTTGCAAAAATAAGCATAGATTTTTAATAAAACATATTTGCAAAGATAAGCATAATTTTTAAATTTACAAATTTGGATAAAAAAATACCATAAAGGTGGTATTGTTTTATTTAATTATTAGTCATACCTTTGCCTAAAATAAAAATGCAAAAAGATTATGGCGAAAATTGCAAAAAAACTGACGGAACTGATTGGGAACACGCCGCTTCTCGAATTAGGTAAAGTTGCGAAAACTAACAAGTTAGGAGCAAAAATACTTGCTAAATTAGAGTATTTTAATCCGGCCCGAAGTGTGAAAGACCGTATCGGACTGGCATTGATTGAGGATGCCGAAGATAGCGGGTTGCTCACGCCGCAAAGCATTATCATCGAGCCTACCAGCGGAAATACGGGTATCGCGTTGGCTTTTATTGCCGCCGCGAAAGGTTACAAATTGATATTGACCATGCCGGACACGATGAGTATCGAACGCCGCAGTCTGCTCCGCGCATTGGGTGCTGAAATCGTGCTCACGCCCGGTTTTGAAGGTATGGGCGGTGCGATTCGCAAGGCAGAAGAATTGCAAAAAGAATCTCCAAACTCTTTTATTCCCCAACAATTTCAGAATCCGGCGAATCCACACTATCATCGCATCACAACGGCGGAAGAAATCTGGCGGGATACCGGCGGCAAAGTGGATATTTTCATTTCGGCCGTGGGCACAGGCGGGACGATTACCGGAGCGGGCGAAGTCTTGAAAAAATATAATCCGGCTATCAAAGTAATTGCGGTGGAGCCGTTTGATTCGCCGGTGTTGTCGGGCGGAAAACCGGGACCGCATAAGATACAAGGTATTGGCGCGGGATTTGTGCCGAAAGTATTTAATCCCAAAATTGTGGACGAGATATTTAAGGTAAAAAATGAGGAAGCATTTGAAACAAGCCGCCTCTTAGCCAAGGAAGAAGGACTTTTGGTGGGCGTGTCGTCAGGTGCAGCTGCTTTCGCAGCCATTCAAATTGCCAAGCGAGTGGAGAATAAGGGGAAAATCATTGTAGTGATTTTGCCGGATACCGGCGAACGCTACCTTTCGACACCTTTATTTTCAGAACAATAATAATTAACACAAGGAGATTGCGGGTCAAGCCCGCAATGACAAAAAGATGTTAAAAATAACAGTCAACGGAAAAGCGCAAGAAGTGGACACTGCCACGACGCTTGCCAAACTTATTGCATTAAACAACATCACGCAACCCGACATGGTGTCGGTGCAGTTGAACGAGGAATTTGTTTACAAAGAAAATTACGACACCATCGAATTAAAAGATGGTGACATGGTCGATTTCTTGTATTTTATGGGAGGAGGATGCTAAGATGATGGATTTTTCGGAAGAGCAAATCAATCGGTATAGCCGTCACATTCTGCTTCAGGACGTGGGCGTCGACGGGCAGGAGAAAATCAGCAACGGCAAAGTGCTGGTGGTGGGCGCAGGTGGTTTGGGCGCACCGGTCGCGTTATATTTGGCGGCCGCCGGGGTCGGAACCATTGGCATCATCGACGGCGACGTGGTGGATTTGAGTAATTTGCAACGGCAGATTATCCATTTCACGCCGGATGTGGGCAAGCCCAAAGTGATTTCTGCCAAAGAAAAAATCAATCTGTTGAATCCCGGTGTCAAGGTCATCACGTATCAAAAATTGCTGACGGCAGAAAATGCGCTGGATATTATCAAGGACTACGATTTTGTGGTGGACGGCACGGATAATTTTCCGGTCAAATTTTTGATTAACGATGCGTGTGTCATCGCCCAGAAACCGTTCTCTCACGGCGGGATACTCCGGTTTGACGGACAAACGATGACTTACACGCCCGGAAATGCGTGCTATCGCTGTTTGTTTCATGCGCCACCTCCACCAAACGCCGTTCCAACCTGCTCGCAGGCAGGTGTTTTGGGTGCGATTGCGGGCATGTTGGGAACAATTCAGGCCGCTGAAGCGTTAAAATATTTGACGGGCGTTGGCGAATTGCTGACAAACAGATTGCTCTCGTTCAATGCGAAAACGATGGAATTTCGGACCATCAAGACGAAACGTTCGGACAATTGTCCTGTTTGCGGTTCGCATCCTACGGTCACAAAATTAGTCGATTATGAACAAGCGTCGTGCGAATTGCGCAGGTAATGAGTAAAACACATAGTTATGGCAGAAACAAAAAAATTATCCATCATCGCTTTCAGTGGCGATTTTGACAAGTTGACAGCCGTGTTCACACTGGCGACAGGCGCAGCCGCTGTGGGCTACGAAGTAAATCTTTTCTTCACGTTTTGGGGATTGGATGCAATCAAAATAAAGCAAGGTCATTCACCGGTGGGCAAAGGTTTTTTGCCCAAACTGTTCGGATTTATGATGGGTGGTTTGAAAGCTTCGCCCGTCAGCCGGTTCAACTTTTTGGGTGCCAGCGGTCGAATTTTCCGCTCGCTCATGAAAAAGAACAATGTCGCAACGCTTGAAGAATTAGTAGAAGCCGCCAAACAATTGGGCATCAATTTCTATGCCTGCGAAATGGCGATGCACATTCTTGGTTTAGAAAAAACCGATTTCATCCCCGAATTGAAAGAAGTGTTAGGCGTAACCAGCTTTCTGCAAATGTCAGACGGTGGGCAAACACTGTTTATATAAAGGTATAGGGTGAAAGGTAAAAGGTACAAGAAAATAAGTTTTCCCTTTACCTTTCACCTTTTACCTTTTACCTTTTACCTTTTACCTTTTAAATATTATGAGTACATTTAATTTAGACGTGACAAAAGAGCATTGTCCGATGACATTCGTGAAAACGAAAATCGAACTGAACAAACTCCAAACAGGAGATGTGTTGAACGTGAAGTTGACGGAAGGCGAACCTTTGCAAAACGTGCCACGCAGTGCAACAGAGCAAGGATTTAAGGTGTTGTCGGTAAAAGAAACCGACACGCCGGGTATTTACAATGTAGAGATAGAGAAATGAGCGGGCTATGGGCATGTGCTCCTACGGTTTCACAATAATTTTCTTGGTCATTTTCGGTGGTAAAAAGTTTTCGCCTGTCACAACAGATTTTCCCGTTTCGGATTCTAATTCTCTGCGTGCATTTTTTGCCACAACACCACCTCTTTTACTCGCTTGGGCATTTTCAGGAAATCCTACTGCTTGTTCGGCTTCTGCAATTTGGCGGGTAGAAAGTTCTGCTAAAGCTGTAAAAATCAATTCTGCCTCAGACATGTGATCGCGTAAATTTTGTGATTTCAGATCTTTCAATTCTTTGTGCTCTTTCACAGTCAAACCTGTCCATTCTCGATGAATAATGTTTGTAAGTGCAGCAAATTCATTTTGTTCTTGCACGCCTGATTCTTTCCAATAGTCGGTCAACTTATTGCGTGTTTCCTGACCACTCATCCGTTGTTGAATCCATTTCTCGCTCCGTCCCAGTCTTTGCCAATTTTCACGTGCACGGTCTATACTTTGCTCCGGATCAATGGTTTCTTGAATCCGTTCATAGCCTACTCGTGCCAACCACTGTTTAAATGGTTCTGCCTTAGGAGAAGGGATAGATTGAATGATGCGCAACAAACTTTGTGTATTGGCGCAATCGGTGTTGTACTTCTTGCCATCCGACGACATCAATTTCAGTTGTCGACAAATTGTCGACAACTCAATTCCATCCTCCAATTGCACCCGCTGCTTCATTCTAAACCAGTAATCCCTCGGATTAATACTGTCAGTCAAGATTTCAACTACATCCACTACCGAGAAATACCTTTCTTCGGCAGTCTCGTCCCAATAGGTACGAACTCTTTTTTCTTCAAACAATTGAACTGCTGTTGTTTTTACCACGTTGCTACCCATAAGAGTAGACTTTTTCAATGTTTCAGTACTCATAAATTTAAAAAAAATAAAAATTAATATAACTTTGGCTGATTCACTTTGCAAAGGTAAGAATTATTTTTGGATAAAACACCAACCGCCCGCAAGAACAATCCTTCAGGCGGTAAAATCGTATTGGGCACCATCGTAGGGGCACAAAATTTTGTGCCCCTACGATTATTTAACAACAATCTTTTTCGTGACCACCGTGCCATCCACTATGATGCGCACAAAATAAATGCCGGCTTCCAAGTGCGAAACATCAATTTTTTCTACAAAATCAGTCGCTTTCAAAACGAGTTGTCCCAACTGATTGTAGAGATCTATCTTTTCGATGGGCGAATCACTTCTGATGAAGAGATCGTGCTTGGCGGGATTAGGATAGACGGATAGATTTTGTGTTGAAACATTGTCTATTGCAGTTGCGTCATCTTCTTCGATAATGTTTACAAAATTTCTCCAGTAATATGCAGACCTATAAGCCGACAACGACCCTTTTGGAACATATAATTTACAGGTTTTTTCAATCTGGGACGACACCAAAGGCGGATTGAGGCCTGGAGGGGTAGTCTTTTTGCTGTGTATTTCTGTTAAGTTATAACAATATTCAAAAGCAGAGGATCCAATAAAAGTTACGCTATTTGGAATAGTAACAGATGTTAATCCTGTACAACCAGAAAAAGCAGAGGATCCAATAGAAGTCACATTATTTCCAATGGTAACTGAAGTTAATCCACAATCACAAAAAGCTTGGGTTCCAATTGAAGTTACGCTATTTGGAATATTCACTGATGTTAATCCTGTACAACCCCAAAAAGTAGCCCATCCAATAGAAGTTACACCATTTGGAATATTCACTGATGTTAATCCTGTACAACCAGAAAAAGCAGAGGATCCAATAGAAGTTACGCTATTTGGAATATTCACTGATAATCCTGTACAACCCTCAAAAGCAGAGTATCCAATAGAAGTTACGCTATTTGGAATATTCACTGATGTTAATCCTGTACAACCAGAAAAAGCAGAGGATCCAATCGAAGTTATGCTGTTTGGAATAGTTACCGAAGTTAATTTTTTACACTTATAAAAAGCTGACTCTCTAATTGTATTATCACTGCCAGTGTTATGATAACCTCCAGGAACAATATTTGCACCCTCTAAATTAAGAATAGCCAACATCCCAGCGGTTGCATAGCCTTTCTCATCACTTCCTGCCATTTCACGAATAGTAAGCATATCATCACCATTCAACTTGCCGGTAACAATTAATTCGGTAATTAGATACCTATCATCAATTAAAGCAAATAAAGTTCCTGCCGTGGCTACATGGACAGTAGCAGTTTTTGCCTGCAAATTGAATGTTAGCAATAAACATGTTATCACTGACAATAACTTGAATGTAAATTTTATTTTCATGATTTTTTGTTTTTAGGAGCGTTATAACCGGTTTGCCAAAAATACATATCCACAATTTTCATTATGGGATATTCTACTCCATATTTTTGCTTAATCTCTTTTTGAATAGATGTGATATTCTCTTTTTGATCCAAAGTGTACTGAATTAGTTCAGCGAAAGAAGATTTGCTGAAAGATTGAGGAATATCCTGTCCCTTTCTTTTCACGCCATCTTTAAAATATCTGTCGTATGCCGGAGTTATCCCTAACGTTCCCAAAATAATTTTCGTGATTAAAGTATCTGTAGCATCCTTTTCATTTTTCTTTACCGCTTTCATGTCAGGATACTGTTGTCTAAAGTAACTTTTCAGGCCTTCTACTAATAGAAATAAATTTTCTATAAAATCTGTTTTATTTGTGGGAGTAACTATTATTCCTCTTAAATGTTTGTGTTTAAGAATTAACTGAACCACAGGTATTAAAAACTTGTAATCTCTCTGTAATAAGAAAGCTTTCCCTTTATACATCCCAAAACTGGCTAAGAAAAAGCCTAAATGCAAACCGGCTAAATCTTCATTAATGTCTTCCTTGCCAAAATAATCATAGCAATGCTCCCATGATTTGAAACGATGGTTTGCAACGCTCGTCCCTTTTTCCAAATACTCTTCAATAATTTTTTGTTCCATTGTTTTAAAAGTTTTTGCTCAAAACTCTTAAACCCAATAGGCAAACAAAAAAGCGTGAAACTGCTCGTGATTGCTTATTAGTTTTCTGTGGCTCTGGAAAATGCCTTGTATCTTAATAAGCACGAAACAGTTCACGCCAATAGGCGTGAACCTTCGCAGGCTTATTCTCAGATACTTCTTTGAAATTTTCCAGATTTCAGAAAACGAGAATAAGAGCTAAAAGCTCTATTAATACTATTTTATAATTCTAATCTTTTCTGTTTCTTGTTGTTATTTTTTGTTTCGCCTACAAAGTTACGGAAAAATTCTGTACAAACAAATTTTTTTACGAACAAATATACCACATTTATGCCAGGGCAAACCTTAAAATATGAGCATTGGCAACAACAAAGAGTGTTACCGCTCCCAGAGGGAGCTTAGCTAACTAACCAGCAGCCTCAGGCTGCTGGAAAGCAGATCATCTCGCTACTTCTTGCCTGCAGCGCAGGCACACAGATAGAAAAGCGTTTGCCGGCTACGCAGGCAAGAGGGGAGGACGGATACTTTCCCCAGTAGCCTCAGGCTACTGGTTAGTTAGCTGTGCTCTCTACGAGAGCGGATGTGAACTATACGAATTAAGGCTTGCCCTGTGTAATATTTTATAATTCTAATTTTTCCATACGAAAAAATATACCACATTTATGCTATTTTAATTTTCGATATTATTTCATACCTTTGTCCCGATTAAAACAATAAAAAAATTGAAAAATGATTCGCATTCCTCAAAGCATTATTGACGGCATCGTGGCGCAGGCAAAAAATGAATTGCCGAACGAGGCTTGTGGACTTTTGGTTGGAACCGAGAATGAGGTAGTCAAGCAATTTCCGTTGACCAATCTCGATCATAGTCCCGAGCATTTTTCGTTTGACCCGAAAGAACAGTTTGGCGTTTTGAAGGAAGCACGGGCAGAGGGATTGCAAATTATTGCGAATTATCACAGCCATCCCGAGTCACCGGCACGCCCTTCGGAAGAGGATATTCGGCTGGCTTTCGATCCGGACATTATTTATATTATTCTTTCGTTGCAGGACATTGATAATCCGGTGATTAAGGCGTTTTCGATAAAGGACGGCAACGTAGTGGAACGTGTCATTGCGGGCGAAGACCCGCAATCCCCTCAATAAAAATAACAAATTAAAAAATAAAATCATGGCACAGAACGATTTACAACGCAGCATCACGACTGCTACCGCTAAAAAATTAGCAACCACCACGAAGACAGCCCCGCAGATGGGCTCCATCACCCCGCGACTGTTGTTGAAACTGCTCCCTTGGGTGCAAGTGGATTCGGGCACTTACCGTGTAAATCGCACGAAAGTGGAATTGAAACGGGCAGAACGCATCGAAGTGGAATTTTTCAATGGCGTGCCGTCTTTTCGTGTGGAGTCGTTCCGCCGGATTCCGTTGTTTGCGCACATCGAAGAAGATATTGTCAATCGTTTGGCTAAACGTTTTCAAGTAGAAACCGTGGATTTGGGACACAATCTGATTACTGCCGGCAAAGATCCGCAAAAATTCTTTATCGTGGCTCAAGGCGAAGTGGAAATCTCCAGCAAAGGGACGCACGGCGAGGATTTGCGTATCGCAATTCTTTCGGAAGGCGAATATTTCGGCGAAGCAGACTTGCTCTCTGATAAATCGTCGTCTGTGACGGTAAAAGCCATCACGCCAACCGTATTTTTCTCGTTGGCGAGCAATGAATTGGAAACGATCATCAAAGATATTCCGACTTTCCGCGAGCAATTTCAACAAGCGGTGGATGAGCACTTGCGCTTGAAAGCGACGGTGAACACACACGGCGAAAAGCACATCGACTTGGCTTCCGGTCAAACAGAAGATAATATTATTCCGGAAACGTACATTGATTACGACGAACAGCCACGCGAATATTCTCTGAATACGCTTCAAACGGTGGTGCGTGTACACACGCGTGTGACGGATTTGTACAATAATCCCTACAACCAGCTCGAACAACAAATGCGTTTGAGTATCGAAAGTATCAAGGAACGTCAAGAATGGGAATTGATTAACAACAAGCAGTTTGGTCTGTTGTCAAGCGTGGAACCGGGCTATCGCATCAGTTCGCGTTATGGCACCCCTACGCCCGACGATTTGGACGAATTGCTGTCATTGGTTTGGAAAAAACCGACGTTCTTTTTGGCTCATCCGCGTGCGATTGCTGCTTTTGAACGCGAATGTACCTGGCGTGGTGTGCCTCCTGTGACGACGGCTGTATTTGGTGTGCCGGTCATCACATGGCGTGGTGTGCCCATCATCCCCAGCGACAAAGTCGAAATTCAAGGACAGTATTTGACAAACCGGGGCGTTGGAACAACCAGTTTTATTTTGGTGCGCACCGGCGAACAGGAAGCCGGCATCGTCGGTCTTCATCAAGCGGGCATCCCGGGCGAAATCGCTCCAAGTTTGTCGGCACGTTTGATGGGATTAGATAAATTTGGCGTAGCAGCCTATTTGCTGACCAAATATTTCTCGTTAGCCTCTTTGACCGACGATGCCATCGCCGTGCTCGAAAACGTGGAAGTCGGTTATTATCACGATTATAATAATCGCAAAACGATTCAAAAATAAAAATTATGAACAACATAAATTGGGCTGACATTGGGCATTTGCGCGAGATTCTCGAGCATTGTCCCAATGACGAAAATCGGCAAATCGCATCGCAAATCGTGCCGGACGACGGCGTTGATTTGACCGGTGTGTTCGCCTCTTTTCAGCAGTTGATAGAGCCTGCGACGCATCTTCAAACCGGTGGCAGCACTTTTCCTGAAGCGGGCGAGTTGACCGGACTTTTCTTTCCCGACGATGACAAAGCGCCGGTAGAAGATTCGCGCTTACATACGGCAGCCACTCACGAATTTGCCGACGCGGATTATTCTCAATATTCGTTCATGCGTGACCAGCCTATTACTTACAATGGGCGTGAAACGTTTGACGTGGAAGCCATTCGCAAGGATTTTCCGATTTTGCATCAAAAAGTGCACGGCAAAGAGTTGATCTGGTTTGACAATGCGGCGACGACACAAAAGCCTCAACACGTGATTGATGCAATTTCGCACCATTACGAGCACGATAATTCCAACATCCATCGGGCAGCACACACGTTGGCAGCACGTTCGACGGATGCGTACGAGGGAGCGCGCAAAAAAATCGCTACATTCATCAACGCACCTTCTGAAGAAAACATCATTTTCGTGAGAGGAACGACCGAAGGCATCAATTTGGTGACGCAAACTTATGGCCGGAAATTTATTCAGCCCGGCGATGATATTATTGTGTCGACACTCGACCACCATGCGAATATCGTTCCCTGGCAGCAATTAGCAAAAGAAAAGCAGGCAAATTTGCTGGTTATCCCGATTAACGATAAAGGGGAAGTGATTTTGGAGGAATACGAGAAATTGTTGAGTTCGCGCACAAAAATTGTGTCTTTCGCATCGGTAAACAACACATTCGGCACCATTTCGCCCGTCAAAACGATGATTGACATGGCGAAACGCTACGGTGCACGTGTGTTGATTGATGGTGCGCAATCGGTTGCCCACACGCCAACAGATGTCCAAGAATTGGATGCCGACTTCTTCGTGTTTTCCGGACATAAAATTTATGCGCCCAACGGCATTGGGGTGGTTTACGGCAAAAAAGAATTGCTCGAACTCATTCCCCCTTGGCAAGGCGGTGGCAATATGATTAAAGATGTCACGTTTGAAGAAACGATTTTCAATGGTCCACCGGCTAAATTTGAGGCAGGCACGCCCAATGTGGCGGATGCTGTCGGGCTGGGAGCGGCGCTGGATTATGTCAGCAAGGTTGGCATTCACAACATTGAGAAATACGAACATTACCTGACGGAATATGCGCGCAAGGAATTGGGTCAAATTGACGGCATTCAACTGATTGGCAATCCGCGCGAACGCATCAGCGTCGTGTCGTTCGTCATTCCCGGCATTCCTACGCCGGAAGTCGGCAAACTGCTGGATGAGGAAGGCATTGCGTTGCGTGCCGGTCATCATTGTGCACAACCGGCTCTGCGGAGATTAGGCGTAGAAGCCAGCGTGCGCCCGTCTTTTTCGTTCTACAACACTACGGAAGAGATTGACAAACTGGTGACAGCGGTCAAAAAGATTGTGGCAAGCAAACACTGAATTGATAATCAAACACTTGTTCAATCAAATAGTTTCCTATAACTATGGCAATAAGGCTGCGTGCCTTTGTGCTCATAGTAGTGTTGATGATACTCTTCTGCTTTCCAAAAAGTGGATGCCGGTTGCAGTTGGGTGGCTACCAAGTAGCCTTTTTCTTCTAAAATGCCAATGTATGTTTGCGCAATTGCTTTTTCCGCATCGTTGCTGTAAAAAATGCACGACAAATATTGTGAGCCGATGTCCGGTCCTTGTCCGTCGGTTTGCGTGAAATTGTGCGTTTCAAAGAACAGTTTTACCAAATGTGCATAACTTGTTTTGGTCGTGTCATATTCCACCTCCACACACTCCAGATGTCCGGTTTCGCCGGTGCACACCTGTGGATAAGCCGGATGATCCAACCGGCCGCCCATAAATCCGGCGGCGGTAGCAATGACTCCACCGGCTTTCATAAAATAATATTCTGTGCCCCAAAAGCACCCGGACGCGAAATAAGCTTTTCTTGTATTCATGTTTTCTGATTTTTTATTCCTTATCAATGATCAATTCGACGTCTTCCTCCAGCTCGATGTCTATGGGTACTATCGCCGGAGAAATCTGTTTGTTGGATTTTAAGCCCAGATTTTTCAAATCTAAGGCACGTTTCACCAAGTTGCCTTTGCCCGTATTGAGTTGACTGACAGCAGTGTTGTAGGTTTCTTGCGTTTTGTTGATAAACTTGCCGACGTCTGCCAGCGTATCGGTAAACGTGATGAATTTATCGTATAAATTTTCGCCCTGTCGCACAATTTCTTGCGCATTTTTGCTCTGCAATTCGCGTTTCCACAAGTCGGCAATCAGTTTCAGACAGGCAATCAAATTGGTCGGACTAATGAGCAAAATCCGCTTGGAGTAGGCGTATGCCCACAATTCGGGGTCGTTTTGAATCGCAATGAGGTACGCCGGCTCAATCGGCACAAACATCATCGTGAAATCCAACGCCTCCTGAATGTCGTCGTATTTTTTGCCGGAAAGTTCGTCGATGTGCTTGCGAACGGAATTAAGATGGTCTGCCACATGAATTTTTTGTTCGTCCGTCGTTTCCGCCGACGCAAAGCGGTCGTAAGCATTCAGCGATACTTTGGAGTCAATGATAATCGTCCGGTTATCAGGCAAGTGGAGCAACACATCGGGACGCAAATCGTTGCCGTCTTCGCCTTTAATGGTCTGTTGCAAAAAATATTCGCGATTTTTCTCCAGCCCTGATTGTTGCAAAATACTTTCCAAAATCATTTCGCCCCAGTTGCCCTGTTTTTTGGTCTGCCCTTTGAGAGCAGTCGCCAAATTATTGGCCTCAGCACTCACTTTATTGGTCTGTTCGACAAGTTCTTTGACTTTTTCTTCCAACGAAAAACGCTGTTTGGACTCCTTATCGTAGGTTTCCTCCACTTTTTTCTTAAAACTGTCGATATTTTCGCCCAGCGGTTTCAAAATCGCCTCCATATTGGCTTTGTTGACTTCCGTAAATTTCCCCGTCTTTTCTTCCAAGATTTGTGCCGCCACTTTCTCAAATTGCAGTTGCGTCGTTTTCTGAATTTCGCTGATTTCGTCTTTCTTTTCTCGCATCAGTTCCACTTGCATCCGCAGTTTTTCTTCCAGCACTTTCACCTGAATATGAGCGTCATTCAGTTTCGCCTTTGTAGCGAAATAAGCGGTGATGCCGCCCACAAGTAGTCCAATAATGAGATATAAAATTGTCATAACATTCCAATTGAAATAATTTGGGTCAAAGATACGAAAAAATTTCTTAAAATGGTCGGATATATAAAATCGGCCTGAATTTTTAATCAATAGTAATCCCCATCCACCTCATTACCCAATAAAAATGAAACGAAACGAAAAAAAATCGAGTAACGAGGTTTCCGGGAATTTCCCAGGGCGATGCCCTGGGCTAGGATATGTCAGGCTTTCAGCCTGATCCGCAATCCC
>JAISKM010000030.1 GCA_031261285.1 Candidatus Symbiothrix sp. | reverse complement strand
GACGAACTCGGCAACTCTTGGGCGCTCAGGGAAGAAACTATACAGAAAAGCCCGATCCCTAACAAACCTACTATTTTCTTCATAATCTTTTAATTTATTGAATTTTTTTTATTAATTTTTTTTACGGCGTTTCGCCACACCATATCCGGCAGCTAATACGCTGAGGATAGCGATACCTTCGCCAATAGGCGCGTCATCAAAATTTCCCGGATCTAATGGCGGTTCACCAACGTTTAATGCATTCGGGTCATTAGTAACCGGAGCATCAGTAACAACCAACACATCCGAACCTAAAGTAGACGATGCTGCATTACTGTCATCGTTGAATATTCCTTGCCCATAAACTATACTTGACAATGTGATACCCAATACCGTCAAGAGTGTTATTAATCTATTTTTTTTCATTTGATCTAATCTATTTTTAATGAGAATTATTACTTGGATAATACTTTCAACACTTTTGAGTCTGAGCCGGTCACTTTCACCAAATAAACGCCTTTGGCAACGGCTACCGGTTGATAGTTATCAGAAGAAGCAACTAATTGACCGGAAACAGTATATACTGATACTTTATCACCGGCAGTTAAACCGTTTACAAACAATTTACCAGCTTCAACATAAGCATATACACCGGCTGTTGCTATACCGGAACCCGTTGCCGATTGATCAATGCGCAATACAAAACGATCCGTCTTAGCCGGTGAGGCTGCATTGAACGTATAGCTTTCGCCCGCTAAAAGGTCTGCTACCGCTACGCCTTTATCTTCCAACACAACGCTTTTAAAGTTTTGTCCATTTTTTACGTCTGCCAATTGAATCGTATAGTCTCCGGCTGTCGGCAAAGCGACTCCTAATTGAACTGCTTTGTCACCACGAGTCAGGGTGTTCACTTCTGCCGTTTCATTGCCGGCTACCGACCATAATTGAACAAAGCCCGCACCATTATCAAATTTAGTAGCATCGCCATCAAACAAGCTAAATTCATTTTTGTATTGATCGCCCAAAACTATGTATGCTTTGTCGGTTTGATGAGCATTAGACAATGTCAAACGCAAGACATCCGCATCAATGTGTGCTGCAGAACGAAAATCCGACGGATTTGCATCCAATATATCCAGACCATCCGGAGCAAAAACAAAGTTTTGATTGGCGCCGGGAGTTGTACTGTTAGGCGCTTGCACAAAAAATGACACGTAAGGAGGAATATTGACATCACCATCCAAAGATAAGTTATGACCAATCCATCCTTGTTTTCCTTCGCCATTCTTGGTTTTGCCTAAGTAATAAATTTCTTGATTCCAAGACGGATTGGCAGAAAGAGTTAAATTAGATCCGGCAGTACCGGAAGATAAAGTGGCAGCAAAAGGAGAACCGGTTAAGTTCCAAGCTGCTTGACCGTCACTGAAAGTAGTGGTGTAGTCTCTTACGGTTACCTGATTAGGTGCATAGACAAAAAGATTACCGCCTTGACCGGCTGTCAAAGGGAAAACATATTCGCCGGAACCTGTTACCTGCACGGCATAACCGCCATCAGTTGCTGAAAAAGAAGTTAATCCGGCAGTCCAACCCGTTTGATTGGTAGCACGAACGGCTCCATCGTAAGCAAATAACCAGATATTACCCGGATCGTAAGCATTTGCAGCACCGGAACCATTCAATTTTGCAGGCACTGCTTCGTAGGTTATTGTGCCGGCAATAGGATAAGGAGGGTAAAAAGCATTAGTAACATCATTCCCATCCGTAGATACGTAAAATGTTTTGTGCAAGTTCACCTGCCCCACAACTGTCGTAGTAGGAGCTCCCGCTTTAGGCAAAATAACACCTTCATATTGAGTGTTAGAATAAAGATTGAGCGTCCCCAAATTTACGTCACCGGAATTTTCAAACACTCCGGCTTTCACATCAACAACGTTAACATCGACAGAACCGTTGTTCTCAATAGCCACATGCGTGGGATCACCGGGAAAATCTACCGTGAGCGCGGTAGCCGTCAACTGACCGGTTGTGCCGACAGTGATTTTCCCTGTTACTGTTACAGGGGCTTGTGCATACGCCAAACATGAGATTAACGTCAACCCCATAACAAAAAGAGTACTGTTTTTATTCATTTTCTTCATTTTAATTGTTTATATTTCTATAGTATATTATCTTACAATAGATCACCTTAAGAGTCCACCGTGCAAAAGTAATGCTTTTTTTCTAAACTCACAAACACTCTGATAAAAATTTTTTGTAAAATTGGTTATTTCAAAGAAATGTTTTACATTTGTAGCCGAATATGGAAGATATAACGCTTTTATATACGATTCTTGCAGCTATCTATTTGATACTCATTGTTAGTACGATGATAGTGGTGTTGACGGACAATAGCAGTCCGGCGCGCACGATTGCCTGGCTGATGGTGCTCATTTTTGTGCCCGTAGGCGGTCTGGTTTTCTATTATATGTTTGGACAGGATAAGCGCAAACAGAAATTTGTGACCAAAAACTATTACCAAAAAATCAAGGGTATGACCTTTAATGAGCTGGTGCCCGATGAAAATTCGGATTTGGTACCAACCTACATCAATCTGATTAATCTGTTGAAAAACAATAACCACGCAGCACTCCTGCAAGGCAGCAAAGTAGAAATTATTTCGTCCGGCGAACGCATGTTTGAGGCTCTGATTGCCGACTTAGACGCGGCAAAAGACCATATTCATATCGAATTTTTCATTTTCAAAAATGATGAAACGGGCAATTTAGTGCGGACCGTGCTGATGAAAAAAGCCCTGCAAGGCGTGAAAGTGCGTTTCCTTTACGATAATGTAGCCAATTGGATGGTTCCCCGAACGTTTTATTCCGAAATGAAAGATACCGGCGTAGAGGTGGGATCGCTGATGGAAACGCGCTATCCATTGCTGCAAAGCAGTAAACTCAACTACCGCAACCACCGCAAAGTGGTGGTGATTGACGGCAATATCGGCTATGTGGGCGGCATGAATGTGGGCAATGACTATTCGATTAACAGACATTGGATGGACAGGCATTTGCGCATTGAGGGCATGGGTGCGCACGGGTTGCAATCCGATTTTTTGCTGGATTGGTTCGCTGCCGGCAAACAGTGTCCCAACCTGAAAAAATACTTCCCTCCTACGAAACTATACACCGACAATTTGATGCAGATTGCCACGAGTGGGCCGTATAGTAAGTTTACGAACCTCTTACAGGCGACGATTAGCATTATTTTGTCCGCAAAAAAATATGTCTATATGCAGACGCCCTATTTTTTGCCGACCGATTCGCTGTTTGAGGCATTGCAAATCGCGGCTTTGAGCGGCGTGGACGTGCGTTTGATGGT
Organism: Candidatus Symbiothrix sp.; assembly: GCA_031261285.1. Classification (GTDB taxonomy): domain Bacteria; phylum Bacteroidota; class Bacteroidia; order Bacteroidales; family Azobacteroidaceae; genus Azobacteroides. Next base: position 20,454 of record JAISKM010000030.1, on the reverse strand, counting down.
GTCCAAGAAATCCGATTCCGCCTATATCGACCCTGCAGCACGTTCGTATTACGAAGATTTATTGCGTGCCGGCATGCGTATTTATGAGCTGCAAGGCAGTTTTGTGCATGCCAAAACGCTGGTGGCAGACGATAATCTCTCGGTAATCGGCTCTTGCAACCTGGATTTCCGCAGCTTGGAAACCAATTTTGAAATCAATTGCTACCTGTACGACACCGATTTGGCGCAACAAAACAAAGCCATTTTTTGTGAGCAATCAAAACTGTGCAAAGAAATTTGTTACGAAGAATGGGTGAAACGCGGCAAACTCAAACGCCTGCTCGAATCGTTTGTGCGCCTGTTTGCGCAACTGATGTAAGCGATAAAGCATTCTCCAAGGCGTTGCCGTGGGGCTAAGGTCTATAATGGTTTTACATATTTTTTAGCTTCATTCAAAACAATCAGGTCAATTGCCTGTTCCTTTTTTCGATATTATTTCTCTAACTGAAACGAGCGGCGTCCGATGCGGTTGCCGTCGGCAAAAATATCGACTCGGTAAGTGCCCGGGAGGAGCGTTTCTTCGATGGCCCAGTAGATGCTGAGAGGCATTTCTTCGCCCGTGTATTCGATGGTGCGCTTGGCGGAATACGGGATGTTTTTATTTTCAAACGCGAAGACATTCCCTGCACTCTTGACCAAAACATCGTCGTCAGGCTTTTGAATCCGGATGTAAATGGTTTTTTCGCCCGGATTGGCGGTGATATTTTTGTTGATGGTGAAATTCACTTCTAATTTCTCCATTTTTTTAATTTTGTCGGTCGTCTTGTTTTTTTTGTCCAATCCGCGCACGCTGACATTGCTCGCGTCCAATTTAGAGGCGATTTGCACCGTTTCCGTCAGTTTTTCTTTCTCATTTGAGAGCTGTGAAACGGTTTGCGTAGCTTGCTCATAACGTCCGCTGATTTCTTCGTTGGCAAGCATCAATTCCTTGTTGAGACGGTCTAATGAGTCGATTTGAGCGATATAGCTACGCATAATCGCGCGCAACGTTTCCAATTCGTTTTTCAAATCGCGAATTTTTTTAGCGTCCGAAGCCTTCGTATTTTTGAGTTCTTCCTGAATTTTTTGCACTTTCAGCTGCTCGGCTTCCAATTGCGCAATCAGCGAATCGTTGTGAAGCGTGATTTTGAAGCCATCGTACTGACTATTCAGGTCGTCGTACTGCTCTGTCAGCGCTTCTTTCGCCAATTCGGCCAATTCCGTCGATTCTTCAACGGCCTTCGTCTGTTGGCGCAACTGCACAATATAATAGCCTGCACCGGCAAGAATTAACGCCAGCACCACAATAATCACAATCCAAATGGTCTGTTTTTTCATACAAAATAATTTCTGCGTGCAAATTTACGAATTAATTTTAAATAATAATCACAGTTCATCAGAAAATCATAAAAATCACAGTTCAGACTATTTGTGAATTGTATCATACTTCTACAAACTGCCGACCTTTTTCTCATTTTTTTTGAAGTGAACGAAATAAACCTTAAATTTGTGAATTATTTAGAATTATGAAAGCAAAACGGCTCACTATTGCGATACATACCTTAGTTTGGTTGCTGCTGCTGGTTATTCCGTACATCTCAACCGATCAGGTTTCCAATTCGTTGGATACTGCCTCCGGCGCAGATCGCTTCTCTCAAATCACAAATCAATCCTCACTTCCTGTTTAATACGCTGAACAATATCTATGCCACGGCTATTGACACTTCGCCAAAAGCGGCGGACATGGTCGATAAACTGTCGGAAATGATGCGCTATACCATGAAAAACACCCAACAGGATTTTGTTTTGCTGGAAGATGAACCGAATTATATCAGTAATTTTATTGAGTTACAAAGGGTGCGTTTGGACAAAAGTGTGAAATTGGAATATCAGGTTATGGAAGAGATTCCCGCTTTGCAGATTGCGCCGATGTTGCTGATTCCTTTTGTTGAAAATGCCTTTAAACATGGTGTCAATTCCGAACAAAAAAGTCACATCAAAATTGAGCTGACCATGAATAACAATGAACTTCAATTGAGTGCGATAAATAATAAAGTGGATGTTCAACGAACTGTTTCGGAACGAAGCGGCTTGGGAATTGAAAACACCCGGCACCGCCTGAATCTGATTTATCCGTCCAAGCATCTGCTGACTATTAATGAGAGCGATAAACAATTTGCAGTTTCTTTATACATCCATTTACAATGATACATGCCATAGATGATGAACCGTTAGCACTGACAGTGATTCAATCGCTGTGCGAAAAAAGTGAGCACATCCACCTGCAAAAAACGTTCACACAGCCCAACGAAGCATTAAAATATTTGCGGAAATTTCCTGCTGACCTGATTTTTTGTGACATACAAATGCCTGCCATGACCGGCATTAATTTGGTGAAATCGTTGCAGCAAAAAACGATGGTGATTTTTACCACTGCATTCAGCGAATATGCCGCCGTGAGCTACGAGTTGGATGCGATTGACTACCTACTCAAACCCATTAATCTGAAACGGTTTACACAAGCCATCACCAAAGCGCAGGACTATTTTGATTACATCCACCAAAAAGACCAAAGCTCCGATAAAAATATCTTTGTCAGAGCCGATTTCAATCTGGTAAAAATTCCGTTGGCAGACATCCTGTACATCGAAGGCTTAGCCGATTATCTCAAAATTTACATCAAAGATCGCAAAACCATCGTGGCACGAATGACCATGCGCGACATGGTAGAGAAATTAAACTCCAATGACTTCATTCGCGTGCATCGCAGTTTCATCTTGCCTTTCAGCAAAATTGAAGCAGTGAGAGGGAGCACTATTTTCATGGATGATAAAGCATTTCCGATTGGGCGGACTTATGCTGAGGCGTTTTTTAGTCGCTATTCCGGTAAGTTATCAAAAAAATCCGTACCTTTGCGAAAACACAATTAGGACATGAACAATTTTGATGAATATATTCGTCTGGGCGAGCCCGACAAAATAGAGAAAAGTCAAATCTGGCAAACGGCTATTGGGCTGCAGCAGGTTGATGGCTTAACGCCTTCTGACTACCTCATCGAAACCGCCAAGCAAAATATTGAAGGCGATATTACTTTTGAGGAGGTCAAAAGCCGTATTGACACTTATTATCAAACGTTGCACAGTAGGGGCATTGCAAGCGACGCCCAAGACGACCGCACAGAAGAAGCCGACAAGGTTTCCTCTCGCATTGCTGAGATTTTATCGAGCAATACTTTTTCTTTTTCGCCGGTGGAATACATTAATATTCACCGACAACTTTTCGCAGGAATTTACAAGTTTGCAGGAAAAATACGCGATTATGATATTTCAAAAAAAGAATGGGTGTTGAACGGTAAGAGTGTAATGTATGCCAGCGCATTAAATTTAAGGGAAACGCTCGAATATGATTTTAAGGAAGAAAAAGCCTTTGATTATAAGGGATTAAGCCAACAGCAGATTGTAGAACACATCGCCCATTTTGTGGCGTATTTGTGGCAAATTCATGTTTTTGGCGAAGGAAACACACGGACAACGGCGGTGTTCACCATTAAATATCTTCGCAAACTCGGCTTTGAAAATATAAGCAATGATTTGTTTGCTGCGCATTCATGGTATTTTCGCAATGCCCTTGTTCGCGCAAATTATGAGAATATAACGCAGGGAATCCATAGAACTGATAAATATCTTGTTCGCTTTCTTTCAAATTTGCTGTTGGGTGAAAATAATATCCTTAAAAACAGAGAACTGCATATTAGTTTTGTTGAAACAAAAAAGTTGGAGGCTAACGAAAATACAACCAACACCTTGGGTGTAAATGCAAGTGTAAATGGCGAAGGGACGGTGGTCAGAAAATGGTGGTCAGAAAATGGTGGTCAGAAAAAGTGGTCAGAAAACATAGGAAAGTTGTTTGATTTGATTTCTGCCCAACCGGATATTACACGAAAAGAAATGGCTGAACAATTGCAAATAAACCCTTCTGCGGTTCAAAAACATATAGAAAAATTGAAAAAAGAAGGAATCATTACTCGTGAAGGATCCGATAAAAAAGGTTCTTGGAAAATAAACGATAGCGATAAATAAATCACGGAAATTCATGGGCTATACCACCATTTATCGCAAAACTCCCGACTTTCTTCTCTAAAATTTCCAAAACATCCTTTTTGACAGTATCTTTGCACCGCAATCATAAAAAACGATTCTCAATTATGTATAAGAAAATAGCCCTCGCGCTCCTTTTCGCAAGTTGTGAAAAAGTAATTGATTTGGATTACAAGAGCAACCAATCCAAAATTGTGATAGAAGGAAACATCACGAACGAAGCCGGTCCCTATCTTGTGAAAATCACAAAATCCATGAGTTTGACGGAGACCGGGGCTTACACTACCATTGATGATGCCACAGTGAGTATCAGCGACGATGCCGGAAACAGCGAAACACTTGTTTCGCAGGGAAATGGCGTGTACAACACCACGACATTAACCGGCGTAGAAGGTAGAACCTATACGCTGACAGTCCATGCGGAAGGTCAGACCTATACGGCACAAAGCACTATGCCACAGCAAGTTCCGTTTGATTCCATCAAAGTAGAAAAAACGACTGTGATGGGCAATGAGATCAATTACAATTTTATACCGGTGTATCAAGACCCGATGGAGGTGGGGAACAATTACCGATTTGTATTGTGGTTAAACAATCAACTGATTAAACAGCATTTGGTTCTGAATGATGAAGTAAAGAATGGGCAGGTAAATACCATCAAATTAGAACTGGATGATGACGATTTAGAGTTAAAACCGGGCGACTTAATCAATATAGAAATGCAATGTATCGACAAAAAAGTGTCGTTGTTCTACACGGCATTGGCTCTAATGGGCGATACCGGTCCCGGAGGAGGCACTACGCCGAATAATCCGCCGAATAATATTTCCAATGGGGCATTGGGCGTATTTTCGGCTCATACGGTGGCAACGAAAAGCGTAACAGTGCCATAATTGGGGTTAAAACATAATCCGCCTATTTGTAAATGGCAAAAATGCATGGCCATTTTTCGATTTTCGGGATGTTTTTTTTCCATTCGGCGATGGATTTTGTCTTGATCCACTCGTTTTCGGTGGTGATGCCGGCGGCGATGCAAAGTTTGATGGTGGGTTTACAGGCTTTGAGAATGTCGTCAATCATTTTATTGTTGCGGTAAGGCGTTTCAATAAACAATTGCGTTTGATGCTCTGTGTAAATTTTTTGTTCCAATTGCTTGAGCGTTTTCAGGCGTTGGTCGCCGTCGATTGGCAAATAGCCGTTGAACGCGAAACTTTGCCCGTTAAATCCCGATGCCATCAATGCCAATAAAATAGAGGAAGGTCCCACCAGAGGCACCACGGAAATGTTTTTTTGCTGTGCAATCGCTACTACGTCGGCTCCCGGGTCGGCAATCGCGGGACAGCCTGCCTCCGAAATGATGCCCATCGGATGTCCGTGGGCAATTGGTTGTAGAAATTCGGATACTTCTTCGCGCGTCGTGTGTTTATTGAGCGTGAAAAAAGTTGAATCGTCAATCGGGAAACCGGGATCGATTTGTTTGAGAAAACGGCGCGCCGTCCGCACATTTTCCACAATGAAATGGCGAATTTTGACGACTATTTCCTTATTATAGGCCGGCAAAACGCGATCAATAGGTGTTTCGCCCAGCGTAACGGGGATGAGGTAAAGCAATTTACTTGAAACGTTTGTTCAAAAATTCTGTGACCTCTTTGGTGATGTCGTAACGTTCATCGGCGTACAACATAGACGATTTCGTCACAATCATTTGATACTTTTGAGGAGTGTTAAACTCCTTGATACCAAGTGTTAACGAGTCGTTCAACTGCAATTGGATGTTGCTTCGTTCCACCGCCAATTCCTGTTGCACCTGGTCGGCACGTTTTTCGAGGTCGGCTTGCATGCGTTGGATACGCGTTTGCTCCTGTTGAGCACGCTCTTGACTCAAAAAGGCATTGTTTTGCACTTTTTGTTGAAAAGCAATAATCTCATTTTGAAGTTTTTGCCCCGATGCATTCAATGAAGCATTTTGTTTGCCCAATTTAGTCTCAAAATCATCTGCCAATCGTTTATGAAAATTCAAATGAGCCACCAAAGAATCGGCATCTACGTATGCCACAGGAAGTAATTCAGTGCTTACGCCCTCAGCAACAGCGGCAGATGCGGCTGCGTCTTTTTTACTACATTGTGTGAATACCAAAACCACGCCCATCAAGGCGATAATTCCTAAAAATGTTTGTCCTATTTTTTTCATATTCTTAATTATTATGTCATTGCGGGGCAAGCCTGTAATGACACTTCTCCATTCAGGGCACAAATGTAGAAACTTTTTTTTAATTTTTCTGTGTTTTTTCTTGTTATTTCAAATTTTTTTCGTAACTTTATGGCTTTAAATTAGAATTTAAATTGTTTTAACATATCTATCATCATGGAAGTAAAGGAATTAAGCCCATCTGCAGTCTGGAATTTGTTTGACAAAATCACGGCCGTGCCCCGTCCTTCTCGCAAAGAAGGCAAGATTGTCCGATTTTTATTGGATTTTGCAATAGAGTATGATTTGGAGGCGCAAAAAGACGGCGCAGACAACGTCATTATCCGAAAACCCGCCACTCCCGGCTATGAAAATCTGAAAACGGTGATTCTGCAATCGCACGTAGACATGGTGTGCGAAAAAAATAGCGACGTGACGTTTGATTTTGAAAATGACCCGATTCAAACGTATGTCGAAAACGGCTGGGTGAAAGCACGCGGCACCACGTTAGGTGGCGACGACGGCATCGGTGTGGCTGCTGCCTTAGCTATTTTGACTGCCCCCGGTGTAGAACATGGCCCAATCATCGCCTTATTTACCACCGACGAAGAAACAGGCTTGAACGGTGCCAACAACCTGAATCCGGAATTTCTGAAGGGCGACATTTTGTTAAACTTAGACAGCGAAGAATGGGGCGAATTTTGCATCGGTTGCGCCGGCGGTAAACACACACGCGGCGTGTTCACCTACCGCTGGGAGCCTTCTCCACGCAATTATTTCTGGTTTGAAGTCAAAGTGTCCGGACTCAAAGGGGGACATTCCGGCAGCGACATCCACAAAGAATTGGGCAATGCCAACAAGATTTTGGCGCGCTACCTCTATAATATCATGCAAAAAGAAACGATTTTCATCTCCGAAATCGACGGCGGCAATCTGCACAACGCCATTGCGCGCGAGGCAAGGGCTACGGTGGGTGTACCGGCATCGTTCAAAGAAGAAGCGGTTGCGCTGCTCAATATCCTGCAAGCCAATATTTTAACGGAATTACCGGAAGAAGATCGCAACGTCCAACTGCAAATCAACTCCACCAATCAACCACCTCAAGTCATCGACAAAAAGGCGACAACCGACTTGATATTAGCACTGTATGCCTTGCCTCACGGTGTCATCGGCTGGAGTCACGACATGCCGGGCACGGTGGAGACCTCGACCAATTTGGCGTCTGTCAAAATGCTGGACAACCAAAAAATCGTGGTCACAACCAGTCAACGCAGTTCATCAGCCTCTGCCAAAGACGACCTTGTCACACGCGTGGGAATCATTTTCCGCTTAGCCTCCGCCGAAGTGCAAACCACCGAAGGTTACCCCGGCTGGAAACCCGACCCACAATCGCCTATTTTGCTTGTAGCCAAAGAAACCTACAAAAAAATGTACGGCAAATACCCCGAAATCATCAACATCCACGCCGGCTTGGAGTGCGGACTTTTCAAAGAAAAAAAACCCGCATTAGACATGATGTCGTTCGGTCCTACCATCATGGGTGCCCACTCGCCCGAAGAACGCTTGGAAATCGACACCGTCCGCAAGTGGTGGAATCTTTTGAAAGCGGTGTTGAAAGATGTGCCGGCTGTCTGATGGCGACTATGAACTATTTGTCAACAACTGTTAAGAATGAACGCGCCGGCAGTAGTTCTGAATAGATTATTTTCACGACTCGAAAAAAAACAACTAAATTTGCTTTTTTTTCATCGTTGTTCAAATAATTCATAATTTATTTGTACCTTTGTATCATTATTAAAATTTAAAAAAATAAGGATATGAAAATTACCAAAAATGCAATTGTGTCTTTAGGATACAAATTGTTTGTGGAAGACGAAGATGCGAAAAAAGAGTTGATGGAAGAAACGACTCCCGACCATCCCTTGACGTTTATGTACGACGTGGGCATGATGTTGGAAGCATTTGAAAAACAGTTGGACGGCTTGAAAAAAGGCGATAAATTTGCTTTTAAACTCGCTCCGAAAGAGGCTTACGGCGAATTTATCGACGAAAACGTGATCGAATTGCCAAAAAAATTATTTGAAATCGACGGCAAATTCGACGCTACACAAGTTGTAGAAGGTGCTACATTACCCATGATGGACGACCAAGGCAATCGCTTGCAAGGTTCGGTCATGGAAGTGAAACCCGACGTAGTGGTGATGGACTTCAACCATCCGTTAGCAGGTGAAACCTTGGAATTTGAAGGTGAAATCTTGGACGTTCACGAACCAACCCCGGAAGAAATCGCAGCATTGACAGGTCAAGGCGGTGGTTGTAGCTGTGGTGACGACTGTGATTGCACCGAAGAAGATAATTGCGGCTGCAAATAATATAGAGTGTAGTTATTAGAGTTTAGAGTGTAGTTAAAAAACATATCTAAGACTACACTCTAAACTCTAAACTCTAATAACTAATATATGAATACGTTTGGAAATCGGTTTCGGTTGACATCTTTTGGTGAGTCGCACGGTGAGGCGATCGGGGGCGTTATTGACGGGTGTCCGGCGGGTGTTCATGTAGATAAAGAGTTTATACAGAGCGAGTTGAACCGGCGTCGGCCGGGTCAGTCCGCTCTGACAACTTCGCGCCAGGAAGGCGATCAAGTGGAATTTTTGTCGGGCATTTTTGACGGCAAAACCACGGGGACGCCGATTGGCTTTATTGTGCGCAACAGCAATCAACATTCGTCGGATTACGACAATCTGAAAACACAGTATCGACCGTCACACGCCGACTTCACCTATCAAACGAAATATGGTGTGCGTGACCACCGCGGTGGCGGACGCTCGTCGGCCCGCGAAACAATTGCTCGCGTGGTGGGTGGTGCGCTGGCGAAATTGGTGCTCCAAACAAAAGGCGTATCGATTACGGCTTATACGTCGCAAGCAGGCGAAATTCGACTTGAAAAACCGTATAAAGAATTGGATTTCAGCCGGATAGAATCTAATCCGGTGCGCTGTCCGGATCCTCAAGTGGCTCAACAGATGATCGAACTCATTCAGCAGGTGAAAAGCGACGGCGACACCATCGGCGGAGTCATTTCCTGCGTGTGTCGGGGCGTGCCGGCCGGCTTGGGCGAACCTGTTTTCGGCAAATTGCACGCAGCCTTAGGCAGCGCGATGCTTAGTATCAATGCCGCTAAAGGGTTTGACTACGGCATGGGCTTCGATGGCGTTCATCAGCGCGGTTCGGAGGTCAACGACCTGTTTTACAAGCGCGACGACGGCAGTATCGGCACCCGAACAAACAACTCCGGTGGTATTCAGGGCGGCATTTCCAATGGCGAAGACATCTATTTTCGCGTGGCGTTCAAACCCGTAGCCACCTTATTAAAACCTCAACCAACAGTGGATGCTTTTGGCAACGAAACAGTGCTGAAAGTGACCGGTCGACACGATCCATGCGTTCTCCCGCGTGCCGTTCCCATCGTGGAGGCGATGGCGGCAATGACTATTCTCGATTACTTTTTACAGGCTGTTTAATACGCCAATCCTATTGATTACATCTACATTATACAGATTGCATCGCGCACAGGCGTGAATAGTAGCCGTTGAGGGTCATTAATTCGTCGTGCGTGCCGCGTTCAACAATTTCGCCTTCGTGCACCACACAAATGAGGTCGGCATTGCGAATTGTGGACAGGCGGTGGGCAATAATGATGGTTGTGCGATTTTGCATCAGTTTTTCTAAGGCATCTTGCACCAAGCGTTCCGATTCCGTATCCAAAGCGGAAGTTGCCTCATCGAGAATCAAAATCGGTGGATTTTTCAGTACGGCGCGGGCAATACTGAGGCGCTGACGTTGTCCGCCCGACAGTTTGCACCCTCGATCGCCGATATTGGTGCCAAAACCATCGTCTGTCGCAATGATAAATTCGTATGCATTGGCTACTTTGGCGGCAGCAACCACGTCTTCCATCGTGGCATTGGCGACCCCAAATGCGATATTATTAAAGAAAGTATCGTTAAAAAGGATGGCTTCCTGATTGACAATACCCATCAGTTGGCGCACATCGTGCACTTTAGCCGCTCGAATATCCGTTCCGTCAATCGTGATGTTGCCTTTTTCCACATCATAAAAACGGGGCAACAAGTCCACCATCGTCGATTTCCCGGAGCCTGATTGACCGACCAGCGCGACCGTTTTGCCTTTGGAAATCGTCAAATTTACACCTTTTAGCACCCAATTTTCTTTGTATTTGAACCAAACATCGTTATAATCGACTTGCTCGTTGAATTGAATAGGTTTCGGATGCGTTGGGTCGGTAATATTTGATTCTGCCATCAAAATTTTATCCACGCGCTCCATCGACGCCAAGCCTTTTTGAATGGAATAAACGGATTTAGACAGGTCTTTGGCAGGATTGATAATCATGTAGAAAATCGTCAGATAATACATAAATGAAGGCGCATCTATCGGACTATTCTCCGACAAAATCAACGTTCCACCATACCACAGAACTATCGCCACAGTCACGGTACCCAGCAATTCGCTCATGGGGTGCGCCAACTGTTGACGGCGAAAAATCCGCACTGTCGTCTGCCGAAATTGCTCGTTAATCTTGTGAAAACGCTCCTCAATTTTCCGTTCGGCATTGAACGCCTTGATGATACGCAGTCCGCCAAGCGTTTCTTCGATTTGTGACATCAAACCGCCCCATTGTTGTTGTCCTTCAAAGGATTTGCGCTTCAGCTTTTTACCGATTTGCCCCATGATATAACCCGCAATCGGCAACATAACAAACACAAACAGAGTGAGTTGCCAACTAATCAGCAACATCCCCATCAAGTAAAGAATGATGTAAATGGGGTCTTTAAACAGCATGTCCAGCGAACTCATAATAGAGTTTTCGACTTCGTTCACATCGCCCGAAATGCGTGCCAGAATATCACCTTTCCGTTCTTCGGAGAAAAACGCCAACGGCAGCGAAATGATTTTATCATTGATTTTGTTGCGAATGTCGCGCACCACCCCTGTGCGTAACGGAATCATAAAATACAACGCAAAATACATCGCCGCAGTGCGAAAAATGGTAGTGATAATCAGAAAAAGTCCTAAAATAATCAGGATATAAGTCGCTCCATGAGCCTGCGTCGCATCAACAATAAACGTATTTAAGTTATTTTGCAACACTTCTTTGAACGAATCAATCGAAAAAGTATCCCAATTCAACGGCATATAGCCGTGCGTTTCCGGCGTCTCTATTTTGAACAAAACATTCAGAATCGGCACGATAGCACCAAACGAAACCAGCGTCAACAGCCCGGACAGCACCGTCATCAAAATATTCAGTCCCAAATATTTTTTATACGGAGGCACAAACCGCCGAAGTAATCGCAAAAAATCTCTCATTTTTTATTTTTTTTAACAAGGGGGCATGCTCCCTTGTTAATGTTATCGTTGTTCACAACCAACAGTGAAGCATGCCCCACTGCAAGTGCCTTGTGCATTAACGCGCCTGTGTGACCGTTGGTGCTTTCTTGAAATTGTCGACTCCATCGCTCTGAATTTGCATTTCCTCAAACAAAATGGCCTCCGGAGCAATGATGCTCACGATGCTGCGCCCGAACAGGGTGTTTTCAATCCCTTCTTTGTCCGACACAGCGATTATTTTCTTGAAAATCTGCGAATTAATGTTTTTGATTTCCGCCGCACGCACCCGTTTTTCAGTGCCGTCGGCTACGCTCACTTGATACAATTCCTCGGGCGCAGAATCAAATTTGCGAACGACGTAAGCATAGTCGTAGCCCTCCTCTTTCGCGCGCGTCAACAGCTCTTTTTTCAAGTCGGCGTTGCTTTTGGTGCGCGTATCGGAAAAGCGGAACACGCCGCTGCCCGTTTCGCTCGACAAACTGGTCGTAAACAGCGCATGACCATTGGAATGGGGCACTTTGGGCGTTGGAACGCGACCGTTCAACAATGTTTTCAAGATGCCATTTTCAACCAAAACGGTTTTTGCAGGAGGCACAACGCCCTCTGCATCAATTGGTGCATAACCTAAAAGGCGTTGACCGTTATATTCAGGCGTACCCGTCAAATCTTCAATCGAGATTTCGCGAGCCGTGATGCGCTTGTTCATCATCTCTTCGATGTCGTTGCCGCCATAAGAGAATCCACTACTCGTCAACGGTTTACGCTCCGCAACCAAGGAAACATCGCCCCACATAAAATTAGAATAAACCGTTGAGGGGACGGCTTTGCTCTCAAACAAAACCGGACCGGAATACGACTCCTTAAGTTTGGGTGCGCGAAGCAGTTCAATGAATTTTTGTGCCGTTTCGCGACATTTAGCCTGCATATCGGCGACAGACGGCAATTCATCGGGGTTGGCAAACAGCAACTCAAAGCCTGCATTCAAACTTTCACCTTCATCGGTGTGCCCTTTCACAACCGCTTGTGCCGACACGAAGGCGATGGGATAGCGAAATTCCGTGCCTTCCGTGTTGTAGAAATACGCCGTCGATTCGGATAAATGCAGCGAGAACATACCGTCCAAAATCTCCGGATAGTCCTTGAAAACTTCGGACACTTGTTTGGTGTAGGTTTCGTAACGCGATTTGTCATTAGGCGTTGCAGGCAACGTCCCTGCGGGTGATTGGGCAACCAAAAGGGCTGCCCCTATGGGAAATTGTACGACGGGGGTTTTGTCCCAATCGGGCAATTCCAAATCTTTTGCGGGGATATTTAATTGCTTGATGGTCGCAATTTTTTGTTCATAAGTTTCAGCCGCCCGTTTGTAAATGGCATCCAAATCCTGCCAAATGGTGTGACGGATAGCTAATTCGTCGTTTTCGAGGGTTGGCGAACCGTCAAAACCTGCTGCACTACCGCCGGTTGAACCCTGAAAATTCTCATCTGAGCATTGATAATCGCCCAGCAACATGCGGGTGCCGGCGGTGCGTTTTTCGTTAACATCGGAGCCTACCAAACTGCCTTGGTTGGCAATCACAGTCAACTGTCGCAAATCACCGATGGTGTAAGAAATAAAGAAAGGTGCGGTTAATCCGTTCATTTTCAGGCTGTCTAATCCGCGATTGACTTCGGCTTTAAGGGCGCGAAATATGATTTCATCGCTATTGGCGGGTTGGGCGGTTGACGTTGAGGATTGGTCAATCGCATGGGCAACCGCAAGGGTTGCCCCTACGGGTTTGGGCAACAGGGGTGGTTGTGTTTGACTTTTTGCCCGTTTTTGGGTTTCTATGTGTTTGACAAATAATGCCGGGGCGGTTGCGGAAACGGGGACGCTGCCGGATTCTGCGCCACACACGCCATTGAAAGTCGCGTACGTTTCGCCACAGGCTTCAATCTGCGCAAACATCGCCAGCGGGGTGCCGACCATGTCCACGCCGCGCACCAATTCGTTGGGGCGACCGTCGACATACACGCGATAGACAACTAACGGCGTGACGTTGAACGAGTTAGGCGAGTAGCGGCTGGTGTTTGTGAATCCGCCGGATACTTCCTTAAAATAGTAGGCGTATGCTTTGCCTTGCGACTTGGCTTCTTTGCGTAGTTTTTTAAATAATTCGTCGTCGGAAAAGCGTTGTGTGCTCTCTACCAACAAGTTAGATTGCCGCGACATTGGTGCAGCACCAATCTGTGCACGTCCGTGACCATTGGAGTGCAACTGCCCTTCAATTGGGGTACGTGACATCAAGAAATTGCGCAAAATGCCGTTTTCGACTACCTTGACGCGTTGTGCAGGGATGCCTTCGTCATCAAAAGCAAACGAGCCTACCAAAGGTATTTTTTGAAAATGGGAAAGCGTAGGGTCGAACGTCACAGAAAGGTGTTTCGGCAACACGCGTTCGCCAATTTTCTTTTTAAACGTCTGTGCATCAGTCTCTTGTTTCAACCGGGAACCTTCGATGCGGTGTCCGAAAATCTCATGAAAAAATACGCCTGCAGCCTCCGGTGACAGAATAGCCGGACCGGTAAACGACTCCACGACGGGTGCTTTTTTCAAGGCTGAAAGTGTTGCCGACAATTCTCGGGCAGCTTGAATAACGGTCTCATCGTCCGGCAGTTCGTTTAACGAAAATCCCATCCACGACTTCAGCAGAGGCAGATACATGCCATCGTCGGCAATCGTGCGCGCGGTCAAAAAGAGTTGAATCGACACTGCATTTTCTGCCGATTCGCGTCCTTCGGTGTCAATAAACAGCTTGCGTGTGAGCGACGCCATAAAATAGGCAGAGCCTTCTTGCAAGTCCGGATTTTCGTTGAAAACAGCAGAATATTTCTTTACCTTTTCTTCCAATTCTTTGGGGTCGATGTTCAAATCTGCCCACAAAATCGGCTTTTGGTAAGTGTTCACGACGGTTTCGTGTGAAAAATCGGGTGATTTATCCTCCTGTTCCACTTTCACCGCCATGTTAGCTTTCACTTGTTCGTAAGTTTGAATACCTTCTTTATAGAGTTTGTCAAACTGCATCCAAATCGTGGTTTTCAACACTTTGTCGTTCGGTTCGTAAGGCACATAACCACCCTCGATACTTAGTCCGCCATAACCGGCTTCGCGAATTTCGTGCGAATTATCCAACGTGTAATCGCCCACACGCAAACAAGTGGTCAGGATATGCGACGGCGAATTAAGCACCGCTTTGTCCTGCAAATAGCCCAAATTAGCCGAAGTCGCCATATTCTGCACTTCATCCAAGCGCACAAACCCATAATAAGCCGGAACCGGCTGCGTTTTGAGTACCTCAAAATTGCGGTTCAGCTCCGTCTTAACTGTATTAAACACAGGGTCTTGCGCCCGTAGAGGCAACCCTTGTAGTGACCCAATCGCCAACAAAAAACTCAAAAAAGAGATATATCGTCTCAACATACGTCTATAATTTTTACCAATAAATAATTTGCAAAGATACGCATTTTTTTGGAATTAACATTATAGCTCCGCCCAATTTTCCCTGTCAAGGTTTCGATACCCAATAGACTCCGCAATATGATGCGCGAGCACATGCTCTGCCCCTTCCAAATCAGCAATCGTGCGCGCGACGCGCAAAATGCGGTCGTAGGCGCGTGCAGAGAGGTTTAGGCGTTCCATCGCGGTTTTCAATTGCGCCATTCCGGCGGCATCGGGTTGGGCGTGTTTGTGCAGCAGGCGCGTGTGCATTTGCGCGTTGCAATAGATGCCTGCTTCGTTGGCAAATCGCGCTTCCTGTATCTGGCGGGCACGAATGACGCGCTCGCGAATTTTTGCACTGGACTCCGCCGGTCGCGTGTCGGAAATGTCCTCGAATGGCACCGGCACAATCTCAATTTGGATGTCGATGCGGTCTAAAA
Organism: Candidatus Symbiothrix sp.; assembly: GCA_031261285.1. Classification (GTDB taxonomy): domain Bacteria; phylum Bacteroidota; class Bacteroidia; order Bacteroidales; family Azobacteroidaceae; genus Azobacteroides. Next base: position 4,821 of record JAISKM010000030.1, on the reverse strand, counting down.
GCGGCCCGGACAGGCGGTGCAGATATTTCTGCACCTCGTAGGGCTTGCAGACGCACTCCTTGTTTGGGTTGTTGAAATGACCACAAGGGCACGGATTCATTGAGGCAACCAACATAAATCCGGCGGGGTATTCGACAGTGAATTTTGCTCTGGAAATCGTGATTTTTCGGTCTTCCAATGGCTGTCGGAGGACTTCTAACACCGATTTTTGAAACTCGGCGATTTCATCCAGGAACAAGACACCATTGTGCGCTAAACTGATTTCGCCCGGTTGCGGATAGCTGCCTCCGCCCACCATCGCCACGCTCGAAATCGTGTGATGCGGACTTCTGAACGGTCTTGCTGCAATGAGCGAACCATTGTGATTGATTTTTCCGGCGACGGAATGAATTTTGGTCGTTTCTAAACTCTCGTTCAGCGACAACGGCGGCAAAATCGACGGGATACGCTTCGCAAGCATACTTTTCCCGGCACCCGGCGCACCTACAAACAACAAATTGTGCCCTCCGGCGCACGCGACTTCCAACGCTCGCTTGACTTGTTCCTGCCCTTTGACCTCCGAAAAATCCCATTCGGTGACCAACTGATTGGCATAAAACTCTGCGCGCGGATCGACGACGACGCGCTCCAACGTTTTTTGTTCGTTAAAAAATTGGATGACGTCGATGATGTTTTCTGCGCCATACACTTCCAATCCGGCCACCACGGCGGCTTCGCGGGCATTCATCTTGGGCAAAATAACGCCTTTGAAGCCTTCTTCTTTCGCTTTAATCGCAATCGAGAGGACACCTCGCACGGGCTTGAGCTGTCCGTCGAGCGACAATTCGCCCATCATCAGGTAATCGCTCACGCGGCCGGCTTTGACTTTTTCCGAACCTGCCAAAATGCCGATGGCTAACGGCAAATCGTATGCCGCACCTTCCTTGCGAATATCCGCAGGCGCCATATTCACTACAATCTGCTTTCGCGGAAACCGCATGCCATTAAATTCCAACGCCGACGTGATACGCTCGTGCGATTCTTTGATACTGACGTCGGGCAATCCGACAAGAAAAAACTTGATTCCTTTACTACAATTGACTTCAATCGTAATAATCGTAGCGTTCACGCCCTGAAGCGCGGCTGCATAGATTTTGACAAGCATAATTTTAATTTATTAGTTAATTTTTATGGTTTCTTTGCTTACTTTTTATAAAAACTTTGCGAAGAATTGGGACAAAGGTAGTTAATAAAGTTGAGAGTTTACACTTTTTCCTGAATAAAATTTGCCAAGCGCGTATAAAGCCAATTTTCTCTGGCAGGACTTTGTATCAACGCCAAACAGTTGCCGACCGTTTCCGGCGACACATTGTCCAACAAATAATCCTGAATCACCGCCAAACTCGCGATGGACGACGGATTGGCTTTCACAAAAGCCTCTACATCAGCCACCAGCATTTCAACCGGTGTATCTTTGTGACATTGTTTAAAATCGGTCAACAATTCATTGATTGCGTTTCCACATATCTGAATCTGCTCGGGATCGTTGACATCCCCTCTCAGGTGAATTTTATCACCATTTTCTACCCACGCGGTTACCCAGTTGGTGCCTTTTTCAAAATAAATCACGACCGGCTTAATCGTTTCTGCCGAGGCAACAAACTGAAATTTGCCTCCTTTAATATATACCGTATCTATTTTGGGCGTAGCATCGAGCCAAGTCACAAAACAAACTGTCGGACTGGTTGCGCCAACGACGTTGCCTTCCACAACAAACTGTTCCTTACCTTTGCTACAACCGGTCAAAAGCAAGATACACAACAAGATACTATGTATATATTTCGTGTTCATACAATAATAACGGCAAAATTAGGAATTTATTTTAATATTTCCTAACATTTTTTGTTAAAATTTAAAATTCGACGAACTATTTACAAATTCAATGCTAATTTTACACTTAACGGTCGCAGTACCATGATGCCTTTATTGGTTTTGATGCCGTCGCAAAAATCGGACAATGATTCGGGATTGATAATCACTTTTTTGGCGGTAGAGGAGGCGTGGATAAACGTCAGACGACCGTTTTGCCAATAAGCGATCCCAAGATGAGACAGGTCTAATCCTTTGATAGAGGTGACGAAACAGACGATGTCGCCGCTTTTAATCAGCGATTGCTTGTTCTGGATTTCATTTTTAGGAATGTAACAATAGCCATTTTCGCGGGCATTGATTTTTTGTTCAATCGCTTGGATGCGTTGCACATTTTCCGGATTGTTTGCCAAATGAGTGTATTTATGATAATTTTGGGACATAAAATGCACGTCAGGTTTGAGCTTACGCCCACCCAATTCACAAGTCATATCCTTAATAATGCCGTTTGCTTCGTTGTCAAAAATCCAGTCGGAAATATAATGCAAGCGGGAGGTGTAGCCATCAATAACCCCACCGCGGTAACGGATTTTTTGCAATTCCTGTTCAAAGCCTGCCGAGTTCGGATGCGCCTGTTGCAGTGTACGCGCCAATGCCAGACAGTTTTCGACAAACGTGGTGCAATCCAACTCACGCTCGTTGATCACCAATTTTTCATCATCGTTAACCTCCAACGTGCTCGCTACATACGGCGTATTCAGAAAAAAAAGTGCCGACCGAATCATCGCACTGTCAACGGTAGTTTTCGGCACAGTCTGAAAAAATTTCTCCAAAAGTGCCGCATCCTGCTCTTGCGCAGCAGTTGTTTGAGCAAACACACCGGTCACAAACAACATCGAAACTAACAGGGCAATCATACTTGTTTTCATGATACAAAATTACATGAAAATTTCGATAGTTCCAAGCAAGTGACTAAAAAAACGTTTTTTACAGAGAAAAACGTACAAAAAAATTATCTGAACTGTGATGTTTATGATGAAAAAGAGTTACCATGATTTTAAAAATCACGCCAATCAAACAAATCATTCTAAATTCACAGTTCAGACAAAAGAAAGAGACCCGCACAGGAAAAACGAAACGAAACTATGTACAAAACCCGTGCGGGCTTCTCTTTCTTGATAGTATATATCACAATGTAGGCTTTCAGCCGTTAGTTTCCACGTCTTCCGGCATTTTGCCGGTTGACGGAGCTAACTCTAATTTGGAGTGGACATTATCATGTACCGCGAAAAGCAAAAAAGCCACGCAGGAGACAAATTTATATGAGTAATCATATCAAATATATGGTTTCACGCACTTCAAAATGTTCATGGTAGTACCAATAATAGAAGCGCATGACTCGCCACCTCCACCATTGCATTGTTGAGTATAGTACCCGACATGTTGCCCAGCATGAATGCAAGGTGATACATATTCCCCAGCATAGAACGAATTAAAGGCACCTTGGCTGCAGTTGCCAGTAGCAGCAGCCCCACCATAATTCGCACTGACGCATGAGGTAAGTACCGGACTACTCCATACACCATAAAAGGCAGGCACATTTGTGTAGTCTTGCACGATAAACGGCGATGTAATGCGTCCCGGTAGTATCATTCCACTACGGGTGATCCGTTGGCAACCTCCGGCCGGTGCTGTGCCTGTAACTTCCGTACTAATTAGCCAGTAGGTTCCCGAAGGTAGCGCGTGAGCCACGATTGATGTAAAAGCAGACTGCGATGGTATCGTAAATCCAGGCGGGCAATTGGCATTAGAAGGATTCGCTATCAACTGCGCTTCGGACCAGCAAAGTCCGTCAATTAAGTCGCCTGTTTCACACGGATTCGGTACCACATCGACAAAGCTACCGTCAGTACCGGTTCGTTCCGGGCTAAGTCCTCCATGTTCCGCAATCGCAACAACACTAAACGATGATTCCGGGATGGTACCCTCAGCCGTGCTATGAATCAGCGTCAGTAGATATTCATTCGCAGCACTACCGGTTTCGCCCGTGAACTTTTCTGTCGGATACGTCCACGTAAGACTTGTTGCTCCGGCAGGCATATTGGTTGTCACTGTCAATACATCTCCCAGTTCCAATGGTACATGGCCGCCGGTATCAAAATTGATTGGTGCCGGTTGTACCGGATTCACGTTTATAGCCACTTCGCTTTCGGTGAGTTTGGCTGTTGCCGTGACATCAACCGTTCCGGCGCGGGTGCCGGCGGTCACGTCGCCGCTTGCACTGACTGTGGCTACGCGCGTGTCACTGCCTTCTTTTAATGACCAGGTGATGCTTGCTTCTGCCTCGATTGGCAAATATGTTGCTTCCAGTTGCAGGTGACTGCTTGCCGCTTTGTTAGCAGGTGGAGGCGTAATCGTTACACTCGTGATTGGAAGATCAACGGTGACTGCACTCGTTCCTACGAGTGTTTCATCTTCGGTTGAAGTACCTGTGACAGTCGTTGTTCCGTCATGTTTGGTAGTGAGTGTTCCGAGATACGGATTAACGGTGGCTACACCGGTGTTACTGCTTGTCCAGGTTACCTGGTCATCCGGCTCACCATTAACCAGAAACTCAAACGCTTCAGCCTGAACACCAAGCGTAGTGAACGTGACAGAAGCCGGATTAACTTCTGCTGCCAGTACGCCTACTACACAGGTAGCTACAAGTCCGTCTGCGGTTGTTGCTGTGATGGTTGTGGAGCCATTGGAAAGCGTGGTCACCACACCGGTTTGATCAACGGTTGCAACAGCCTTATTACTGCTGTCCCAGATAACCGATTTGTGCTGTACCTGATCGGGTTTAAGCACCAGTGTCAATGGGTCTTGAAGACCGATGGTGCCATACGTCACGGCATCCGGATCAAGAAGCACGCTGACAGGAAATGCAGTCATCAGATACCAGGCCGACCCTGACCAGACATACACGCCTTT
>JAISKM010000073.1 GCA_031261285.1 Candidatus Symbiothrix sp. | reverse complement strand
GCTCACCGCCTCCGCCTCCGCCACCGGAGCCTCCCGAACCACCGCCGGCACTCCAGACAGAACCATTGTAAGCATAAATTTTGCCGTCCGTTTTGTTGTAAACCAGCATGCCGGGCTTTTTCAATACGGCAGTAGCTGTGTCTGCACTCACAATTTGGGGCAATAACAAGCCGCCGGCATCAGTGGCTTGTGATAAATCTAACAAAGCACCGGGTGTCACGGTGCCGTCGCCACCAATAGCCACTTGGGCAGTTACCGGTGAACAGTTACCGGTTACCAGAACACAGGCAATCGCTAATGCGAATGTCATTGCGGACTTGCTCCGCAATCTCCTGAAATTAAATGTTTTCATTTGTACATAATGTTTTTTTCGCCTCTCCGTCCCCAAGTTCGGCAATTTATAAAATGAGAAAAGCGCAGGGGCCATCACTCTCGGATTAAAGGCTGTGGAAAGCCCATGCATCAAGAGCAACAGCCACCCACGCCTCTGCCATATATAAATGTTCAAGAATTCAAAGAATTCAAGAATTATATACAACCAAAAACATGAGCGCTTTTTACCCATCCCGATGCAAATTGAATTTTCCACATTCTTAATCCAGGATGTTACGCTCCCTCTAAACACTATTGGCAACGCTTTGCCAACGTTTTGTTGTTTAGAAGGACTGCAAAGTACGGCATTTTTTTTGGATTGTCCAAATTATTTGAAAGATTTTTTAAAAATTGCGGAACAAAGGTCGCTTTGGTGTTCGGATTTGCAGTACGGAGCAAACTTTATTTGAGATTCTAAATTGTTTAATACTCCCGAAAAATCAGTACGGGCGTTGCACGCAATGCCCCTGCATGAGCAGTATTAATTTCTACTGTGAAATAGTCGGATTCCGCCTCATTGAGTGTGCCTTGCCACCAAGATGTGAGCGCACGATTTTTGAGTGGATAGACCAAATTTGTCGTGGTAAAAAGCGTGCTCGGATTCAACGAAAACAACGAAATCTGCTGCCCAACATAGCTTTTATACTGTGCGGACACATTGCCTGATTGAGGAACAAAAACGCCGTAATCAGTAAGCAATTGCACGGATGATTCTTTGGCATAATCGGCTAATAATGAGAGGTTTCCAAGTGTGTGATCTTCGCGCTTGCCCGTTGCGCCAAGGATCGTGATTTCGTCCCAGCCGTGCGCCAAACAAAAATTGACGGCTTTGGTCAAATCGTTGGTTTCCTGTTCGGAAACAGGAACGAGAATAGCTGCAAACCGGGCTTTCAAATCGTCCGAAATACTGTCTAAATCACCCACGATAAAATCGGGAGTTCTGCCAAATTTTAGCAGATGTTCGGTGGCGCCATCGCAACAAATCACGCGGTCGGCATCACGTAAAAATGCTAGCGGAATCGCGTGCTCCGGAAACGCTCCATTCGCCAAAACGACCGTCCTAAATGCCTGTACCAAAGAAATCATACAAATTATGAATTATGTGTGACCCCTACGGGGTCAGATGTTTATAGCCGATAATGTATTTTCTATAAATATGTGACCCCGTAGGGGTCGAACCTCATCATTTAACAGATTTACGCCATTGAACTAATCCGACTATCGACAAAATCAGATAGACCACATACAACAAGTCGGTGAGGTACAACTCTTGCGAAAAATACAGCACCACAGCCACTACATCGGCAACAATCCACAAATACCAACATTCGATGATTTTGCGTGCCGCCATCCACGTCGCCAAGATGCTCAAAGTCATCACAAACGTGTCGGCAAGACCCGGATGCGGAAAAATTTCGGAGTGTGGCAATCGGTCGTTTTTTGATAAAAAAATAAGCAGCCACGTGATCAGAGCAAAAATCAGTGCACCAACCACAATCAATTTTAGCGCAGTCTGCTTGTCCAGAAATCCAAATTTTAATTCTTCTGTCTCTTTTTTTGGTGCTAATTTCCAGCAATACAGCCCATAAACAGACATCGCGACGAAATAAAAATTGAGTCCCATTTCGGCATACAACTGATTATTGTAAAAAATAATAATGTAACACAGCGAACTGATGATGCCAAAAATCCACATCGTCCACTTCTGCCGCACCTCCAATCCGATATATATTAACCCGAAGACAACTCCAATCAGTTCAATCAAGTTATCCGTATTTGCCAGCCAATCACCCATTATCAATTACGAATTACGAATTACGTGCAAATTTACAATAAAAAATTGAATATTGTCAAAAAATATGTATTTTTGTCGTAATTTTTAATTCGTAATTCGTAATTGAATAGATGGCATTAAATTATATTTGGATCGCTTTTTTTCTGATTGCTTTCGTCGTAGGGGTCTTTCAACTGATTTTTACGGGCGACATGGGCATTTTTACGGAGATGATGGACGCTACTTTTGGTGCGGCGAAAAATGGGTTTGAGATTTCGCTGGGCTTGACGGGCGTACTGTCGCTTTGGCTTGGATTTATGAAAATCGGCGAACGGGGAGGCGTGGTCGATGCCTTGGCACGTGCCGGAGCACCGGTTTTTTCGCGTTTGTTTCCGGACATTCCCAAGGGACATCCTGCTACAGGCTCTATTTTTATGAATATTGCGGCAAATATGTTGAACTTGGACAATGCCGCGACGCCGTTGGGACTTAAGGCGATGCAGCAATTGCAAGAAATCAATCCGAAAAAAGACATGGCGAGCAATCCGATGATTATGTTTATTGTGCTCAATGCCTCGGGATTGACGTTGATTCCGGTCACAATCATGGTCTATCGCGCCCAAATGGGGGCTGCTAATCCGGCGGACGTGTTTGTACCGCTGATGATTGCGACTTCTGCCGCTACGTTGGCCGGCGCATTGTTTGTTTGCCTCAAACAGCGTATTAACTTGTTAGATAAGGTGTTAATCGGATTTTTCGGCTCTATTATCGCCTTGATTGCGTTTGTTGTTTGGTGTGTGCAAACGTTTCCGCAAGAACAAGTCTCGCTCTATTCGTCATTGATTGCTAATTTATTGCTGTTCAGCATCATAATCTCTTTTATAGTTGCCGGATTACTCAAAAAAATCAATGTCTACGATGCTTTCATCGAGGGCGCCAAAGAAGGTTTTAAGACTGCGGTGATGATTATCCCTTACCTCATCGCGATGTTGGTGGGGATTGCTCTGTTTCGCGCTTCGGGGGCGATGGGGTTTTTGACGGATGGATTGGCGACAGCCGTTTCTGCCTGCGGACTGCCCACCAACTGGGTGGATGCTTTCCCAACTGCCTTGATGAAGCCGTTGAGTGGTAGCGGGGCACGCGGCATGATGTTGGATGCGATGCAAACGTACGGTGCAGATTCGTTTACAGGACGGTTAGCGAGCATTTTTCAAGGTTCGACCGACACCACTTTTTATTTAATCGCCGTCTATTTCGGGGCGATTCACATCAAAAACACGCGCTACACGATCGGAGCATCGCTTTTGGCAGATTTAGCAGGCGTCATCACAGCCATTGTAGTTTGCAATTTATTTTTCGGATAACACTCATATAATCACTGATTCACATAAAAAATCGCACATCAAAACTATTTTTTCTCATTTTTATTTGGTAATTCAAAAATTGTTCGTAACTTTGCGATGTCATTGCGGGTACGACGAAGTCGTGCATGTCCTGAATTTGATTCAGGAACCCGCAATCTCATCATAAAAATATAAAATAAAAAAACATCAGCGTATGATATAGAAAATAATGTGATACACACATTTTAAAGACATTTTGGAAAAGCGTTTTAGCTTTTATTCTTGTTCAAGAAACCTGAGAAATTTCGACGAATATTCAAGAATAGAGTGAAGACGTTCACGCCGATTGGCGTGGACAATTCATATTTATTTGGATATTCGGGTTTCTCAGGACCTCTTGAACAAATAAATTTGAATTTTGTCCGCGCTTTTTTTATGTCTATATGTGAAAGCATAAAATGTCTAAATGTGAAAGCATAGAATAGAGGATTAAAGATCCCGCACAAAGTAGCGAAGAGCGTTTGTTTACAATTTCGTTTCGTTTCGTTCGATCTTCAAAACTTTGTGCCGGGTATCTTTTATAAACAGTTAAAAATGATAGAATAGGATGAATTAAAGTGAATATTTAATTAATAAAAAAACAAAAAAAATGAAACGTATGTATTTATTGATAGTTACCGGCATGCTGGTAACTGTCGGACAAAGTCTGTTTTGTCCTAACATGGCCTCTGCCCAAGTCGCTATTGGCGGTGTTGCTGCGCCAACGTCCGGTAGTGGTATCAATCTCTTGCTTGACGGTTCAAAAGGAGGCATCCTCCTGCCTCAGGTAGAAATCACGAGCTTCACAGCCCTTCCCGAATCCATTACAACCCCTGATCCGGTGCCCGATCCTCCGGTCAATCCCACCTTGCTCGGTGGTTTGCTCGTGTATAACAAAACAGCTGCCGTCGATTCGGAATCGACCGCCGCAATTCCCACCGGCGTTTACTATTGGGATTCAACAGCCCTGTCATGGAAACTCCTGGTTGAGGTCTAATCCGTATAAACAAATGATTATCGGATATTATACCCAATCGTTGCAAGTTAAGGGCAACGCCCTTTTAGCAATAGCACAGGGCAACGCCCTGTGGTGGAATGTCCTCATCCAACCACAGCCCTGTAAGGGCGTTAGCCTGTTCTTGATTGCTATTGCCCTTACAGGGCGCAGACTCAACATCATCATTAATCACACAGGGCGTTGCCCTGTGCTATTGCTC
>JAISKM010000061.1 GCA_031261285.1 Candidatus Symbiothrix sp. | reverse complement strand
CCGTCCACATACGTTTGAATCGGATCCGTTTCAAAATTGAATGTTACGTCATTGTTTTTTTCACAAACCATATCCGTATGCGATTGCAAAATCACGGTTTGTAGTTTTTCCTTTCCGGGTGTAGCCGGTTTGCGGATGATCACATTCAGCGCCTCGTCTTTGTGTACTTCCAACTGATGCTTTTGAGCAAAATCAAGTAAAAACTCGACAATTTTCCCTTCTTTTCGGGAAGGTCGCGGAACTTGTGTAATCTGATCGAACAACCCCCATATCAATGAAGGGTTTAAATCCTTTATTTCCATAAAAATAGTATTAAGTATATGTAAAATTTGATTTGAAAGGATAAAGAAACAAAAAATTTGCAGAATTATCAAGGAAAATAGATAAATTAACGATAAATTGCCTTATATTTGCGTGCTCAAAAAACAAACATAAAATTACTTTCAATTCAATTGGTTTATGAAAAAGACTAAACACACGCTTAGTAGAATTCTTACAATGGTTGCTGTTCTTTTCGTTTTCACACAATGTAACAGCAAAGACACTAAACCCGCAGAGGGTGTTGCCGCCGGAAGTGAATCGGATACTCAATATCTGCCGATAGCTTATGTAGATGCAGACTCTCTACTTGTTCACTTCGATTTTTATAACGGATTGGTTACAGCTTACGAAGATAAGTTGAGTAAACAAAACGGCACTTTAAACTCCAGCTATCAAAAGCTTCAAAACGAAGCAATTAGTTTCCAACAAAAAGCGCAGAACAATGCCTTTCTCAGCCAGGAACGGATGCAGCAGGAACAGTCGCGTATCCAACGCATGCAACAGGATCTTGAAAAGCGGGCGGCGCAAGTAGAACAGGAATTGGCTCTGGAACAAAAACTTATCCAACAACAGTTGTCGGATTCCCTGAATTTGGGTATAAAGGAATTTAATACGCCTCAAAAATATCAAGTGATATTCACAAAGACCGGAAACAGCACCATCCTTTATGGGGACGAACATTACAACATTACCAATGAAGTAATCGAATTCCTCAACAAGCGATTTAAATAAATAGTCAAATAAAGATGTGCAACAGTCAATTAGCACATTCATACGAATCGTAATTCCTTGTTATAACGAACAGGCTGTGATGTCAACCATACACAGCCTGTCCGCTTGTGACAAGGGGGATTTTGGCGTAGAAATCATCGTTGTAGTCAATTCTTACCAAATATCACCGGAAGCAATTCTTCAATTAAACCGCCAATCTTACGCTGAATTAAGCGCTTTCGCTCAAGAAAATAATACTCCACTATTTCAGTTGACCCCTTTGTGGATAGAAAATCTACCCGGACATCAAACAGGAGCGGGTGTTCCCCGTAAAATCGGGATGGACGAAGCGGTCAGGCTTTTTCAAAAAGAAGGCAACCTTACGGGAATCATTGTCAGTTTGGATGCCGACTGTACGGTGGCAAATAATTATCTCACAGAGATTTACCGGTGTTTCAAGCAATACAAATTAAAATCGGCAACCATCGAATTTCATCATCCGGTGGAGCATCTGCCGGAAGAAGACGCTTTGCGAAAAGCCACCGAAGCGTATGAGGAATACTTGCGTTATTACCGGGCGGCGTTGGAATATACAGGCTATCCCTACGCATATTACACGATCGGTTCGGCATTTGCGGTCACAGCAGCCACGTATCTGCAAGTGGGCGGCATGGGCAGGCAACAAGCCGGCGAAGATTTTTATTTCCTCCACAAAGTGTTTCCATTGGGCAAAACCCGTTTTATTGATACTACCTGTGTATATCCGGCGGCCCGCACTTCCGACCGGGTGCCTTTCGGTACCGGCCCGGCCATCCACAAAATGTTGGAAGAAAAACAGTTGAAGAAAGTATCTTATCAAGTAGCCGCATTTACGGAATTGAAGGATTTTTTCGATGAAATCGACTCTTTTTTCAAATTGCCGGAACAGGAAATAGAAAAGAAAGTATCCGTATTGCCTAAAACGCTTCAAATTTTTCTTCAGGAAGATGATTTCGGGCATAAAATAGTCGAAATCAGCCAACACACAGCAAGTGTAGCCAATTTCAGGAAACGGTTTTTCAGTTATTTTACGGCATTCAAGCTATTGAGATACCTCAATCAGGTGCATCCGGTTCCGCATGCGTGGGCGGATGTAAAAAAACAATTTTTACAGCTAACCGTAGTGAAATAGTGAGGGTTGCATTTACTATTGGAACTTGCGTTTTGTTAATTTTTGATAATTCCTTGGTTTATACAAAAAAAGATATTACCTTTGTCGATTAAATAAACAAAAAAGACATTTATTACAAAATAGGAAACAATATATAAAGACATAATTCATTAAAAGAAAAGCGTTTGCTTTTATTCTTGTACTCAAAATTTCGACAATTTTAACGTATAACAAGAATAAGTTGATTAAACGCTCACGTAGATTCGTGGGCATAACTTATTTGTTATACGGGGTCGTCGAAAACCTAGAGTACAGATAAAGTTTGAGTCCCACGTTTTTTCATTTTAAATAACCGCTTCTCAGGGACTTGGAGGCATAATTCTACAGACATGCAGAACAAGTCAAGTGTGTTTCAGCAAACATATACAATACTTTACTAAAAAAAAACCTAAATCCCCTAAAGGGGACTTAGGGGTAGGAAATTGGCGGGCGTAGGGTTCAATGGCTTTTTACTCTCATTTTGACCGGTTGAACGCGTCCGCCCATCGCTTGGGGTACAGGCAACCCGATTTTTTTTCATTATTTATAAATTTATAATTACTTGGTTGCCTGCCCCTTTTTAGATAAAGACCCGCTTTCATTTTCCTCCTGTGGATTTGGGCAGCTGTAGATAAAACAAAGTAAAAAGATTATAAACTTAATAAGATAATAATAATGAAGAGAATTATTTTTTGGATGCTGGCATTCATCGTTATGAGTGCAGCAAGTGTGAATGCACAGGTTAAAATTGGTGGCGACGGGACTACAGATCCGGTTCCCGGTGCGATTTTGGAATTGGATGGCAATGGCGCTTTGCTTTTACCGCGCGTGAATGCGCTATCGGTTATTACCACGCCCGTAAAAGGGATGTTGGTGTACTTGACTCAGACTGATGGCGCTAATGTGGCTAACAAGGTGTATGTTTATGATGGGACGTGGACTGTATATGCCGGCCCTATTGGTCCGGTTGGCCCAAAAGGAGATAAAGGGGATCCCGGTACAGCTGCTACCGCAACGCCCAAAACGACCACTACGCCCAAGGCGGCAGGTACAGCTGTTATTGGTACGGAAACAGCTTATGCTGCCGGTGACCACGTGCATCCCTTACAGACTACAACTACTAATAAGGTGACGGGTGCAACTCCGAGCGGTACGCTCATTGCTACCGAGGCTCAGGTTCGTAATGCCGTTGACTCTTTGAAAACAGGGACGGCTACCGCTAATAAAGCGGCTACTCTGGCAAATGCCCGAACGATTGCCATTGCCGGCACGACGTCTTCCACTGTCGCTGGTGTGACCGGAACGGCCACCAGTTTCAATGGAGGGGCTAACATTTCGATTCCCGCTAC
>JAISKM010000163.1 GCA_031261285.1 Candidatus Symbiothrix sp. | reverse complement strand
TACAACGATGTCACGTCTACGTGGACGGCTTTAGGCAGTTCGGGTGGTGGTGCCTCTTGTAATGGTGCCGGTACAGGTACAATCACAGGTCTTTCCGGCAATACGTATTGTACGGCTACCTATCCGGATGCAACAACGGATTTGAAAAAGCTTCGCTGGACAATCAGTAATTTGATGGAAGCCGGTGAGAGTGCGACCACTTATGAAGGCTTGGATGTGAATCCTGCTCCGACAGTCGGTCAACGAGGCTATTACTACACTTGGCTTCAAGCCAAGCCAACGGGCGATGATGATATCTGTAAGAAACACTTGAATCGTTATTACCGCCTTCCCACTGATGCCGACTGGGCGTTACTGATAGCTGGCTATGCGTCGATGACGGATGAAGAAAAAGCTGGCTGGCAAGGAACTTCTTCTCTGGCAGGTTTTCGTCACAGTAATGGCACGTGGCTTAACTGGGGTTCCAATGGCTATTGGTGGAGTAGTTCGGTGACGGATAAGGGCTACTCTCTTGAAAACACCGGCTCGTGGATAACCAATCTAAGCAGGACGGACTTTTGGTTCTCGGTGCGCTGTGTGCGAAACATCTAAGCACACAACTAAACGAACATCCGTTTATCTGCTGGGCTTTCAGCCCGCAAACGGGATGGATGTTCATCATCCCCACCACCCCAGGCGATGCCTGGGGCTAGGATATATTACCCTTTCAGGGTAAAAAAAATACCAAGTAGGCTGCAAGCCTTACAGATCCTAGCCCAATGGCAACGCCTTGGGTAACGTGACGGTCAACGGCAACGCCTTGGGCAATGTGACGGTAATGGCAACGTCTTGGGCAATGTGTCGGTAATGGCAACGCCTTGGATAATAATTGGTTTAGAAAGAGCACCCGCACGGGTTTTTGTACATAGTTTCGTTTCGTTTTTTTTCCGGTGCGGGTCTCTTTCTTTTTTTGAATGAAATGCAAAACAATTAACCATTAACCATTAACCATTAACAATTATGTTGTACCTTTCAGGCGCCGCTATCGGAATGGTTTTTAAGAAAAGCATCCCGGAAAAATATCAGGATATTTATTTTCAGGCAGTGGGGTTATTTACGTTGCTGTTGGGGATTAAAATGTCGATTGGCATTTCTGAACCCTTATTGGTGGTGTTGAGTTTGGTGCTGGGTGGTTTCATTGGCTTGCGCCTCGCTGCTCACGAAGTCGATACTGGATTTTTTTTCTGCGATTATGTTGGCGTCAGCTTTAGGCGTTGGCGTCCTGTTTTCTGCCGTTCTCGTACTTATCTTTCAAGGCGGAATCACCCTGTTAGTGTCCATTATAGGAAAAGATATTCCCGCCGAGATTATCGCTGAGATAACGGTAGTCGGCGGGATTGTCTTAATAGGCTTAGGTATTAACCTGCTTAATATCAAGAAGTTGGCGATTATTAACCTGCTGCCTGCTTTGCTTTTGATTTGCCTGTTTGTTTGGGTGAAGTTGTTTTTTTAGGAGCCAGGGGTTTCAACACCTTGTTTTTTGCAATTTTCCCTTCCAACTTCTGAATCGTTTTCTCCTGATTTTGAATCAGTGTAAGCAACGAATTAAGTTCCTCATTTTCAAGACCTTCCGGAAATTCGCCGTGTACGCGGTCGATGAAATCACTCAACACATTCATGTAGTTGTTGAATGCGTCGTAGGCATTGTCATACGGACTAAACACGCTCGGACCGGGGAATGTCTTGGTGCTCATGTAGTGAAAATGGTCGGCTGCTTGCAGGTTGTTCCAGTCTTGCAAAATGCGACGATTGGTGACTAAACGAACTGTTTCTGCGATTTCCAGCAGTTTTTCAGCGGCTTCATTTTGCAATACATTACCCAACCACGCACTGATATCTTTGTCCGAACTCGCCCACGAGCAAGGGTAGGGGACGATCAATTCTTGAACCGGTTTTAAACGACTCGCCACTTCCGACGGCGTTGAAAATGAAATGCCTTGTGCCAATGCAAAGCGGGGCACGGCTTTGAAAAAATCAAAAATACCTGTCGCAGCAGGCTGTAGACTGCCTAAGACATCGTAATTGAGGAATAAATTGATGACCTGTTCCTCTTTCGGGGTATCCACAATCCAGCGCACAAATTTGTCGGCAACCAAGGGATATTCGTTCCAGTCGTAACTTGAAAAACGGTAGGAAATGTCATCGCAGAACTTCCGGTTGCGCGTCAGCAGTCGCAGTTTCGGCGCCGAAGCCGAGTTGTAGAGGTAGTTGGGACTTCTCCAACCCAACACGTGCTTCGCACCTTCCATCAGCATGGCTTTGTACCCCAGAGCCAGTACTTGTGGCGCAATATCGTCCGAATAAATCAACTCGGTATTGCTAAATATTTTCGGTTTTTGTCCAAACAGCAATTCGATTTTTTCAGCATGGGCTTTCACCTGGCTTTCAAACTCTTCAGGGTCGTTTAACGACGCCAGCGAATGGTCGTAAGTATCGCCCAAAAACTCGACACAGCCCGTCTGAGCCAGCTCTTTGAATTGCTCAATGACTTCCGGCACATAAATTTCCATCTGTTCGAGCGCCAGTCCCGAAATAGAAAACGCCACCTTGAACTTGCCTTTAAACTCTTTTATTAAGTCCAAAAGCATCGCGTTGGCAGGCAAATAGGTGCGCTCAGCCACACCACGAATCAGATCTTCATTGGCAAAATCATCATAATAATAGTGGTCGGAACCAATATCAAAAAAGCGGTACCGTTTCAACCTAATCGGCTGATGCACTTGAAAAGCCAAGCAAATTGTTTTCATATTATTGTTATTTTTAATTTTGTCTTCTATCAGTTGCAAAGATACAATTTTTTATTTAATTGAATGATATTATTTTTTCGGCAATTTCCGAGTCGTTTTTTCAATTTTCTTTTCATTGCTGACCACACGTCGTTCCAATTTATTAATATCTTCGGCTGCTCGAAGTTTTTCTCGTGTATCTAAACGCGACAAGCTGACTTCGCGTGTGCCACCTTTACCTATCTCGATCATTTTCGTGAGGTCACGAAAATGATCCACAGGGTCTGTGCCTTGTGTTTTGCAGGAATCCAGTGCCCGTTGAATGGCCACCATAAAATTTTCCCACCGGGAATATCCTAACAGATTTTGAAGTTCGCGAGCAAACCATACTTCCACTTGCTCGGTGTCATTTTCGTCAGTGATGAAATGCGCGATTTCATCAAAAGTCGATTTGTACTGAATGATACGTTGTTTGTCCATTTTTTTATTTATTGGTTATGTTTCTTCCTGATAACAGATTCTGAATTATTATTTTTTCAGCGTGCGCAGCTATTTGCTTCGTGAGAACTGTATGTTGGAATAAGCTCATGATTGTTTTTCTTCTACCGCAGCGTTCCGATACTGTTCCAAAAGTTTCTTGAGTTCTGCTTGATCTTCGCGTAATATTTTAATTTCTTTCATGACGGCATCATGCGTTTCGCGCATGAGTTTTTCTTGCCGGTCGCCCTGTATGTTTGAAATAAAACCCAAAACGGGCAACGCTATAGCCTGAAAAGCCGCCGAGACCCAAAACATCACTATCTCATAAGCTCCTTTGGGCGGTTGTATAATTCCGGCTATCACTAAAACGACCGCCAAAAACCAAAAAAGCCACATGCTCGACAAAATCACTGACAACTTATTTGCCAAAAAATTATTTATTTTCTTTATCATTTTATTAAAAAATCATAGTAAATCTTCAAATCATTCTAATCACAGTTCAAGATAATTAATCACAGTTCAGACTAATTGATCGTAAATAGTTCGTACTTTCCAGCCGGCTTTCTCCCACGTGATTTGGTCGACTTCGTCTTTGCCTTCCACTTTCAGATAGTCGTACATCGCGGGATAGGTAATGATGGAATACATGGCGTCCGCCATCGCGTCGATGTCCCAGTAGTCCGTTTTGATGGCTTTCTCCAAGATTTCGGCACAGCCCGATTGCTTGGAAATAATCGTGGGCACGCCGCACTGCATCGCTTCGAGGGGCGAGATGCCGAATGGCTCCGACACAGAAGGCATCACATACACATCGCTGGATTTCAGCACTTCATACACCTGCGTGCCTTTCATGAATCCCGTGAAATGAAAACGGTCGGAAATGCCTCGTTGGGCAGCCAGACGAATCATTTGATTCATCATATCGCCGTTGCCTGCCATCACGAAACGCACATTTTTCGTTTTTGAGAGCACGCGAGCGGCGGCTTCCACAAAATATTCGGGTCCTTTTTGCATCGTAATGCGTCCCAAAAACGTCACTACCTTATCTTTGGTACCTTTTTTCGACTGGATAGCAGCGATGGCCGGATTCATCGGTTCGACGGCGTTGTGCACTGTGGTCACTTTGCGCGGGTCTTGATGGTATTTTTCGATGACCGTGTTGCGCGTCAAATTGCTCACCGTAATAATATGGTCGGCATGATCCATGCCGTCTTTTTCGATGCCGTAAACGGTGGGATTGACGTTTCCGCGACTACGGTCGAAATCGGTCGCGTGCACGTGAACAACCAACGGTTTGCCGGTAATCATTTTCGTGTGAATACCTGCCGGATAGGTTAACCAATCGTGTGAATGAATCACGTCGCAGGGTATTGTGCGAGCGATGACGCCTGCCACGACAGAATAATTATTGATTTCTTGCAACAGATTGTCGGGGTAGCGACCGGAAAAACCGATACAACCCAAATCGTTGGGATTCAGATAGTTGAAGTCAGCATAAATATGATTGCGCAAATCAAAATAGAGCTGCGTATCCATGAATTTGCCGAGGCGTTCATTCACGACATCCCAAGTCACATCGCGGTAGGCAACGGGCGTGTTGCACATGCCGATCAATTGTAAAAAACTCCGGTCTTCATCGCCCCACGGCTTCGGCATCACAAACGTGATGTCCATATCGGGCTGCAACGCCATGCCCTTGGTCAGTCCGTAACTGGCTGTCCCAAGCCCTCCTAAAATATGTGGCGGAAATTCCCAGCCATACATTAATGCTTTCATATAGTGTTAATATTGTGTTTCACTCTTGGACGTGTTTATTCGATTTAAAATCCCGATTCATATATTTATCATTCGTCAATAAGCCCACCCATTCCAAATACATTTTCTCCGGCATACGTCGATAGCCTAATTGATGGAGTTTTACATAACTTGCTTCCATATCGGCATACATCTCTTTTGTATCTTCTGTAGTCGTCTGTGATTGTATATAGAACTTCTGCGCTTCTGCTTTTGTTAGCATCGCATTGACATTTGCCGGATGATATTGTAAAACCGTATTACAACATTTAACAACAAATTCAGGATTTTCCTTGCCGTATTTGTGCTGATAGCCTTGCGCTAAATCAAGCAGACAATTAGCAACAGCCTGTTTGTCACTTAACGCATCCATGTATAAACCATTGCGAATAGCATCCGTATTGACATAGCCCGAGGCAATAATCCAAGCATCAACAGGAAACGTGCCACTTGTCAGTTCCGTATTATACCAACCTGTTTCTTCGGAAAACAATTTAATATAAATGTGATTGGGCGCAAAAGCAAGATAACAGGGTATCTTCAATTCATCGGACAGAATCTTGTAAAGATAAGGTAGAGAATGACAATTACCCTTACCTGTTTCCAAGAGTTTGGATACAAACATTTGTCTCCAATCGGATTGTCCCCAAACATCCTCAAAGTCATAAGTATAAGGCATGTGCTCATAAATATGCGTAGAATCAATAACAACCGTAGAGGTATCGGTTATTGTTTTAAAAAGAGCCGCATGTTTTCCAATAATATCCTTATCCTTTTTTTCATAAGTAATCAAATTCGAATTGGAAAGCATTTGTACTAATTCGGTGAATATATCAATTTCATTATTTATCACATCAATATCTAATAATCCATCGGTATAGGCGTTTTCAGTTGCAAAAACAGCATCTTTGAAATTTAAAGGAATTTCATCAACTAGCATTTTAGTTATGAAATTATATGCTTCCTCATACCTATTCGATGAGATATTTTGCTTTTCTCCTTTGATTACCAAAGGATTTAAAACAAAAATTGCACAAAAAATAATTAGTTTTTTACAATTCATCTTCATAATTCATAAATACAAATTTACCATCTTTAAAAGCATAAGAATAAAAATAAGGATCAAAAAGTGAAGGTGGACACGGAATACCAAATTCGTCTAGGAAACAATACATGTTATCCGGAAAATAAATGTATTCGAACTGCTTTGTATTTTCTGTTGGAACAAGAAACTTATAAAAAATATCCATAAATTCATACAGGGATGTTATGGTTGATAAAACAATCACGGGAGAATTTTCGATATCAATATAACCTACAATCCGTCTATTTTTCTGAAAAATATACATTTCAGAAAAATCATCCATTTCTGCAGATGTAAAACCAAATTCTGGTACGGAATTATAAATTCTTAACACCATGACAACAACATTCTTCTCTGGTCTTAATACATTTTTTATAGCACTACTATCTTGGATTCCATGTATTATAGCATTTAATTGTGGATTTATTACCTCAAAACGTTGCAAGTAGAATCCCCGTTGATTGGATTCTTTTTTGCAACTACTCAACCCTATAAAGAGCGTTACAATAATAAATAAGAAAATTTTATTTTTTGTTTTCATATTTGTATATATAGGAATTGTTATAATAAATGTATCTTTTCTGTTGGACATCATAAACCCTATGTACAGTGGTATTATTTGGATAATACTGATTTACATAATTAACAAAATTCTTATCTCCACTATCTAGATGACCGGAAACATAACCTGATGGCAATCCACCTTGTGGATGGCTATGAGTTAATTCTGTCACATTATAACCTTTCCCAAGTAATTCAGAGGCTAATAATGGAACTACACTTTCTTCTGATGCTTTGTGGGATGTTGATATAATATTTTCTGTTTTTTTAGAGTCACTAACTTCTGTTCGACCCCATTCTACTTTTGTGTTTTCCGAAACAAATTCGTATATTTTTTCGGCAACCTTGTCACTGGAAACTTTGAAATAATCTCCTATCTTACCATCGCCTTTCTTATATTCCTTAACTTCAGTCATTGTTCCGGCATCCATCGTTAATGTATTCCCATTAGACGCAATAAGTTTGTCAGTTTTATCGGGACCTGTAAAATAGTTTTTTATTTTATCCCATAAGGTGCTAGCATCACGAATATATCCGTTTTCTGTAATTCTATAATCTGTTAATCCTGTTGGATCAATACGATTTACCGGATTATTAGAGCAAAATGCATACGGAGACAGCCACGGATATTTTTCCGCCAACGGATCAATGGAAACAAACCGGCTTGCATACTCCTCTTGATAAGAAACAGTTATCGTATCTTCATCCAAAAATTTGATAACCTTGTTGGTTTTGGTATTCAACAAAACCGTACCAATCTGCACGACTTCATCGTTAGTGAATGTTTCCACATAACGTCCTTTACTGAGTGTCACAGGCTCTTTATCGACTCCGTATTTCTTAAAAACCTTTTGCGCATGGATTGATCCTGCCATAAGCACAAGACTGAAAAATAAGACTACTCGTTTCATATTCTATCTGTTTTTAATAATTGCTATTTTGTTAATCGTATCACTTGTTGATATTCATGCTCGTTTTTGTATTTTTCCGCTTCATCATCCAAAGAATGTAGCCACTTGTCGTAAAGTTCTTTCGGCATATCACGAAGTCCGATATTATCAATAAGACGATAAATACTATCCCGCTCGGCGTAGGCTCTGTGCCTGCGTCGTGTTAAACGCAAGGCTCCAGCCTCGCTACAAGTCGTTAGACCTGTATTTTTAGACTTTTTATTTTCATACTCTCTATTCATTTTTATATCTAAATTATTACTAATCATTTCTTTATATAAATTTCTTTGCTCGTATGCAAACGGAGGCTTACTTTTTATCTACACCGCCGTGAGGATTGACCTCATCGGCTATATTTTTTCAACAGATGTTTATCTTCTACTTCTTTCGTAAGCGTTTCCAGCTCATCAACAATAATTTTACCTTTTAATCTTTTATTATGCCTGTAGTTGATATTGTATTCTCCATTCGATTGCTTTTTTAGGTCAAAATCGTCAAATTTCATGACAACAACATTATCATTAACAATCATTTCAAAATCACGATGTTCAGAATGATCAATTGAAATACCGTACACTTTTTTTTTCTTATTCTCGTAAACGATGTATTCAAAAGATTTGACTTTTTCTTTTTTTATGCGTTGCTCATTTTGAAAGAATATCTTCCACAAAGCCGTCGAATCAATTTCTATGGTAGAGTAATCAAAACAATTATCCTTTTTGCTTAAAAAAGTTTTCCCTTGCTTGAGCCATATAATATGCGTAGGGACAAAAATAGAAGAATAGGCACATCTGTTGACATCTTCATTTATTGGATTCACACAACCTATGCAATAATCTTTGTAAATACAAATTGTATCAATGTTTTGAGATTGAAGATCTTTTACATAGTTTATTACCAACGTGTCAAGATGTTCGTGCGAATTGCTTTGTCCATATGAAATAGGACAGAGTAATAGAGTGAAGAGAGTTGTTAATAAAATTATTTTTCCCATGGCAATTTAATTTCAATTTTAAACGTAAATTCGGGGACTTTTAATTTAATAGGTAGTGATTTTATAGCAGTTTCTTTTATTGCTTTTATTTCTGCCTTAACAGCTCCACTTTCACCTGTATTGGGATTTAAAACGTGTTCAGCCTCATGTACGCCAACCTGTCCTATTCTTTCGCTCTGTGTAGGGATACCTTCTTTAATCATAGATTGTTGAGAGTCTGTAGCTCCGGCAGCAACAGGATCTTGCCCACTATTTTTTAGATCTGTCAAATTATTTAATTCTCCAACAAGATTTTTTTCAAATATGGTAATTGTGGCTTTTGTAGTGTTGCCATTTCCATCATGAAATCTTGCTGCCTGTCCAACTTTTCCTATATCAGAAGTTTGATCATATACTAATTGAACACCATAATTAGCTTTAACTAAATTATTAAATGCTTCTCGCCCGGATGGTGTTGAGTACATACTATTAGCAATAAGTTTAGCACCTGCGGTTGCATTACTTAACCATTGCCCATTTGCATACATGACATTACCTGTTGCATCAACTATCTTTCTTCCATCTGGGTCAATAAATCTAACTGGATTATTCATACAAAATGCATACGGAGACAGCCACGGATATTTTTCCGCCAATGGATCAATGGAAACAAACCGGCTTGCATACTCCTCTTGATAAGAAACAGTTATCGTATCTTCATCCAAAAATTTGACAACTTTGTTGGTTTTTGTATTCAACAAAACCGTACCAATCTGCACGACTTCATCGTTAGTGAATGTTTCCACATAACGTCCTTTACTGAGTGTCACAGGCTCTTTATCGATTCCGTATTTCTTAAAAACCTTTTGCGCATGGATTGATCCTGCCATAAGCACAAGACTGAAAAATAAGACTGCTCGTTTCATATTCTATCTGTTTTTTATAATTGCTATTTTGTTAATCGTATCACTTGTTGATATTGATGCTCGTTTTTGTATTTTTCCGCTTCATCATCCAAAGAATGCAGCCACTTGTCGTAAAGTTCTTTCGGCATATCACGAAGTCCGATATTATCAATAAGACGATAAATACTATCTCGTTCTTCTCTTATTTTATAAAGATGAGGATGGGTGTCTTTCAATGATTCAAGAGGTGGTCTTCCTGCTTGATTCCCCAAATACTCAAAAAGAAAACTTTGGTAATTGGATCGTGCACGTAGTGCTGAAGAATTATATGGAGCATATTGCAACGCTGTTTCCAAACATTGTTTTACAAATGGATCATAACCATATTTCCGTATATAACCCAACGCTAAATCGGATAGACAATGTGCAATGGTTTGCTCTTTGGTTTGTGGTTGCATATAAACACCATTCTTTATGGCTTCCGACGTTATAAATCCGGATCCAATGACAAAGGCATCTGTAACCAACCATCCACGTGTTAATTCGAGATTATGCCAATTGTTTTCATTATCCTTGAATTTTATATAGGTGTGTGCGGGAGCAAATGCCAAATTTGCTTCTGCGCCAATTTCATCACAAAGAATAAGATATAGTAAAGGCATGGAATGACATTGTCCTCCGTGAGTGGATAATAATTTGGTAACAAACATCTTTGAATAATCATATTTTGCCCAATAATCATCAAAATCATACTTCATCGGATAAGATGTTGTAAAGCCTTCCCGTCCGGGAGTTTTAACAGTTAATGTATCAGACATAACTCTAAATAACATCATATTTTTGGCAACCGGATTGTTCCAATTATAATTGTCTTCTTGGGCTTTTTGCCGGGCAAGATTTGCCATATCCTGAATGGCTTTATTGTATCTTGCATAATCTATTTGTCCTTCAAAATAAGCATTTTCAACCAAATATACGGCTTCTTTCAAATTCAACGACGTGGTACCGTTCAGCATATTATTAAGTTTCTCGGCTGCGTCACGATAATATTCTGTTCCCGGAACATCAGTTTGTGACGGAAAATCATATTGAGCAGAGTGATTGAATGAATAAAATTCAAAACTTTCATCAATTACCCGTTGTATTTCGGCGTTTCGTCGCTGGACTTCTAATCTGTCTTGCTCGTAAGAATCGTAAGAACGAGGATCAGGTCTGTTGAAATTTGGAACATTCGGTCCTATATTGTTTCTGCCCGAATTTGCACCGCCAATTCCATATCGCGGAAATGTGGCTGGCTGTGGTGTTTTAATCACAGGTATTTGCCCGAATAGCTTTATTGTGACAAGTGTCAACAATAATGCTATTCCAACAAAATTCCTATACTTATATCTAATATCCATCTTCCTTTATTATTGAGCCTATAATTCCACGTTTTCAATCAATTTCAACACACACAATAGTGTGGCGACATTCATCGCAAACGAAATCGCTCCGCGGCTTTGGAACGGCGGATTGCCGTCAAACAGTTCGGACAACGAACTGATGCAATGCGTGCTCATCTCTTCTTCCAAACCAATCAGCATGCGTTCTGCAAATGATACACCGCCTGTTTGATACAAATTCAAATAGGCTGCCAAATAGAAGCCCAATAGCCAGGGCCAAGCCGTTCCCTGATGGTACGCTAAATTGCGTTCGTAGGGTGTCCCGATGCAATACGGCGTATAACCGCCACTTTGCGGACTTAACGAGCGAATCCCTTTTGGGGTCAGCAATTCTTTCGTGACGAAGTTCAAAACCGACCGTTTTTGGGTGCGATTGAGTGGCGAATAGTCCAATGCGACCGCAAAAAGCATATTCGGGCGCACACTCAAATCGGAATAACTGCCATCCACATAATCGTAAAGATAGCCATGCGGGTTGATAAACGTCGATAGAAACGCGATGGCGGTGTTGGCGGCGGCATCTTCCAATAAGGCAATCTCTTTGGCGTTCTTTTTATTTAATTTCAACAGTTCCGATGCAAATTTCAAATCATTGTACCACAATGCATTAAACTCTACAATATAGCCTGTACGCGGCACAATGGGTCGCCCATCGACTGTGGAATTCATCCACGTGAGGGGTTTTTCGCGACCGCCTTCGGCATATAACAATCCGCGACTGTCCAACTTCAAATTCGGATGCTGATTGGCACGGATGTATTCGATGATTTCGCGTACCAACGCACCGTAGCGTTTCCGGCATTGTTCCAGTGAAGTCGCTTTCGCGTATTGTTGGATCGCCCAAATCGCCCACAGGAGCACGTCCGGCAAGTCAATTTCTTGAATCACTTGATCCAAACTACCGTCTTTCATGAAGTTACGCAGGGAAGGAATCGCGGTGTCCATCAACTTTTCAAACCGCACCGGGTCGTCAATCGCCAACGAGCAGCCGGGCATGGCAACAAACAGGTCGCGCGAGCGTACCTTAAACCAAGGGTAGCCTGCCAAGAGGTAGGCATCATTTTCGGTTGGACGGAAATAAAACTGTTGTGCCGAATTTTTCAAACAGTTGTAAAAACTCGTTCGTGGGGTTCGTGTCGTAGATTCTTCGTCATATTTTTCTTGAATGAGCGCCGGTTCGATGAAAGAAACGCCGCCTGAAAAATAGATCGATTCGCCTTTTTCGATCGTCATCTCGAAATACCCCGGCACATACAAATCTTCCTTGTAAGGCAATCCGGATTCTTTCGCCTTGTGATATTCGATTTCTTTCCACCAGTCAGGCCGGTAGACAAAATTGACAGGCTTGCTAAATTGCAGGTGCAGGTCGGGATACCCTTCGTACATACAGGTCTTTATGCCGTTTTCCACTTCCGTATAGTTGCGATTGGCAACCGGATTTTCGTGAGTCAGTTCGTTCATATTGCGAAAAGCCAAAAACGGACGCAGTTGCAAAGTCGTTTCCGAATGCGCATCTAACAAGGTGTATTTTATCAAAATGCGATTTTCAAATGCAGCAAACACTTTTTCTTTCGACATAATTACGCCACCGACACGATAAATCGTTTTCGGAATGCCTTCAAACTCGAATTGACGAATGTATTTATTGCCGTTCGGACTGAAATTGAAGTCTGCATATTGGTGCACGCCGAGGTTGAAAGCGGCTCCGTGCTGGATCACCGTTTCGTCCAACGAAGACAGCAACACATGGTTGTCGGCGTCCAAATTAGGCACTGGACATACCAGCAGACCGTGGTATTTTCGCGTGTTGCAATCCACAATAGTCGTCGAATGATAGGCACCCACGCGATTGGTGCGCAAAATTTCCCGTTGCAGCGACTCTTCCAAATTGATGAGCAGCGTTTTATCAAATTTCAGGTATCCCATAGAGTCTCAAAAAAATAGTATTAAATTGAATGGCGAAAGGTACAACATTTTTTAATATAATGCAAGAAAAAATGATTTTTTTGTTATCTTTGCAAAAAAAAATTAGTTACAATGAAATTATCGTTGACTTACGTCACTGGGGCGATTGGTTTGGAAATTCTGTCCATCTTGGGGATTGATTTGCCGATGCCTTATGCACCCTGTATTTATGCGGTGCTGATTTTGCTTATTGGGTATGAAGTGCTGTGGGAAGGTCTTCAGGCACTGTTTAAGGTTCAGTTTGACAGTATTAACCTGTTGATGTTGATTGCAGTGTGTGCCGCTTTCTACTTGGGCGAATACACGGAGGCGTTGGTGGTGATTGCGCTGTATATTTTGGGCGAAAAATTGGAAGACCGAGGATTAGATAAAAGTAAATCTGCACTCGACGGATTGGTCAGCAAATCACCTAAAAAAGCCTGCGTCAAAGACTTAGGAAATGAAATTCCTGTCGAAGAGGTAGCTGTCGGAACGATTATTCAAGTCAAACCACACGACCTCATTCCGCTCGACGGCGAAGTGACGAGTGGCGAAACCGCGGTGGACGAATCCAATATCACCGGCGAACCGGTTGCGAAAGAAAAGCGAACAGGGGACACGGTTTTCGCCGGCACGCTCAACCAGGGCGGTTTTATCGAAATCAAAACTACCAAAGCGGCGAGCGACACGACCTTTGCCCAAATCGTGGAACTCACGTATCAGGCGCAACAAAACCGGTCGGAATCGCAACGATTTATTCAAAAATTTGCAAGTGTCTACACGCCGATCATCATTGTGCTGGCTGTTTTGCTGTTCGTAATTCCCGTTTTTCTGTTGGGACAAGACCTCAATAAATGGCTGGAACAAGCTGTGTCACTGTTAGTTATCGCTTGTCCGTGTGCGTTAGTCATCTCAACGCCTGTCGCTATTTATGCTGCCTTGGGCAATGCGTCCGAAAAAGGCATTTTGATTAAAGGCGGTAAATATCTGGAAACATTCGCCACGGTGAAGGCGATCGCTTTGGACAAAACGCGCACGATTACGTTCGGCAAACCGGTTGTGTCGGACGTGGTGCCGCTGAATGGTGCCGGCATGAATGAACTCTTGGCGTGCAGTGCGGGCACGGAACTGTTTTCGGAACATCCGATGGCACAAGCGATTGTCGATTATTCCAGAAAAGAAGGCTATGAACCGCATAAAGCAGAAAAGTTTGAAAGCGTCGCCGGAAAAGGAGCCAAAGCACATTGTATCACGTGCAACTACGCGCCCGTTTTGGTCGGCAATCTCGAAATGATTTCCGAACAATTACCGGTAGGGGCGAACCCTTGTGGTCGCCCAATTGCTACAGAAACCGGCGTGCGCACAATCATTGATACATTTGCCAATCAAGGAAAAACCTGCGTGATAGTAAGTTGCAACCACGACGTGAAAGGCGTAATCGCACTGATGGACGAAGTGAAACCCGACAGTGCCCTCGCCATTCAAGAATTGCAAAAATTAGGTATCGAACCGGTGATGTTGACAGGCGACAGCGTTCAAGCAGCCAATCACATCGCCTCGCAAGTAGGTATTCAAGGGGTTTATGGTTCGCTTTTGCCGCAAGATAAATCGGCGATTATCAAGCAGTTGAAAGACCAATATCAAGCCGTTGCCATGGTAGGCGATGGCGTCAACGATGCCCCCGCACTGGCAGAATCCACTGTCGGCATCGCCATGGGAGCCGCCGGGAGCGACACCGCCTTGGAAGTCGCCAACATCGCACTGATGAACGACCAGTTAGCCTCGTTGCCCTACTTGACACGCTTAAGTCGCAAAACAATCGCCACCATCAAATGGAACACAGCCGGAGCAATCGGCATCAAACTGCTCTGCATCGGGCTCGCATTCTGTGGTTGGAGCAATCTCGTCTTCGCCATCGTCGCCGATGTAGGCGTGATGCTCGTCGTCGTCCTAATTAGTTTGCGATTGCTGAAATTTACATAAAACCGGATATTTGCGTGATTTGTGACCCCCCACTTACCGCTATCGGAGATTATAGGATGTCAAACATATTCCGCTTTCCTCAATTAATAAACGGTCGTCTGCGCAAGGCTTTTTCCGACTTCGCAAACCGGCGATAGCCTTGATAACTGCTGAATCCGGCTTGCAGCGTCAAACCTACTTTGCTGAAAGAATTGTATGCCGGGTCGTTGTTCAGTCGT
>JAISKM010000131.1 GCA_031261285.1 Candidatus Symbiothrix sp. | reverse complement strand
CATTTTTTCTCTATCCGGTAGTCTTCTATCTCGCTTAAATAATCATATATAGATGCCATTCGACAAAAGTAAGCATTTTGACCGGAAATATAAGAAAATTTCGTGCGTTTACCCTGATAGCCAACCGAAAGAATAGCATCCAAATTGTAAAATTCTATTTGTCTGGAAACCGTTCTGTTGCCTTCTTTTTGAACTTGTGCAATTTTTGCACAAGTTGCATTGAATAGTAATTCTCCGTTTTCAAAAATATTTTTCAAATGTTTGGTTACCACAGTTCTATCAACACCAAAAAGCAAGCCAATTTGCGCCTGCGTCAGCCAGACCGTTTCATTTTCAAGCCGGACTTCCAAGTTTACGGAATTGTTAGGTTGGTAAAGGACTATTTCATTTTTTTCATTCATATCCGATTCTATGTTTGCTATTTCTGTAGGCATAATTTTTGTTCGTTATTTGCATTTCGTTATAAAAATCAAAGAGATATAATTACTTCCCTTCCTATAAAAAATTTTAACTGTGTAAAATTTTCAGCATCATTTAAACTTTGCCAATGTTTCTCATCAACTCCGCCGCCTTCATCCCCATTTTCGTAAACGCAAAGAGTTTCTTCCCCAAATCTTTGAGCGAAGCGCCGATATGATAAATCTCATTGTCTATCAATAGAAACCTGTCGTGAATATTTACTTTTTCTGTTATCGTTATTGGCGGATATTGGGCGTTATGTTTTGTCAAATCAAGCTGTAATTGAGCGGAAATTTTTGCCGTATAGATAGTTACATCCACTCCGGCATTGCGTTTAGTTAGCATTACTAAAACACTTTCATCCACATAATTATCAATCAGAACGATGCTTTTCTTAGCTCTTTTTATTAATTCTGCAACAAATTTATAGGCATCAAATATTTGTCCGTCATAAAATACATCTTCCACTGGCGGCAGTGCTGTTTTGACGAAAAAATCTATTTTCTTTTCGGTTTCCGTCATTCGGTATTCCAAACGTTCAAAACGCTGACTTATGGCATAACCACGTAGAATATAATCTTTTAATACGCTATTTGCCCAAATACGAAATTGAACACCTCGACTTGATTTTACACGATAGCCAACCGACAAAATCATATCCAAACTGTAATAATCAACTTGATATATTTTCCCGTCTTTGGCAGTTGTCGCAAAATTTGCGACAACTGGAAATTCAGCCAATTCTTCCTTTAAAGCATTGTTAATATGTTTTCCTATTGTCTTAACGTTGCGGTCAAAAAGGATTGCCAACTGCTGACGGTTAAGCCATACCGTTTCATTTTCAAGCCGGACTTCCAAGTTTACGGAATTATCAGGTTGGTAAAGGACTATTTCATTTTTGTCAGTCATATCCGTTGTAAAATTACACATTTTTAATCAAATCCACCAACTCGTTGAGCGATAGCTTGGCTGACATATCGCTGCCTTCAAGCAGTGTGTCGGCGAGGTCGCGCTTGGTGGCGTGGAGTTGGATAATTTTTTCCTCAATGGTGTTTTCTGCCACGAGGCGGTAAATGGTTACCGGTCGTTGTTGCCCGATGCGATGAGCGCGGTCGGAGGCTTGGTCTTCTACGGCGGGATTCCACCAGGGGTCGAGGTGAATCACAAAGTCGGCAGCGGTGAGGTTTAGCCCCAATCCGCCGGCTTTGAGGCTGATAAGGAACAGTTCACCTTCTCCGGTTTGAAATTTGCGCACGTTTTCTTCACGCTGGTGTTGAGGCGTGGAACCATCGAGATATTGATATTTAATTCCCTGTTTATCAAGTTCTTTGCGAACAAGCGCGAGGTGTGTAACAAACTGACTGAACACCAATGCACGGTGTTTGTTTTCGCGCAATTCGCTCACAATATCGAGGAAAGTTGCCATTTTGGAAGACGAAATGCCAATCGTGCTGTCCACGAGCAAAGGGTTGCAACTTGCCTGACGAAGTTTGGTGATTTCCGCCAAAACCTGCAAATGTTTGGCGCCGGAAGGA
The DNA here is from genome assembly GCA_031261285.1 of Candidatus Symbiothrix sp. Taxonomy (GTDB): domain Bacteria; phylum Bacteroidota; class Bacteroidia; order Bacteroidales; family Azobacteroidaceae; genus Azobacteroides. The sequence goes on along the minus strand of JAISKM010000131.1, from coordinate 1,445 downwards.
CTGTCCGAATGGCTGAGATTTTCGAGCGCTTGACGGCGTAATGCTTCATAAAACGCCATTTCATCGGAAGAAAGCGTGATTTTCTTCACGATTTCTGTTTTGGGAGGAAGTTCGTCGAGTACGGCGGTTTTTGTCCTTCGTAAAATAAAGGGCGAAATCAGTTTTTTGAGATATTTGTTCGATTTTTCGCTGGTCTCTTTTACAAAAGTATCGTTGAAATGGGGCAAACTGCCGAGCAAACCGGGATTGATAAAGTTGAACAGATTCCACAATTCGCCCAAATGATTTTGAATGGGCGTGCCGGTAAGCGCAATGCGAAAATGCGCTTTGAGTTGCATTGTGGCTTTGGACGTTTTGGTGGCGTAGTTTTTGATTACGTGCGCCTCATCAAGCACAGCGGTGGCAAATTCGGATTCCGCCATCAATTTTTCTTCCGACTGCAAAAGCCCATACGACACGAGCAGCACATCGCCTGCTTCGAGCGAGTTCAGCGTTTCTTTGCGGCTTTTGGTTCCGTTACCTAATGTTTTAATATTCAATGTGGGAGCAAAACGTTGAATTTCGTTTATCCAGTTGCCGACCACCGACACAGGGCAAACCACCAAAGCGGCTCCCAACATGGCGCGATCGAGCAAAATTGCCAGCGTTTGCACCGTTTTTCCCAAACCCATATCGTCAGCGAGACAAGCGCCGCCTTCCCAAGCCGAGAGGCGTGCCAGCCAGCGAAAACCCTCTTCCTGATAACCACGAAGTTCGGCTTGCAAATTGACTGGAACGGGTGTATCGAGCAATCGGGTATTTTCGATATTTTTCCTGAATTCTTTCCATTGTTTGTCGGCTTTAAGGTCGGCATTGTCGAAAAAGTCATCCAGCGCGACCGACGCAAATTTATTGAGTCGCAACTGGTCTTTTTCCGTAGTAGTAAACAGTCGCAATTCGTCTAACTGCTTTTTGAGTTCCTTGGTCAAAGCCAGAAATTCGCCGGCGCCAAGTTCAATAAATTGATTGTGCCCTTTGGCGGTAAGCGTGAGTAATTTTTGTAACGAAAGAACCGTATTTTCATCTACTTTCAGTTCGCCATCGAGGTTAAACCAGTTGATTCCACTTTTGACAGTTACTTTCAGGTTGCTGGAATTTGCCTTTCCGCGCAGTTTAAACCGTTCGCCTTCGGGCCATTCCGCAACGCAAATATCGGTGTGATTGCGCAGAATATCAAGCAGATAAAGCGAATCAAGCGGCTCATCAAACGACATTAAATCGTCTGAAATATTCAAACTTTCAAGCCCCTGAATATCATTTAACAAAATAGTTTCGTGTTCTTTTTCCTTTTCAAAATTGCGTTTTACTTGCAACTGCACTTCTTTCTCGTTGGAAATCAAGGCTTTTCCGCCTTTTCCGGCTTTGCAATACGGCGGTCGATCACCAAAAGGTTTTACGTAAAGTTC
>JAISKM010000119.1 GCA_031261285.1 Candidatus Symbiothrix sp. | reverse complement strand
ACACCCACTCAACAAATAAACAACAGCCCTGCGCCCTTAGTTGTATCTAATGTTCTTATGTACAAACAAAGAACGCAAGCATTTTGTTGTCTAATCACTTTGTTGAGTATTGAAAATTGCAGATTTTCTATGCAAAGTAATATTTTAAAAACGCTTATCGTTTTACCTAAAATGTCCTTCCAAACGGGTCGAGGTCGTCAACTGTTTGGAATATGATGCGAAATTAATCATTTTTTTAGAATCTACCAACTATTTTCTGAAAAAATGTAAAAAATCACAATCATAAAGATTTATTTTTCTGGGTTAAACTCACAAATCCCGAACACACCGAATACTCCCAAATGTTTGCCACCACCAGTGCTGATTAGACCCATCGGACACCGTGCCCCAAGTTCCTGCTGAATTAAGGGTCACATACTGTTTACCATCACCGTATACCAACCAATACGACGTGGCATCCCAAGCCTGAAAACCGTTGACTTCATAATAAGACATAGATGTATTATAGTATTTATATAGGCGACCCGCTAATGCGGCCGGCCCGGTGTACCAGGGGATTTTTTCCTGTGCTGTGAAATCAACTGTACCGTCTCGTAACAGCGCCCATTCGGCATCAAGTGGGATACGCCATAGGCTACCCAGCCCTTGCTTGCACACATCTTTATCCGGATTGGTAGCCACACCCGCACCGTAATAATATCCACGAAGTTCGTCCTTTCCAGTATAAGAAGTAGAAGACGCGCCAGCCTCTAGAAGGTTGGTTAACGTCCAACACAAGTTTTTCAAATCGTTTTGGGCGTAGGGATAACTCCCGATCGGATAAAGATTGCCGGAAACACCCATCACAGACCCGCCGCAAGTTTTGGGCGAGGGTGTGGGATCAGGCTCACTACCTCCTCCGCCACCGCCTCCGGCGCTCCAGGCAGTGCCATTGTAGGCATAAATTTTGCCGTCCGTTTTGTTGTAAACCAGCATGCCCGGCTTTTTCAATACGGCAGTAGCTGTGTCGGCACTTACAATTTGGGGTAACAACAAGCCGCCGGCATCAGTGGCTTGTGATAAATCTAACAAGGCACCCGGCGTGACGGTGCCGTCGCCACCAATAGCCACCTGGGCAGTTACCGGTGAACAGTTACCGGTTACCAGAACACAGGCAACCAGCAACGCGAATGTCATTGCGGACTTGCTCCGCAATCTCCTGAAATTAAATGTTTTCATTTGTACATAATGTTTTTTTCGCCTCCCTGTCCTCAAGTTCGGCAATTTATAAAATGAAAAGAGCGTGAGGAACTACTATACGCTCTCCAATTTCAAGGTTCGCAAAAACCCATGTCACAGAGAGCAGTAGCCACCTCACGCGTCAATCCCATATAAAGTAGAACTCATAGAATTCAAAATTATATACAGAAAAGAAACATGAATGCTCTGCCCACATCCCGTGACAAATTGAATTTTGCGATTCTGAAATTGGGATATGATAAAAGCCCCTCTAAACACTATTGGCAACACTTTGCCAACGTTTTGTTGTTTAGAGAGGCTACAAAGTAACGCATTTTTTTTGAATCGTGCAAGTATTTCGCGAAAAAAGTGAAAAAATGTTTGGATAATTGAAACTAAATGATTGTAGATAATCTGTATAATTTTTGTATCTTTGCATCGTGATTGATATTATTTACAAAGGATTTAGTATTGGCATCCTGGTTTCCGCTCCGATGGGACCTGTGGGTCTGCTCATTATTCAACGCACGTTGAATAAAGATCGCTGGCATGGCTTCTTTTCAGGAGTGGGTGCGGCCGGTTCCGACCTGTTTTACGCGACAATTACGTGCATGGGGATGGGAATTGTGGTGTCCTTTATTGAAAAAAGTCAAAGTGTTTTGCAATTAGTCGGCAGTATTTTTCTGTTTTTTTATGGCCTTTACACGTTTCGTACCAATCCTGTTAAAAATTTACACAAAGGAGGTGTCAAGACACGCACGTATTCACAGGATACTCTTTCGGCGTTTTTGTTGACGCTTTCCAATCCGTTGATACTCGTCCTTTACATTGCTCTTTTTGCACGCTTTAACTTTATTGCGTCCAACGACAAGGTTTATTCCATGCTTGTGGGGCTCTCATCAATCCTTCTGGGTGCATTGGCGTGGTGGTATTTTGTGACCTATCTCGTTAGCCATTTGCGGAAAATCATCAATGTACGCACCCTGTGGATGATAAATCGCGTTTTTGGCGTGATCATCATGGCACTTTCCGTACTGGGAATTGTATTGGCGTTTGTCTGAACTGTGATCATCAATCACAGTTCAGACACTCGTTCAAGACAATTTTTTCTCTTTCCATTTAAGGACTTGACGTTCGATTTTGTCGACGCAAGAAAGAATCGCTTCCTCAAATGTATCTGCCACTTCTTTTGCAAAAAATTCCTTGCCGGGGCACAGCAATTTGATTTCTGCTTCCTTATTATGGTTGGTTTCCGGCTTGATAACCTTTAACGTAATGTCTGCAACGGCTGCATCATCGTGAATTTTTGCAAAACGCTTTACTTTTTTTTGAATAAACGCTTCTAATTTTTCGCCCATATCAAAACGGATGGGATGAATTGTAATTTCCATGTTAACCTCCTTTTTTAAATGCTCACTATTCTCGCGGGTGAGCCTGGTGATATATATTTTTTAATTCTTCAAACGTGGTGTGCGTGTAAACCTCTGTAGATGCCAGACTTGCGTGCCCCAAAATTTCTTTCACGGCGTTCAAATCAGCCCCATTGTTTAGCATCCCTGTCGCAAACGAATGCCTCAACACGTGTGGACTCTTTTTTGTCAAATTCGGTACTACCGATAGTCGCTTCCTAACTAAGTTATAAACAATGCTGTTTGACAAGGATCGCCCATTTTTGCGTACGAAAAATACCTGCTTTTCGGTTGTGCGTTGCGTACCCACAAGGGGTACCCCTACAAGTTTATTGCGCAATGTCAAATACTCCTTCAAATTGTTTGCAAGCGGCTTAGAAAACGGAATCAACCGCTGTTTATTGCGTTTGCCGGTCACCTTAATCACTTGTGCACCAAAGTCGACATCTTCATCTTTCAGTCCGACCAACTCTGCGCAACGCATGCCGGTCATGTAGAAAACATCCAGAATCGTTTTGTCGCGTTGTCCTTCAAACGAATCGTCGGGTTCCCAATCGTCTAATAAGCCGTTCATTTCGTTGTCGCGAACAAAGTTAGGCAACAACTTGTTCGTTTTCGGACCCACGACCTTCTTTGCAGGATTAACGTCTGCGAGGTGATTTTTGTTCAAATAGCGGAAAAATGATTTGAGTGAACTCAATTTCCGGTTGACCGATCGCGACGAATAGCCTTCTTCCATCAGCGACACCATCCAACGGCGGATGATGACAGCGTCCACCGCACCCGGATCAAACGCTTCATCGCCACAGAAAAATTCTTTAAATTGCATCAAATCATTCTCGTAAGCCTCTACAGTATGAGCAGAATAGACTTTTTCGTATCGCAAATAGTGCAAAAATGATTCGATAGGCATTGCCCCCAATTTTATTATCGCTTAATCTTCGTTTAAGTGCAATTTTTCTACGTACACCGCGTGAATTTTTTCTTCACGTTTCACGATAGACGGCTTTGTAAACGCTTGTCTACGACGTAATTCTTTCGTTACACCTGTTTTTTCAAACTTTCTCTTAAACTTTTTCAAGGCTTTTTCAATGTTTTCGCCTTCTTTTAATGGTACAATAATCATAATTTTTTTGACCGTTTATTTTAAAATTGTTATACTTTTAAACATTTCAGTCTGCAAAGGTACAACATTTTTTTGATTATGAATTATGAATTATGAATTATTTTTGAAAAAACTTGTGAAATTAGTTTGGTCATTCAAAATAAACCCGTATCTTGGTTAAACTTTCTGAGGAGAAAATAGTCTAAATTGTAGTTAAATAATACTAAATGTTTGGAAGTGTGAAATTTGTTTCGTAACTTTGTACTTATAAAAACAAAAAATCTAAATAAAGAAAGGAGATTGACAATGAAAACAATGAAATGGTACACTTTTTTAATGATGCTGTTTGCTTCGCTTTCATTAGCGGCTCAAAGCAGTGCTTTTGACGATGATATATACGGTGCAGCACCCACAAAGGTGGTGACGCCGAAACCTGCGGTGGTGCGCCGGGCGCCGGTTACGGTCATTCAGACTTCGACAGTTTCTACAGTGCCGGCGACCTCTACGGTCTCTACAGCCTCTACAACCTCTTTGAGGGATGTGGACGAATACAATCGCCGTTACACCGGTGAAGAAGTGGTGGAAGCCACAGATACGGTAGTAGAATATGTTGACGGTGAATTGACGCAACGTATCGTGAAGTTCCATGATCCATCTAAAGTGGTGATTGTGGCTGACGATATCGACGTTTATTATGTGGACGGAGGCTATTCGTTCTCACCTTATAACAGTTGGTACGATCCATGGTATAGCCCCTATTACCGGTATAGTTCCTGGTGGGGACCACGTTATGGTGGCTGGTACAGCAGTTGGTATAGTCCATGGCACTATGGGTGGTATGATCCATGGTATTATGGAGGTTACTACGGTGGTTATTATGGCGGACACTACGGCTGGGGCGGCGGCTACTACTGGGGTGGTGGACACTATGGTGGCGGTCATTACTGGGGCAACAATTATGCACACAACTCCTATAATAGACAACCCGGCGCGGTGCGCAGTTCTGCAAACGGACGCTCGTCTGTGGATGGCTCAACGCGCAGTAGCGGTTCGGTAGGCAGTTCGGTGCGTAGCAGTGAAGGAGTTGGCAGTAGCATGCGTTCTGCCGGAGCAAGAGGTGACGCAGTTTCTACAGGTGGCTCATCACGTTCTGTACGTGTATCTGATCTTACTTCGCGTGGTGCGGCAGTCGTAAACACACCTCCAAGTGTGGTTACACGTTCAACCGGCAATTCCGGAGTGAACACGCGTGCTTCGGAAGCGATTAATAGCAGTACGCGCTCAAGCAGCTCATCTTCGGATTCTTATACGAGAAGTTCAAGCAGTTCGTCATCAAGCCGAAGCAGTTCTTCAGACTATTCTTCCGGCAGTCGCTCTTCCGGTTCATCCGGTAGTAGTTATTCCGGTGGTGGTGGCGGCAGTCGCTCATCCGGCGGTAGCAGTGGCGGCGGCGGTGGTCGTTCATCCGGCGGCGGTGGCAGACGATAAGTCTGTAGATTTGGTATTTTTGTAACCGTGGGTGCAACGCCCACGGTACTATAATAATATAGAAAATTAAAAAAAAATGAAAAAAACATTAGTATTATTCATAGTATTGTTAGTGAGCGGCGGCTACGTTCTGGCACAAGGCGAACTGGATGCATTGCGCCTTTCTCGTAACGATTTGCAAGGTACCGCTCGTGGTCAAGCGATGGGTGGCGCGTTTGGTGCTTTGGGTGGCGATGTGACCGGTATAAGCATCAATCCGGCCGGATTGGGTGTTTACAGCAGTTCGGAAGTTAGCGCGACGTTAGGACTCGCGAATGCCACGAATAAAACGAAATGGAAACGTATAGAAACGAAAGATGACAAATTCAATGTTAATATTGAGAATTTGTCTTACGTTACCTCCTTGCGTACGGGTAGCCTGAGTATGCCTGTAATCAATTTTGCTTTTTCATACAACCGTTTGAAAAATTTCAACAATAAATATAATGCGTCGGCACAATACCTTGGCTCATCGTTGACGGATTATATTGCGTTGACAACCAACAGGCTCAACAATGGCAGCGGCATCAGCTCCGACCAGTTGAAAACCTATGGCAACGGCACTCCTTGGCTTAGTACGCTGGGCTATAACGGCTATTTTATCAATCCGATAGGCAACAATAAGTATGAATCGCCACTGTTGCAAGGAGATGAAGTAGATCCGATATTGGGTGTGTCCGAAAAAGGTGGCATTGATAATTTTGATTTCTCGTTGGCAACCAATTTCGACGATCAATTCTACTTAGGTGTGGATTTTTCGGTGACGGATATCTATTATAAAGCAAATACGAACTATACGGAATATTTTTATGAGCCGGAGAGCATGCAAGATTTTGGTTACATCGGGTTAGATAACTTTTTTGAAACCGAGGGTTCGGGCTATCAATTCAAGGTGGGTGCCATTTGGCGACCTGTTCCCGAATTGCGCCTGGGCGTTGCTTATCATTCGCCGACTTGGTATCATTTGACCGATTATTATCGTGGATGGGCTGAAGCGGATTATGCCGGTATGTTAGACGGTTCGGATATAAAATATGCGGAAACACCGAGCGATGGTGCAACGGATTATCGCTTCCATACGCCTTACAGTTGGACATTTAGTGTGGCAAGTGTGCTTGGGACCTCAGCGATTTTGAGTTTGGATTATGAAATCAAGGATTACCGGTCGATGAATCTTTCTAACGTTTATGGCGAAGGCTATCGAGATGACAATAAATATATTGACGACGATTTCAAGGTTGCTTCTACTTTGCGAGCCGGATTTGAATACCGGATTACACCTCAATTCTCAGCACGCGTGGGTTATGCTTGGATGCAAAATCCATACGAACAAACGTTTAAAGACGGTCAGAAAGAGCCAGGAATCGTTGGCACGGTGCCTAACTTTGTGATTGAAGGTGACACGCACCATCTCACTTACGGACTTGGCTACAAATTTACGCCGAAGTTCTATGTTGATTTGGCGTTTGTCTACAAATATCAAAAGAATGATTTGTACGCTTTCCCGTCGGTTTGGGATGATGACGGCAAATTATTAGCCGCCTCACAGCCGGCTTCGCTCAATAATACAACTTACAAAAGTTTGTTGACGTTAGGTTACAAATTTTAAAATAATTGTTAAAAAATTTGGTAGGTTCAAAAAAAGAACCTACCTTTGCGTTGGTATTAGGTTATAAATCATTTAAAAAGATTGCTTATAGATTAGATTATTACGCGAATCAATAAGGATTAAGTAATGATGCAGTTGAACAAGATGACCGATGAACAATTGGTCATAGCCTATGCAAAAGGTGAAAATGCTGCTTTTGATGTCTTGTTGAACAGACACAAAAGCGGGGTTTTTTCGTATATATATTTCATCGTTCGCAACCGCGAACTCACCGAAGATATTTTTCAAGAAACATTTGTAAAAGCCATTGTAACGATCAAACAGGATCGCTATATCGAAAATGGGAAGTTTCGCGCGTGGATCAACCGCATTGCGCACAACCTGATTATTGACTATTATCGGCAGAAAAAGAACGAACAGACCGTTTCTAACGACAATTATGAGTTCGACTTGCTGAACGATACCAAAATAGCTGACGGCACCATCGAAGATACCATAGTGAGCGACCAAATTTCGTCTGATGTGCAGCATCTCATCGAACTTCTACCCGACAATCAGAAAGAGGTACTGCAACTTCGCTATTATCAAGATTGTAGTTTCAAAGAAATCGCCGATCAGACGGGTGTGAGCATCAATACGGCACTCGGCCGGATGCGTTACGCCATCCTGAATATCCGTCGGATGGCAGACGAAAAACAAATTAGCCTGACAGTAGACTAAAGTTCGCAGGACTTATGTGTTTATAACCGTGGGTGCAAACTCACGGTTAAAAAAAAGTTTATCGATCACACAATAAAATCAAAAGCAATTCGTTTTAGTATCAAAGGGGAAAAGTTCTCCTTAAAAACAACTAAAAAACGAATTGCGTATGAGTCAAACAATTACTTCTTTTAACACAACACATTCTCCATCCACGACAAGCAAACCGACTTCTGCCGCTGTCTTAGAACCAAGTGAAGAAACAGTATCGTTTCTGGAACTGTTTGCACGCGTCTATCATGGATAACCGGTCATTTATTCTCTCTCCCTCGTTGCTGGCAGCCGATTTTTTGCACTTGCAACGAGATGTAGACATGCTCAATCAAAGTCTCACCGACTGGATTCATTTGGACGTGATGGACGGTGTGTTTGTGCCGAACATCTCGATCGGATTTCCGGTTATGGAACAGGTTGCCAAACAGACCGTTAAGCCGCTGGATGCCCACTTGATGATTGTGGAACCACAGAAATTCATCACGCGTTTTCGCGACATGGGCGTGCAGTTGCTGACTGTTCATTACGAGGCGTGCACGCACTTGCACCGCACGGTTATGCAAATTAAAGAAGCGGGCATGAAGGCGGGTGTGGCACTTAATCCGCATACGCCGGTCGAATTGCTGCGCGATATTTTGCCCGAATTGGATTTGGTGTTGATCATGTCGGTCAACCCCGGTTTCAGTGGACAAAAATTTATTCCGCAAGCCTTTGATCGCGTGCAACGATTGCGTCAACTGATTGACAGTCAAGGATTAAGCACGCTGATCGAAGTGGACGGGGGCATCGACCTCAATAACGCACCGGAGATGCTAAAAGCGGGTGCCAATGCGTTGGTGGCAGGCAATGCTATTTTCAAAACGGAAAATCCTTTGGAAACCATTAAAGCGTTTAAAAAGTTTTGAAACTTGGAAACGATTATATCCTGTTGCGTGCGTTGGAGCCGGAAGACTTAGACACGCTTTATCGCTGGGAAAATGACGCCGAGTTGTGGCATCATGGCTCAACACTGACGCCCTATTCCCGGTTCACGTTGCGCGAATACCTCGCGAAGCAGCATCAAGACATTTTTCAGACGGGGCAACTGCGGCTGATGATTGTTGAAAAGCACTCCGAAACACCTGTGGGAACGATTGATTTATATGATTTTGATCCGTTGAATCGCCGTGCCGGCATTGGCATTTTGTTGGATACGCAGGTTCGCCGGCAAGGTTTTGGCCGGCAAACGCTCCAATTGATTGCGGACTATGCGTTTGAGATTCTGCAACTGCAACAAATCTATGCATTTGTGCCGCTGACGAATCAGCCAAGTTATCAGCTGTTTCAAAAAGCAGGCTACGAACAAAGCGGTGTGTTGAAAAATTGGCTAAAAACCGCGCAAGGGTTTTTAGATGTAGCAATTATGCAAAAACAGACTATACTATGTTGACAATTCAAGAGTTACAGAAAAAAGATAAATTTTTCCTATTGGCGGGTCCGTGTGCCATTGAAAATGAGAAAATGGTCCTGGAGATCGCTGAAAAATTGGTGCGCCTGACGCAAAAATTAGGGATTCCATACGTGTTTAAAGGGTCGTACAAAAAAGCAAATCGCTCGCGTGTGGATTCATTCACAGGCATTGGCACCGACCAGGCGTTGAAAATTCTCGGCAAAGTGCGCGACACGTTTGGCGTGCCCACCGTGACGGATATTCACGAAACGACGGATGCAGCCCGTGCGGCGGAATACGTGGATGTGTTGCAAATTCCGGCTTTCTTGTGCCGTCAGACCGACTTGCTGGTGGCCGCAGCGCAAACAGGACACATTGTAAACATCAAAAAAGGCCAATTTTTATCGCCTGCTGCGATGCAATTTGCGGCGCAAAAAATCGTAGATTCGGGTAATAATCAGGTGATGTTGACCGAACGCGGCACCACGTTTGGCTACACCGACCTCATCGTGGACTACCGCGGCATTCCGCAAATGCAAACGTTCGGTTTTCCGGTAGTAATGGACGTGACGCACTCACTCCAACAGCCCAATCAAACCACCGGCGTAACAGGCGGTATGCCCCAACTCATCGAAACGATCGCCAAAGCGGCCATTGCCGTAGGCGCAGACGGACTATTCATCGAAACGCACCCCGAGCCGGCAAAAGCCCTTTCCGATGGTGCCAACATGCTGCAAATTGATTTGCTCGAACCGCTGTTAGAGAAATTGTTGCGAATTAGGCAAGCACTCTGAACTGTGATTTAGGTGATTAAAAAGATTTACTATGATTGTTTCGTTAGGACTTACGAAACCTTATTCTTACCTGATTTTTTAAGAAAACAACCTCAGTAGCAATGGAATAATCTTTATTTACATTAAACCTCATGACCTAATTAATGAGGTCATGAGGTTGGGGATGTAGGGAGAATCATTACATTACTGAAGTTGTTTTGTTGGAAAAAAGAAAGAAGAACCCGCTCAGGAAAAACGAAACTATGTACAAAAACCCAGCGGGCTCTCTTTCTTAATAGTCTAAGCCATGAAAGGACTTCATCTCCCAGCCTATGATAACACGAACCACCAATTTTTATGCTGTTTTTGCATCATCAAAGTGACGCGGGAAAGCTTAAACTTACAAACTGCGCACACACCGAACAGGACACCAGCTATTAACATCAGAGCGTCCACTAAAAGTCGTCGCATCCTTATTGAAGATATAATGAAATCCGGAAGTGCCCTGTACAAAATAGAAAGAGACATCACCCCATCCCACCCAAGTAGGACCAGTATCCGAATCGAATCGGCCGGTCATATTAGCAAGACTGTTCCATTCAGCCTGTAGTGCAGCGGTATTACCGGTAGTGCCAATGCCCGCTGCTAAAGACGGGAATGCGGTCTGTAGATACCCCCACTCTGTAGCAGTCGGTACACGCCATGTGTTCCCACCGGAGTTCAGTGCAGCACAAGCGTTATCAGGATTTGCCCCTGGAGTGTAATAATAACCGCGAGTTGGATAAGTACCACAGTTATTACTATAGCAGGTAGCGCTATAACCGGCTTCTTGTAAGTTGGTTGTAGTCCAGCACAAACCTGTCAAATTAGCATTGCTGTAAGCGGCAGTGTTATAAACTTTACCCGAAGGTGCGGTAAAAGGACTTCCACA